>CAZMRE010000023.1:0-17102 GCA_964568545.1 uncultured Deferribacteres bacterium | reverse complement strand
TCCGACCCCTTGACCCCCAGTCAAGTGCGCTAACCGGACTGCGCTACGCCCCGATTTGAATCAAGTATTTTTTGTATTTCGAGAAGATCTTCACGCAATTGACTTGCAAGTTCCTGAATTTTCTGCATTCTTTCAGGACTGATTGAGACAATTTTCGTATTTTGCTGTGCTCCAAGCAATTTAATCTTTTCTCGAGCCCCCTGAATCGTATAATGCTCTTCGTAAAGGAGTTTCTTTATTTTAAAAATCATGTCCAATTCTTTCGGGCGGTATATTCTATTACCGGCCCGGTTTTTGGACGGGCTTAATTCGGGAAATTCTGTTTCCCAATAGCGAAGTACATGTTGCTTCAAATTTGTGAGCTCGCTGACTTCGCCAATTGAATAATATAGCTTTTTAATAGGCCTATTTTTCATATAATTTTTTAGTAAGCGATAATAGAATAATAAATTTTTATCAAAATATCAAGAGTTTTTTTTAAAACATTTTTTTGGCTAAAATTGTTCCTCCTGACAAAAGGTTAATAATTTTGAGCTTAGGTTTTTCAATAGGCGCAAGCCAGTTTTCTTCCAGCTTGGCTCTTAGAAATATTTCATTATCAAATAGATAAACCCCAAACCTGGGAATTTGAAAAAAATCTGAAAAATCGGATTTCGGATACAGCGAAAAAGCCTCCTTGAAATTGAGTTCCCTTAAAATATCCTTTGTGCTTCCAGAAAAACGCCCAAATGGATAAGCCAATGAATGAATTGAATTACCTAACTTATTCTCCAGCAAGGATTTTGATTGGCTTAAATCTTTACTGATTTCGCTTTTGGAGCTTCCTGCAAGATCAATATGCCTATGTGTATGGGAGCCAAAGGATAACCCATATTTTTTCATCTCCAGTATTTCCCGCCACGAGAGGTGCTTTGGCCTATGATTTCCAAAATTGACGTCCCAGGTACTCTCTTTTCCAATAAAATCTGTTACCAAAAAAATCGTTGCTGGAATATTCTCTTTTTGCAAAATTGGAAATGCATTTCTGTAAATACAGGAAAACCCGTCATCAAATGTAATAGCCACTCGTTTTTTCTGCGATTTTTCCGGCAAATATTTCAAATAATCCACAGAAAAAAATTGCACATCCATGTCCTTAAGGACCTGGATGTGCCTTTTAAACTGGGCCTGTGTGACGCGAGCGGCACTTGGCAGCCACTGACTACAAACATGATGATAGGTTAAGATGTAGACATTGCGATACGTTTTTTTATAGGACTTCATTTACCGGAATATAAGATAACTTAAAGGCATCCGCCACATTTTTGTACGTCACATTGCCTTTAAAAATGTTAAGACCTTTTTTAAGAGCATCATCTTCTCGGATTGCATCAATTCCCTTATTTGCCAATTTAACCGCGTAGGGCAATGTGGCATTTGTTAAGGCAATTGTTGATGTTCGCGGCACAGCGCCGGGCATATTGGCAACACTGTAATGAATAACATTGTCAATTATGTAAATTGGATCATGATGCGTAGTTGGGTGAACGGTTTCGATGCAGCCTCCCTGATCAATTGCCACATCCACCAGCACCGAGCGCGGTTTCATCAATTTCAGCATATCGCGGGTAACCAATTTGGGTGCCTTTGCTCCCGGAATTAATACCGCTCCAATCAGCAAATCGGCTCTACTTAGCATATCTCGAATATTGTACAGGTTTGACACGAGCGTCGATACATTTTTTGGCATCACGTCATCAAGATAGCGAAGACGATCGAGATTAATATCCAGAATGAAAACATTGGCTCCAAGTCCGGCTGCCATTTTTGCTGCATTTGTACCAACCACTCCACCACCTAATACGACGACCGTTGCGGGCTCCACACCTGGAACACCTGCCAAAAGCACTCCCCTACCCCCCATCCTCTTTTCCAAATATTTTGCACCCTCCTGAATGGACATTCGACCGGCTACTTCGCTCATCGGAATCAACAGAGGTAAAGAGCGATCAGGCAATTCAACCGTTTCATAAGCCACTGCAATGGCATTGGTTTCCAAAATAGCCTTGGTCAATTCCTCAGATGCCGCAAAATGAAAATAGGTAAAAAGAATTTGATCCTCCTTAATAAGTTTGTATTCCGTGGACAGTGGTTCTTTTACCTTGACAATCATATCGGCTTCAGAATAAACTTCTTCAGGAGAGTCAAGGATTTCTGCACCAGCATGTTTGTAATCGTCATCCGAAAATCCACTTCCCTCCCCTGCTGATTTTTCAATCAAAACCGTGTGACCATTTTTGCGCAGCGTTTCAACACCAACCGGAAGCATTGAAACACGATATTCATCGGGTTTGATTTCCTTTGGCACACCTATAATCATTTTTCAATTCCTTCCATATTTAGTTTTCTATGTTGGTCTAATTATCGTTTGATGCAGTTTATCTGGATGAAAATAATGAGCCGCAATGGTAAAAATATCTTCCAATTTTACCTGATTAATTGACCGAATGACATCATCCAGTGTGTGAAATCCATGAGAATAGATTTCCATTTTCGCAAGGCGCTCCATCCGATTTGATGTAGATTCAAGACCAAGCAAAAGATTTCCCTTTAATTGAGATTGCCGTTTGGTCAGTTCATCTTCTTGAAGCTGCTTGTTTAATAATTTGTGGAACTCCTTGTTAATCAATTCAATCGATTGATCAATTTTCTTGTCATCTGTCGCAAAATAAACGCCAAATACCCCTGTATCCACAAAAAAATCAGTAAAAGAGAAAACAGAATAAACCAGGCCATACTTTTCTCGAAGTGTTTGAAATAGGCGCGAACTCATGCCCGTTCCAAGAATCGTATTGGCCAGTAGAAGAGGATACTTCTCGGGAGATGAGTAAGGAATTGTTTGACAACCAATACAAACATGAGCCTGTTGTGCTCGACAGCTTCTTTCTTTGCGAATGGGTTTTTTCGGAGGAAGCGTCGAGAAATTTCTTTTGCTGAACGAATGACTTTCCGAAAAATACTTTCCTGAAAGGTCTACCAATTGCTGATGTTCAATATTTCCAGCAGCCGCAATAACAATTCGGTTGGAAGTATAATTTTTCTGCTTAAAAGAGATTAAATCATTACGATCAAAATTTTGTACAATCTCTTTCTTCCCCAACGTGGGAAGACTTAAGGGATGGGGTGAAAATAGATCATCAAAAAAATAGTCGAAAATGAGATCATCAGGCGCATCCTCCAGGTCCTTGATCTCTTCAATCACAACATTTTTTTCCTTTTCCAATTCCCTTGAATCAAATAATGGATTATTCAAAAGATCCGCCAGAATATCGATAGCAATTTCAAGGTGTTCGTCAATCACATGAGCATAAAAGGATGTTAGTTCCTTGCTTGTAAATGCATTGAGGGCTCCGCCCAAAGCCTCCAAGGTGTCGGCTAGTTCAAAGGGCGTTCTGGTTTTTGTTCCCTTAAAAACCATGTGTTCGAGGAAATGAGCGATACCATTTTTCTCTGATAGCTCATCCCTAGTGCCAGCCTCAATCCATACACCAATTGAGACTGACCGAACATAGGGGATTTTTTCAGAAACAATCCGAATTCCGTTAGGGAGAACAGATTTTCGGTAAAGGGAACCTTCGTTTACATTCTTGCTATCAGAAAACAAATTAGCGTCTCTTGAGATTTCGGTTTACATCGCTTCTGCGCCGTTGGCCATTACCTGATTTAAATGCATGACGTTGAGGCTCAACGTAGCCTTCGGGCTTTTCCAGGAGTGCTTTTCGGCTGAGGTCCAGTTTTCCATCCCTTTCAACCCTCAGAAGCTTTACCTCTACTTCATCCCCAACATGAAGAATATCCTCCACCTTATTCACACGGCGATATTCCAATTCGGATATATGAAGAAGCCCTTCTTTACCCGGAAGGATTTCGACAATCGCTCCAAAATTAAGAATCTTCTTAACCTTGCCCTTGTAAACTTTTCCTTCTTCAGGAACCTCTGAATAGGATTGCACAATACGTTTGGCTTCTTCGGCTGCTTTCATATCTGCAGAAGCAATGGTGACGGTACCGTCGTCATTAATATCAATTGTAACACCTGTCTTATCGATAATTTCGCGAATCGTTTTGCCTCCAGGGCCAATAATTGATCCGATGGTATCAACCGGGACTTGAATGGACATGATTCGCGGAGCATATTTGGATATAGCTTCCCTTGGACGATCGATGGTTTCATTCATGATTTCCAGAATCCGCAATCGGGCATCCTTTGCCTGCTGGAGAGCCTCACGCATTATCTCAAATGAAATTCCTTTTATCTTGATATCCATTTGAAAAGCGGTAACACCATTTGACGTACCGGCAACCTTAAAATCCATGTCGCCCATATGATCTTCATCACCAAGAATATCCGTCAAAATAGCAAGTTTGTCATCTTCTTTAATCAGTCCCATGGCAATACCGGCGACAGCAGCTTTTACGGGAACACCCGCGTCCATCAGCGAGAGTGATCCAGCACAAACCGTTGCCATTGATGAGGAACCATTTGATTCCATAATATCCGAAACAATTCGAATTGTGTACGGAAACTCGGTGTCATCAGGAATGACCGGTTTTAGTGCCCGTTCTGCCAACTGGCCATGGCCAATTTCGCGCCTGCCAGGTCCGCGCATGGGCTTCACTTCACCAACGGAAAAGGGAGGAAAATTGTAATGAAGCATGTATCGTTTCCATGAACCACCTTCAAGCCCCTCAATTTTTTGCTCATCCATTTTGGTGCCAAGTGTTGTTGCTGAAAGGCTTTGCGTTTGGCCGCGGGTAAACAATGCCGAGCCATGTGCCCTCGGAATTATTCCGATTTCGCAGGTAATAGGGCGAATATCCCTCACTGAGCGCCCATCCAGACGCTTGCCCTGCTCCAGAATATTCTTCCGCATTATTTCTTTTTCGATGTCACCAATAACGGATGCGATCATGCCCGATGAATCCGGGTACGATTCCGATAAGGCCTCAGCAATTTCCTCAACCAGAGCCTTGATTGCAGAACTTCTTTGCTTCTTTTCAGAAATCTCCACAATCTCATGCATTTGAGACTCAGAGCGATCTCTAACCTCTTTTTGCAACTCTTCTGGGATAACAGCGGGTTCGTAGCTCCGTTTCGGTTTTCCAACCTCTTTTACCAATTCTTCCTGAAGCTGCACGATTGTCTTAATTGCTTCATGTCCAAATTCAAGGGCCTGAAGCATGTCTTCTTCAGAAATTTCATTGGACCACCCTTCTACCATCGCAATTGAATCAGAAGAACCAGCGATAACAACATCCAGTGCACTCTCTTCCAATTGTGCAAATGTTGGATTAATAATGAAATCTCCGTCAACCTTTCCAACACGCACGGAAGCGATAGGGCCCAGAAAAGGAATATCAGAAATTGACAATGCCGCAGAAGCCCCAATGGGTCCCAGGATATCTGCGTCATTTTCCTGATCGGCCGAAAGCACATACACAACAACCTGAACTTCGTTTCGATAATCATCAGGAAAAAGGGGCCGAATAGGTCGGTCTGTCAGTCGTGCACTGACAATTTCTTTTTCGCTGGGTTTTCCTTCTCTCTTAAAAAATCCACCGGGAATTTTACCGGCCGCATAGGCGCGTTCACGATATTCTACCGAAAGCGGCATGAAATCCGTCCCTGTGACAGGTTTGTCTGATGAGACAGCCGTGGCAAGAATCGCCGTTTCTCCGTACTGTACCCACACGGCCCCATCGGCCTGTCGAGCCATTTTGCCTGTTTCGATAAGGAGTTTTCGCCCCCCTAATTCAATCTCTTTACGAACTACCATTAAATAAGCCTCCAATTCTAATTAATCGGCTCTTAAATCCTTTACTCTGACCCGAATATTTTTTAGGTCGTCAGTGGAAACGCCGAATATTTCTTCTTTTTGTTTATTTGTAACATACGTTTTTTTTGAATCATAATTTTTGCCAATAAGTAACGATTCCACAAATTTACGGTCCTTATCATACAGGCGAACTTGTAACCGGGGCTTTTTTAAACCGGCGCGTGCAAATAGGATTTTCCCTTCCCCCGGGAATTCCTTTGCTTTGAGATCTTTTAAACCGGACAATAAACTGCTAATCTTCCAGCTTTTTGTTTTTGCCGAATCCGGAAAGGTTATCATCCAATTGTTTGAGGTATCTTTTTGGCAAATAATTGTTGAATCGGGATAAATCAATTCGACCTTAGACAAATTATCCCGCTTAAAATTAAGAATCTTTTTGTCCCGCAAATCATACAGTGAGATGTTAAGTCCCTCGGGAACAATCTTGGGAATGCTCATAATTGGATTGCGCGAATCATCCTTTGCGTACACAGTGTCTTTATCTTCTTTTTTGCCTATCAGTAAAGTCTTTTTAGACTGGTTGGGTTTTAGAAAAACAGTAAAGACATATTTAGGATGCAAAAGCCCATACTTTGCCAAAGACGCTGCATTTTCAACAACAAATTTGCGGACTCGGGCATTCTTAACCTTATTCAGAAGTTTTTCAACCTCTGTTTGATCAGCTTTTTTGTGAACGGGAGACCGTATCATCCAGGATTTTCCCGTTTTTTCTACCACATAATGGCCTTTGGGTACCTTTAAATCCAGCTTGTCAACATTCTCTTTCTCAAATTTAAGGACTGTCTTGTCCCTGAAATCAAAAAGATTTTTGGAAACCTCGTAGGACATTGACGTGGATGTCAACTCAACCTTTGGTTGGTGATCTCTGCGGACAAACAAAAAGGAACCGGTGGGGTTTTTGCTTCCCACAAAAAGCGTGTCTTTTTTGCCCGACTTTGTCATAAGAACAATAATTCCTTCGGGAGGTTTTAGACCAAAATCCTGCAGGGATGTCGTGTCTTGAGCTACCACGCGGTTTATCTTGGAAGTAACCACTGAATTAATGATTCCTTCTATTGCAAACCGATCCCCGTCTGTTTGGATGGGTTCAATAATTTTCCATCCATTATCTGCTTTCCTTGCATGGATTATGACGCCTTTTGCAAGACGTTTCAGAATAACCCCTGTGACATCCTCCTTTTTGATGGGTACCAATTGCGCCGCTGTTTCCTTTTCCTTTTTGCGCTCTTCGCCCCCCTTTATTTCATAAAAATACACATAGGCGAAAATAGCAATGAGAATAGCCAGCAATATGAGTGTATTTTTAGTTTTCATTTTTTATCCGTTTCCTCCTTTTCTCTACCGCCGCTTGGTATAAACACCAACGCCAAGCAAAACAATCACTAACGGAAATAGGACAACACCTACCCAGAAAATAAGCTTCGATTGGGCCTTTGTTAAATTGATTCGCCTGTCCTCAGGACTTCTCGGGCGAATGGCTACTAAATCTTCTTCTTCAGCCAGCCAGTTTACGGAATTCAAGAAAAGATCGCCATTCTTTTGAAAATGAAACCAGGCATTGGTGGCAAAGTCCGAATCGCCATAAACAACCAGCCGGCTTTTCTTTTTGCTCGGGGCTGTTGATGTGGAATCCCTCACGTCTTTGGTAACAACCATTCCAAGCGTCAGCGGTCCCTTTTTATCCACACCGGCATTGTAGCCTGCTTTCTTTTGATTCTCAAATAGTGAAAGATTCATTTCACCCCAACTATTGGCACCTGTTTTCAACAAATCAACAATTTTAAGATCTGATTTTTTTTCTCCATTTTTATCTTTCGAAAGCGAGCGGGCCAGAGGAAATGCCGTGATCATGCGCTTTAGATCTTTTGTAATCATGTGATTACCATATGTGTTTATCACGGGAATGGCGGGACCTGCACCAAATAATTGTCCAACACCCGACACATCCAGCACCACATCATTATCCGGCAAAATGCCCCACTGCGA
The DNA here is from genome assembly GCA_964568545.1 of uncultured Deferribacteres bacterium. Classification (GTDB taxonomy): domain Bacteria; phylum Zhuqueibacterota; class JdFR-76; order JdFR-76; family BMS3Abin05; genus BMS3Abin05. The sequence continues at coordinate 9,240 of CAZMRE010000023.1, read as the reverse complement.
TAGAAGATCTGCCAAACTTGCCGAGGGGGATGGGTCAATCATTGCCAGTACATTTCCACCCTTTTTCAAGTAATTGTTAATAGTGATGGTTTCCGTTTGAAGAAGATTCGTTTGGGGTCCAGCAATCACCAAAACGGAGCAATCTTCAGGGATTTTTTTTGCCGTTACCAACATTAATTTTTTCACGCCGTAGTACTGATTTATTAGGGCCTTTTTGGCCATCGCCATTCCCGAACGTCCCATTTCGCCTGCCATCTCCTGACCGATGTCGTGTTCACCATGACCCTCCAAAAAGTAAATCCATTTCTTGCCCTTGCGGGTCACTTTGATAATGGCATTTGTCAGCTCTTCTTCGGTGGTTTTCTGAATACGTTCGACCTTTGACGGTCCTTCTACAATGATTGTCCCATAAGTAATTCGCCCGTATTTCTTGGCAATTGCTGGATGCTTGTCGGGATCGACCAATTCGTACGAAAATTTGGAAGACAAATGGGCATATTCATCAAAAAGATCTTTTGCCCGTTGATTTTCTTCTGATTTAAAAAAGCCAATTACGTGTACATCTTTCTTCAAATGCTTCAGAATTTTTTGGGTTTGTTCCGAAAGACTGTATTGGTGATTTGCCGTGGTATCAATTCGATACGTGTGCCGGAAAGCTACAAAATTAACCAACAATAAGATAGCCAGGACAATTAGCGAGGTTACGATTGCATTTGTGCTATATTTGGTTGAACGCTTCGAAAAATAATTTTGAATATTCCCAAGGTTTCCAATAATGTAAACCAGCAAAAGAAGCGCACCAAGAATGAGCAATGTGGTAATCAACCAAGACGAGGTTGTTGTTATCACATAGATAAAGCCTCCGACGACAAGCAGCAAAAGCCCTAAAATACCCGAATAATCCACAAGCCGTTTCATTCTTTCACAACCTCCATTTTTTGGATTCCAGGGAAATGTACGTCAGAAAAATTCCAAAAAACGTGAAACTCAAATAATAAACAATGTTACCCAAATCGATTACACCTTTCGCAAAGTCATCGAAGTGATTAATAAGCGAAAGCTTGTCCAGAAAGGATCCCAATCCGGGGCTTACGAATCCGGACATCCAGCCGATGGCCCAGAAAAAGAGAATAAAGGCGAATGTGGCCACAGCCGCAATAATCTGATTATCGGTGATCGACGAAAAAAATAAACCAAAAGCAATGTAACTCATGCCAATCAACAGGAGCCCTAAATAGCCGGATAGAATGGGACCCAGTTCGGGATTTCCAAAAAAGAAAAGTGAAACCATATAGAGAAATGTGAGAACCAACATGACAACAAAAAGTGTAGTGCTGGCCGTAAACTTGGCCATTACCGTTTCGATAGTTCTCACCGGCGATGTGAAAATGAGCTCAATGGTTCCCGTTTTCTTTTCTTCGGCAATTAACCGCATAGTTAACAACGGCAACCAAAAAAGCGCAAATAAACTGATATTGTGTAACAATGGACGAATGGCCATACTATTAACGTTTAATTTAGGCGGAGCCATTCGGTAGTATTGAGCCTGCATAGTGTAACGAAAGCTCAGTTCAACAAAATTTGAAATAATCAAATAGAAAAATATGCCTGTAATAAGAATAAACAGAGCAATAACTATGTACGCTATGGGAGATACAAAATACGATTTTAGCTCGCGGTCTGTTATCGCTAAATAGCTTTTCACGAGAACACCACCTCCTCTTCTTTCGTAGTTAGGCGCAGAAATACCTCTTCAAGGCTCATTCCTACCGGTCTCATCTCAAAGAGACCCCAACCTTTTTGTACGATTGTTTTGGCGATATCTTTACGAATATCCCGGTTCGGGATACTCTCCACAATGAATGATACTTTTTCGTTCGTTTTTTTCTCGCGAACAACTGAAGAAACAATATCCAGGGACTGAAGTTCCTTTTCAATTACTTCAGCCGGTCCCTCGACTTCCACATAAATTTTTTCATTTCCTTGAAGCCTTCGGGTCAAATTTTCGGGCGTATCTTCGGCAACTACCTGCCCTTCATTAATGATGACTACGCGGCTGCATGTCTGGCTGACTTCTGGGAGAATATGTGTACTTAAAATAATTGTGCGGTTACCCCCAAGGTTTTTGATCAATTTTCGCACATCAATAATCTGTTTGGGATCAAGTCCCACGGTTGGCTCATCCAGAATAAGCACTTCCGGATCGTGAACCAATGCCTGAGCCAACCCCACACGCTGACGGTATCCCTTTGACAATTTGCCGATAATAGTATTGTGAACATTATCAATGTTCACCAGATCCATTACCGTTTCCACGCGTTTTTTAAGGTCTTTAGAATCAACTCCCTTGATTTTCCCCACAAATTTCAAATAGGATTCCACCGTCATTTCCGGATAAAGGGGTGGATTTTCGGGCAGATAGCCGATCCGCTTACGCACCTCCATCGACTGATCAAAAACATCAAAACCTGCGACATTAGCGGTTCCGCTGGTTGCCGGCATATAACAGGTTAAAATACGCATCGTGGTTGTTTTGCCAGCAGCATTCGGACCCAAAAAACCGAGAACTTCACCTTTCTCGACATTGAATGTAACATTCTGAATCGCAGGCTTCTGTCCGTAGTACCTCGTCAGATTTTTTACCTCGATCAATGGATCCTACCTCCGTTTTTAACGTCTGATTCCTAATTCTTTAATTAATGAACGATATTTATCGATTTCTCGCCGATTTAGATAATTCAATAAACGCCTTCTCTGTCCCACCATTTTCAACAAGCCTCTGCGGGAATGGTGGTCTTTAGGATGTGTGCGAAAATGTTCGGTGAGTTCGTTAATGCGCTGGGTTAACATGGCCACACGTACCTCAACCGAACCTGTGTCCTTTTCGTGCAAGCCGAATTTCTGCATAATTTCTTTCTTTTTTTCTTTTGATAAAGGCATAATTCCTCCATGCATTCACTCGTTTAATTGAAAATAATTTCTGGCAATTTCAATATCTTTGTTTATCTGATTCTTTAATACTTCTGCCGAATCAAACTTTTTTTCATCTCGAATTCGTGATAAAACAGATAATTTTATTGTTTTATTGTAAATATTCTCATGAAAGTCAAATACGTAAACTTCGATTGCTAAATCACCCTCGCCAAAAGTGGGACGCTCACCAATATTGGCAATGGCCGGATATTTTTTTCTATCCAAAGTGGCCTCCACAATGTAGACGCCATTTTTTGGAATTAGCTTGTGAGGATGTGAAACTTCGAGATTTGCTGTGGGGAAAAGAGAGCTCTTCCCACGGCCCTTTCCTCTGGAAACCTTACCAATAATTTGGTACGGGCGTCCGAGAAAAGCCGTGGCTTTTGAAATATCACCGTCTCGCAAGGCATGTCGTATTGATGTACTTTTAACAACCTGACCGTCCAGAGATACCGGCTCAACAACATTCACACGAAAACCGAACTCACTGCTCATTTTTCTTAGCGTCTCAACATTACCCGATCGGTTTTTACCAAATGCATGATCGTAACCAATAACAATATCCTTGATGCCAATTTTGTCAATTAATATTTTTTTAATGAATAATTGTCCTGAAAGTTCCGACATTTCTTTGGTAAACGGAATGACAATGACCCCGTCAATTGGGAATTCCTGTAAAATTTCAAGCTTTTCGTCCAACGTTGTTAAAATCGAAATAGGCTGGTTCCGATTATTCAAGATTAATTGTGGATGAGGTTCAAATGTTACAAGGAAAGCCGTTCCATTGTAGCGCTTCTTTTTTTCAAGTAAATGCGAAATTAATCTCTGATGTCCAAGGTGAATGCCATCAAATGTCCCGATTGTAATAATTGGAAATTCTTTTTTGGGGATAGATTCAAGATCTAAAAATACATCCATTTAAGGGTTTCGTGTCCTTCTCTACTTAATTTTCCGCTATTTCGTCCTCAGACGCTTTTCTCTTACTCAGGACCCAATCGATAAATTCGTCAATCTCCCAGGCATTCTTCAGCGAATATTCTCCAACTTGAAGCCGCTTCAGTGATTTCAAATGTCCTACTGTATCCAGATTTTTTGCAAAATCTCTTGCCAATGCCCGTACATAAGTTCCTTTTGAGCAAGTTACATTAAAATGCACCTTGCCCCCGGAATACTCCAACAATTGAATCGAATAAATGTTGATTTTCCGTGGTTTCAGTTCAATAAGCTGGTTCTGGCGAGCCATTTTGTACGCCCGTGTCCCCTGGATTTTTACGGCCGAATGAGCTGGCGGCACTTGTAAAGATTCACCCTTAAAAGCATTAAGTGCAGCTTCTATTTCCTCCGGCGTGAAGGATGCAAGGGGCTTTATTTTGAGCACGTCTCCATCGACATCCAGAGTGTTGGTTTCCACGCCCAGTTCAATTACCCCCTCGTACCTTTTTGGTAGATTCTGGAATGCCGATGCCAGTTTTGTTTTTTTCCCTGTGAGAATAATTAATAATCCGGATGCAAAGGGATCCAGTGTACCCGTATGGCCAACCTTTTTAATCCGCAATGCCTTCCGGATTTTATTGACTACATCAAAAGATGTCCAACCAATTGGCTTGTCGATGAGAATAATCTCACCATTTTCAAAATTATAGATCGTTTTCTTGATCGGATTTTTTGATTTTGTCAATCAAATGCTCAATATTTTCAGCATAGTCCAGGGTTTCGTCCAAAACAAATTTCAAATGAGGAATATATTTCAGTGTTAACCGGGCTTTAAGCTGACCTCTCACAAAATTCTCGGCATGATTAAGAGCCTCTACTTCGATTTCTTTTTGATGGGCATCGCCCATTATCGAAATAAAAACTTGCGCCGATTTAAGATCGTTGCTTACTTTAACCCCGGTAATCGTACTAAATCCCACACGGGGATCCTTAATTTCGCGCAGAACGATTTCACTAATTTCCTCTTTTAACAGATCCCCCACCCTCAAAGCACGTTGGACAGACATTTTTTTCTCTCAAAATATATCAACGAAATGATCCAGTATTTCCACCCGTCCATCGCCGTCGATAAATTGAATTATTTTCGTGAATGTTGAATCTACTATCTTGTGATCGTTTGTAACAATTGCAATTCCCAGCACAACCCGCTGCCACTTCTCCGCCCCATCCAATTCAGATATTGAAACATTAAATTTATTTCGAATACGGGTTTTGATGCTTTTTACGGCAAATCGTTTTTCTTTCAGCGAATGGCTATCCGGAACAAATAAATCAATTTGACAAAAACCAACCATTTTCTTTAATGACGCCAAGCCTATTGATTATTGCTTTTTAGCGTTTTTTTAATTTCCACAATCTGATATGTTTCCAGGATATCCCCCTCTTTAATATCATTAAATCCCGCAACGCCGATACCGCACTCGTAACCTGAAGCGACTTCTCTCGCATCTTCTTTAAAACGTTTCAGGGAAGATATTTCACCCTCGTAGACAACCTTCCCCTCGCGGATCACACGAACGCGATCATTTCGCTTAATCTTTCCAGAAACAACATAACAGCCGGCAATTACCCCCACTTTTGGAATCCTGAAGATCTGCCGCACCTCAGCATCCCCAATAATTTCTTCCTTCTTTTCTGGTTCCAGTAATCCTTCCAGAGCCAGCTTTACATCTTCAATGGCATCGTAAATGATAGAGTAGGTTCGAATATCCACCCCCTCGTGTCGAGCAATTTCCCAGGCTTTTGGATTCGGTCGCACCTGAAATCCAATAATAATAGCTTCCGATGCCGCAGCCAGAAGCACATCCGTTTCGGTAATCGCGCCAGCGCTCTTGTGAATGATATTGATACTTACCTCATCATTGCCCAATCGCATCAGGGCATCGCTTAGAGCCTCTGCCGAACCCATTACGTCAGCCTTAACAATAAGCTTTAATTCTTTAAGTTTCATTTGTCTGACGCGCTTGGAGAATTCATCAAGGCTCATGTGGCCCCTGCTTCTCATATCCTGCTCGCGCTTTAACTGCTGACGCTTCAAGCTGATTTCTCTGGCTTCTCGATCAGACCGCAGGGCATACATGATATCTCCAGCCTCAGGAATATCTGAAAAGCCGATCACCTGAGCTGGCGTTGAAGGTCCCGCACCTTTAATTTTTCTGCCGCGCTCATCGTACATCGCACGCACTTTTCCGCTGTGAAGGCCGGCAATTATGGGATCCCCGATTTTCAGTGTTCCGTTTTGAACCAGAACGGTTGCAACGGGGCCTTTCCCCCTGTCCAGACGGGATTCCAAAACGACTCCCTTTGCCAAACGATTGGGATTAGCCTTGAGCTCCAGAAGTTCCGCTTGAAGAATAACCAATTCCAGAAGCTGATCGATGTTTTGTCCGGTTTTGGCAGAAATCTCAACAGACGGAAAAGACCCGCCCCATTCCTCAATGAGAACACCCGCATCAGCCAACTGCTTCTTAACGAGTTCAACGTTTGCATTGGGTTTGTCAATTTTATTGATGGCAACAATAATAGGAACACCAGCAGCCTTGGAATGGTTTATTGCCTCGACGGTCTGCGGCATGACGCTGTCGTCAGCAGCAACAATTAAAATCACAACATCTGTTGCTTGAGCGCCGCGGGCACGCATGGCCGTAAATGCTTCGTGGCCGGGTGTATCCAAAAAGGTAACCTTTTTCCCATCTACTTCAACCACATAAGCGCCAATGTGCTGGGTAATTCCACCCACCTCACCGGCAACAATTTTGCTCCTTCGAATGTAATCCAGTACAGAGGTCTTGCCATGATCAACGTGTCCCATAATTGTAACAATCGGAGGACGGGCCACCAGCTTGGATTCATCTTCATTTTCCTGATTTAATTCCTCAAAAATATCCGTGCCGTACTCCTCCTGGGGCTCAACCTCAAATCCAAACTCATCGGCAACTGTAATAATTGTATCCATATCGAGCCGCTGATTAATAGATACAAGCATTCCGAGATTCATCAGCGTTCGGATTACTTCATTTGGCTCAATATCCATTGCCTTGGCCAATTCACCGACGGAAATAAACTCGCTCACGCGAATTACATTTGCTTCTTCTGATTCACCTTCCATTACCTGAACCCTCTTTTTATGCTTGGGACGACCGCTCTTCTCCTCCATTGCAGCCATTGTTCGCTTTACGGCCGCCTCAACTTCTTCAGCAGAAATTTTATGTTTGGGTTCTTTTTTCTTTCTCTTTTTGCCTTTTTCTTTTGCCTTCTTGGCCGCCTCTTCTTTCAGCCGTTCTTTGCGTTTTTTCTTTTTCTTCGGCTTTTCTGCCTGAGCCCCGGTTTTCTCTTCTTCCTTCTTTTTCTTTTCTTCTTTAGAAATTTTATGAACGCGAACTTTTGGCTCTTCTGGCTTAGCACCGGCTTCAGATGTGGCTTCCGATGTCTTTTTTGCCTTTTCCTCAGTAACCGCTTTTGCCTCTATGAGTGTTTCTTTCTCAATCTTTTCTTTTTTGGAAGGCTTTTCGCGTGAGGGTTCAACTTTTGCTTCAGCAGGATGAGATTCAATTGAAGAAGTTTCAGTCGCGAGAATTGCCTCTAATCGCCTTTTATCCGATTTAGCCCTTTCAACCCCCTTTCTTTCTTTTTGTCTCGCTTCACGCTCTTTGCGCTTCTTCTCGGCCTTCGCTTTCTTTTCTTCTTCTGTTTCCAGAACGATCGGTCCTGGCGTTGCCGTTACCAGCTCTTCAATTTCTTTTGTAATAAATTGTTTGCGTAATTCTTCCTGCTGATGCTTTTCTCGGATCTTCTTTTGATAATCTTGTTCAGATGCGGAGACAGGCGTCTTTTCTTTCCCGAACTTCTTGTTCAAATCAGCAAACATGTCATCTGTAATGACACTCATCTGATTTTTTACAGAATATTTTTGTCCCCTTAAAAAATCCAGGATCGATTCAATCGAAACGTGGAATTCTTTCGCAACCTGAAAAACTCTCAGTTTTTTCTTTTTTGTTTGAACAGTTTTTTCTTCAACGACTTCCATTATTTCTCGATATAGTTTTTCACTGATTCAATAATTTTCTCTGCCGTTTTTTCACCGATTCCCGGAATTTCCACCAGCTTATCTGTGCCTGCCCGTAAAACGTCTTCTGGAGTTTTAAGCTCCACTTCTCTTAATTTTTCCAAAACGGCCTTACCAATACCATCTATTTGATTGCTATCCAGTTCTTCTTTTGCGCGGCTCATCATACTTTGATAGTCGCTTTCCTTGATCGTCTCGATTTCGTAGCCCGTAAGTTTCGATGCCAGCCGCCTATTTACGCCCCCACGGCCAATGGCCAGTGAAATATATTCATCCGGGACAATCGCAATGGCTGATTTTGCTTCTTCATTTAGAATCACATACGAAGCCTTTGCCGGACTAAGTGCTCTTGAGATAAACAATTGAGAATCAGAGCTCCAATTGATCACATCGATTTTCTCATTATTCAGTTCTCTTACAATTTCCTGAATTCGGATTCCTTTCATCCCAACGCAAGCCCCAACCGCATCAATTCGCTTATCATTTGAATAGACGGCAATTTTTGCACGCTCGCCCGCTTCCCTGGCAACCCCCTTTATCTCGATAATTCCATCGTAGATTTCGGGTACTTCCAGTTCAAGCAAACGAACAAGGAATTTTGGATCCCTTCTGGATACAACAATTTCGGGGCCCTTATTTGACCGACGAACTTCCTTGACAACCGCACGTATGCTTTCCCCTCTTCGGTAGCGCTCATTTTTGATCTGCTCTTCCTTGGGCAGAACCACCTCTGTTTTGTCAATATTAATGTAGATTTCGTCCCGATTAATTTGCCGAATGTCGCCAATGATAATTTCCCCAATCCGACTCTGATATTCTTCGAAGATACTTTCCTTTTCCAGATCGCGCAGCTTTTGGCTCAAATTCTGTTTCGCTGATGCAATGAGCCTCCTGCCAAATTTTCTCGGATCAACCAATTCCAGGAATTCGTCACCAATTTCGAGATCCGGCTCCACCTTCCGAGCCGTTTCCAGATCAACTTCTGTTGTTTCATCAGTAACCGTTTCAACAATGGTTTTGTTTTGATAAATTTCTATTTCACCCTTATCGATATTAACAAAAACCTCAAAATTATCAGTTGTACCATATTTTTTCTTAATCATTGAAAGCATTACGCCTTCTAAGATTTCAGCCAGTTGTTCCCTGTCAATTTTTTTCTCTTTTGTAAGTTCCGAAATGGCTTCGGCAATTTCAATTTTCATTACCGA
>CAZMRE010000022.1:0-17316 GCA_964568545.1 uncultured Deferribacteres bacterium | reverse complement strand
GCGAACATCTGGCCACAGTCCTCGTTGCCGCTGAGCCCATCCGGCTGGTCGTCGTGCGGTTGGATTTCGGGTTGAAGAGCCGGTTTAGTCGATATTGTTTCATGTTTTTATTTCTCCCTTAACGTTATCTTTATCTGCATTTCAAAGCCACCTGCTCTATTTTCAGCCCTCCCTTGCGGATGCAATTTCGACAGAAAAAGGGTCTGCCGGTTTCTCCTTTCTTGGAAGGATTAACTGGAAAATATGCGGCCGGCCGGAACACTGCTTACAATTTTGTTTGGCAAAACACATTCTCCGAATATAACGCACACGATTGAGTAAAATATTTTAGTTCAAGCCGTTAATGAAAGTTATTTCCAGCCCTATTTTTTTTGTTGGAATTTGATTCTGTTCAGAAACAGAATCCGTGCTGTTCTGAGAGTGCCAAAATCTGTTGCGAAATTTCTTTCTGCATTGTGCAAAAAATACTTTGCGCGCCTGAATTCATGGATTTGAGATTGTAAGTACCCCCCTATTTGATCACCAGAAATTTTCCCTGCGAAATCTCACCCGTATCCTTGTCTTCAACCGTAAACAAATAGAGCCCTGTGGAAACGGCCTGATCATAATGGGTAATCAGATCCCAGGCGTGTTCGCCTCCGCTGAATACAATCTTTGATTCACCGGAATTCTTTTCCAGCAGGCGCGTTGCGGAGCCATTGTAGGTGGCGGCATCGTGCTCGATCGTGTCCACCAGATCACCGGAAAGGGTGTAAATGCGAATAGTCGCTCTGGGAGGAAGGTTCGTAAACCAGATCATTCGTTCCCGCTCGCCGGGGCCGTCCCAGACAGCCTGTGCCCGATATGGATTCGGATAAACGCCAACCTTTCGATGCAATTTCGGGGGCGCACCCGGTACCACACTCGTTTTATTTTCCAGAATGGAGCTTTCCAGGCTGGGAAGATTGTTTTCCGGATTGCCTTCATCAAAGGCTGTAACCGCGTAAAAATATTTGTTTGGCCACCCGTTGTGAAGATAAGGATTGACAAATCGATAATAGTAGCGATGTCCATTTATGGTAGTGTCAAAGCGAATACTCTCAAAGCCGGTGTTGTAGCCAATACTATCCTTTTTGTCAAATTGCGCCAGCAAACTCTCGGTCCGGCGGCTGCCTTTGGTTTTGGGTGCCCCGTAGATTCGGTACCCCTCAAAATCGATCTTTCGGGTAATCGGATCTTCAACGGTTTCTGAAAGATTGTCCCAATACAACGTAACTTCCCGATCGCCAGGGATTACCAAAAGATTGGGCGACGGCGGTGGAGACGGCAGAATAAACCGATCGATTTTCCCATTGCCATTTCGATCCTCATTAATATCCAGATGTCCGTCACCGTCCACATCTTCGCCTGGATCCAGAATGCCGTTTCCGTTCAGGTCTTCATTCTGATCCAGCTTTCCGTCGCCATCCACATCTTCACCGTTGTAAGCCAATTGCGCCCAGTTTGAATTCAGAACAAGATTTTTCCTCCGTGCTGGTGTATCAGACCGATCGCCCGTTGCCCAGCGCCCACAAACCACAGCAAAGGAAAAATTCAATGTATCGCCCGGATTAAGCGTTTGTGCCAGAGGGCCAGCCGAAATTAAAATCATCCAGCTATCCGGCTTGTCGGGCAGGCCCCCCTGATCGGGTGCGTTGCCGTAGGGGTGTCCCTTTCCCATGGTTTCGTAACGCTGTTCATCATCAACCGGCATTACGTAGTCTGGAAAATCCAGACTCGAAGATGTGCTCCATCTCCACTGATTGTAGTAGACGTGGTAATTTTTTCTCAGGGTTGATGCCCCCAAAAAGCGAATTCCCAAATAGCTCTCAGAAAACCCATCGTCGCCGTCGGCATCGTACTGATAGGCCAAATCGTGTTGCGGATCAAAACCGTTTAGATTGTCGTACCAGGACCAGCCGCCTCCGGGCTCGTAAATACTGGTGTAATTCATATTCCCCACAGAAGCATCCACCCAGAGAGCTGCGAAAATATCAGCAATTGGATTGGGCGAGACATTTTCTATCGTGTAATTCAGGATTACAAACGCATCGGCGTAGGAATAATTCCAGGCATAAGATTCCAAGTGAATCGCCAGGCCCAATGGGGTGTGTTTGGGAATTTCAATTTCCGTGCCCGGTACCGTTCGGTTTGTATCCGTAAAATTACAAATGAAATCCTGGTGAGAGACCGCGTGGGGATCAAAATAACGGGATGTAATGATACTGGAGCGAGTCAGGATGGTGTCACTGTCTGCAGAAGTGGTTGTGAACTCGAACCCCTGATCGCCGTAATTAAAAACCCCGTCAATAATGGCGGTTGAAACATGCGTACCGTTGGTGAAACCTCCTTTTCCCCCAATCCAGAGCCCCCCATAGGAAAGATGTTCCACCTGCTCACGGGGATTATTCGAATGCAATTTGTACAAACAGGAGGGCTGGTTCGGGTTGCTGTAACCATCTCCGATAATTCCAAAATTTGTAACAGTAAGCCCGATATTGCCAATACTTGTGTAATTGTCAATATCATCAACGGTGGTTTTTGCTAATTGAGGAGACCGTTTTTGAGCCAATAGGATGCCATGAGACCAGCTGCCAATTAAAAGGAATCCGACCACGCCCAAAACACATAATTTTTGAAAAAATTTACTCATTGCAGCAAGTTATTGGTTTTTCCCATGCAAGTTAACCTGGCTTTTCGGCGAAAGCACTGGTGTTCTTTTATTGTGGGGGAAACGTGCAACATCAACAAAAATGACACAAATTATTTTTCCGTGCGGCTCATTCTTCCGCCGTTCAAAATCCTCTAACGGTCGTATATTTTTCGTAGCGTTTTAAGTTACGAGTTTTTTTTTGAATTGTCAACATCAGTTTTCAAATTTTTGTAATTTTTTCTGATTTATTTCGATCAGTTATTCCAAAATGAGCCCGTTTTGTTTACCGATTGCAATGCAAATCGGAGATATTGAATCACCTAAAAAGCATATTCAAAAATTATTTGATTTTGGTTAAATTGTCCAAAAAAATTTTGCTTTTATTAAAATATTTTATTATTATTGAGAATTAGAAACCCCTGTTCTAATTATTTGTAAAAAAATTTCTTACAACCAATTTTGAGTACAAATCAAAATCAAACCATTTCAAGCAGGTGAGGTGTTGTTGGGTAATGAGCAAAATTAAGAAGCAAGAAAAAAATCGGGCTGAAAAATCGCTTGAAAAATATCTGGAAGAAATCGGGGAATATTCCCCCTTACCTCCGGATCAGGAAGTTGCGTTAGCCAAGCGCATTAAAAGGGGGGATAAAGACGCACTGGACGTTCTGGTACGTTCCAATCTGCGATTTGTTGTCAGTGTGGCAAAGGAATACCAGAATCAGGGGTTGCCTATGGAGGATCTGATTAACGAGGGAAATTTGGGTCTGATTAAGGCTGCCGAGCGCTTCGATGAGACCCGTGGTTTTAAGTTTATTTCGTATGCCGTTTGGTGGATTCGCCAATCCATTTTACAGGCTCTTGCCGAACAATCTCGAATTGTTCGCCTTCCGCTCAATCGTGTGGGAGCCATTAATAAAATCGGCAAAATGCTGGACAATTTGGGGCAGGAATATGAGCGCGAGCCCCGTCTGGACGAACTGGCCGAACGAATGAACATGAATTCCTTTGAGCTGTCCGAAACTCTCCGTACATCTTCGCGTCACCTCTCGCTGGACGCACCGTTTCAGCAGGGCGACGGAAACAGTCTTCTGGATGTTCTAAAGAATGAGCACATGGCACCTCCGGATGAAGATTTGATGGAAGAGTCACTTCGCCTGGAAATCGAAAAGGTTTTGGCTACCCTGACGCTTCGGGAAGCAAAGATCATCAAGCTTTATTTCGGCATCGACCAAGATCGGCCTCTGACTCTTGAAGAAATCGGCGAGATTTTCAATCTCACGCGCGAGCGCGTTCGTCAGATTAAAGAAAAAGCACTTCGAAAGCTCCGCCATAAATCGCGCCGCCGTCCGTTACAAAAATATCTAGGGTAGTCTTAATTTTCTCATTATCTCTCAATAAGCCCGTTTTTCTTCGGGCTTTTTATTTTTTTGGATCAAAAATCACTATTTTCTATTTGATTTCAGTTATTCTTTTCGTTATATTTAGATTGAAGTTACGGTCATTTTTGCCGAACGTCAAAATAAACTTCAGCTCAAGGGGCTTTTTAAAACAGCCTAAAATAAACTAAAATCCTTTGGCATCCTTATTTATGCGGGAGTTTCTTGCGTACCCAAGCCAAAATTCATTAGATAAGGCAAATCAAAATTCCAATGCCAACAATCAGAGAAAAATATTTTTTTCAGCTTCTTCGAGTGAAACGGCTTTTCTCTCCAAACCGCGAAACTCAGTTGAAACTTCCACTTAAAATACCGCCCGCTCCCAAAATTTTGCTTTGTCTCCCAGAGCACGAAGACGACTTGCAATTAACTCAAGATTATATTCCAGAATTAATTCAGATTTTTGAATCGGGTCAATTTTTTCTGGCCGTCGATCGTTCCTTCGAGACGTTTCTTGTCAGGGAATCGTCCATCGAGTTACTTCCCTTTTCGCACAGTGATTTTTCTTCAACAGGCATCCTAAAAAAGCAGTGGATGGCGCAGCTTCCCAAAGATATTTTTATGGCGATTGATTTTAACCCAACAGAAACCCTCTGGAGCGGGTATTTGTGTTTTGGCAGTCTGGCTCCGGTAAGGATCTCTTTGAAAAAGCCCCGAATCTCTTATTTTTTCAATATCATTTTAAATCCCAATCAAGAAAATACCTTTCAAGAGCAGGTGGATTACCTGGTGAGAACCATTCGAAAAATTACACAATCGAAAGAAGAAACATTGGTTAACAATGGCACTGCCTAACGATCTGCAGCAGGAATTCAAGAAATTATCGCAAAAATATGAGAAAATCCGATCGGTGAATCAGGAGCTTTCTGAACAGCTATCTGAGCTTTATATTTTGTACAACATTTCTCATATTTTAAGCACCACATTCGAAATCAAGCAAATTCTTCGATCCATTTTTCACCTCTTTCAAAATTCCCTTGCCATGAGCAGCGCCCATTTATTCCTGTTGGAACCCTTGCAGGAAGAATTAGGTCTAAAGGAAGCATTTGGTTTTTCCAAACTTCCCGCTGAAATAAATCCGAAACCCGACACCAAATTGATCGAGCGAATTATTGTCACCGGAAATCCGCTGGTTGTAACAGACATTCATCCCGATGTACAGAAGCCCTCAGATGGAACTCAAATGACTTTTTTATTTGCGGGATTTCCTCTTTTCACAGACGACAAGCAAATCATCGGGGTGTTGAGCTTCTTTCGAGATGCCCAACACATTCTGAAAAAGCCGGAGTTCGATTTTCTTCAACGGATTTCCGATGAGGTTGCCATTTGCATTAACCGCGCGCTTCTGTTTCAGCGAACGCGGGAATCGACCATTTTGGATGAATTGACGGGTATTTTTAACCGGCGATATTTTAACAGGACATTCCAGCGGGAAATTAAACGGGCCGAGCGCTACAAGCGAAATCTTTCGGTGCTCATGATTGATATTGATGATTTCAAGTTAGTTAACGACACGTTCGGGCATCTGAAGGGTGATGATGTGCTTCAAACCATCGCACAAATTTTGAAGAAAAACATCCGCAGGGCAGATTTTTTATTCCGCTTCGGCGGCGAGGAGTTTGTTATTCTTCTACCCGAAACACCCTTGAATAATGCGATTCGTGTGGGGGAAAAATTGCGGAAAGCCATTCAGAACCACTTCGCATCGGATGATTGCCAGATGAGCGGACGAAAAATCACCATTTCCATTGGGATTTCAAATTTCCCAATGGACGGCTACTCCATAGAAAAACTTCTCGAAATTGCAGACGAACGCCTTTATCGAGCAAAAAGCTTAGGGAAAAACCGCACGATTGCCTACGAGGAAATGCTCGAAAAAGTCTGAAACATCAGGCTTATTTTCACGTATTTATCAGAGGCTTTCAAAAGCGCAAGACCAAACCATCTCACACAAACAGCAGGAGGCAGGCATGAAAAAACATTTATTAAAAACCGTCATATTGGGGTTTTTCATTATCAGCATTGTCGGGTGTGCGGCTCAAAAACCAAATTGGAAAGAAGCTGTTGGCAATAAAGGTACGGCGTTTACCTACCATTTTAAAAAGGGGGATAAGCACGCCTACCGATTTGTAACAAACAGCAATACCAGTCAGGAAATGCGCGGTCAAACGCAGGAAACAAACATAACCAACAAATCCATTGTGCACTACGAGGTGAAAAAAGCCCTGAAAAATGGCACATTTGTGATCCAATCCACTATCGATTCAACATCAGTTTCAGCCAACAACCCGATGATGAATCAGGTAAATTCGCTTCTCAAAAAATCGCTTAATAAACCCGTAGAATTAATTGTCACAAAAACGGGTGAGGTCGATACGGTAAAGGGATTAAATGCCTTTCCTACCATTCAAGGGGGTGCCGATTGGAAACAAATGTTTGAATCGCTTTTTTTCAAACTTCCAAAAAAGCCGGTAAAAATTGGCGACACGTGGGCGGAAAGCAAGACGAAGCATAAAAAATCCGGCCCCCTGAACATGACCATTATCAGCAAAACAAACTATCTGCTAAAATCCATTCAGCCCTACAAAGGGGTTGATTGTCTGTTCATTACGTACACAACCGATCTTTCTCTCTCGGGCAAGGGGAATCAAGCAGGAATGGAACTCAATTACTCCGCCAATGGCTCCGGCTCCGGCAAAATCTATTTCGATCCGGTAAGCTCAACCTTTTTGTCCATGTCGACAGAAAGCAACATCGATGGGAACGTTTCACTTCCTTCGAGAAATATGGAAATTCCTTCATCGACGACCGTATCCGTAAAAGCTGTGCGAATTAAATAGATTTTATCAAAAAAGCAATCTTGCAAAGGCTAAAATTCAGGCATATTTCAAGCGATGCGATCATTTAAAACCATTGAAATGGTTTTAGCTTCCACATTATTCAGTAGCCCACGACTCAAGTTGTGGGCTACTCAAATCGATAAAATACAAACACAACCGTTTCAATGGTTTTAGCAACATTCGCAAGATTTTTTTTATTTTGAGGCTCTGATTCCAACAAATCAAATAACCTTGTCGCAAGTCAAAATATCTAAAAGGCTTAACCACGCGCCGATTTCTTTAAAACCGGTGTTTTTATTTCATGACTTGGGCGATCCAGAATCTCTTCAGCCGTTTGAAATGTATCCGGGAATGTTTCAAATGACACCCGAAACTCAATTCCAAATCCGAAACGCTCAACAAAGGAAAGCAACTGTTTTTTCAGCAGATTTGCCACCGAATGGCTCGTACCGGGCAGGAGGATGTAAAATGTGTTTTCTCCACCCAGAACTACTTGATCCTGCGGACGAAGAATCTTTCGAACAATCAACAGGAAATCTCTGATTCGTCGTATCTGTGAAAAGAGATCGTATTTTTTCTCAAATTCTTTGAGATTGAGAAAATCGATCTTTAATAAGGAAAATACCTCTCCATCGGAAGCCCGAATCTGCTTTATTTCAAAAGTGAGTAGAGCCTTAAAAACATTGGGTAAAAAGTAGTCAATCTCCGATTCCTGAAGGGCCTTCTCCAAAATTGATTCTACATCAGGGCTCTCCGCTATGTGGGGTTGGTATCGGCCGGTGCGGAGTTTGTATGAATAAATCAAGCGCGTTTCGGCTTCCGATTCCCGAAAACTCTCGCCGCAGTTTAAGCATTTTCCATAAACCACTGGCGTCGAAAAAACAGCGTCACACCGGAGGCATCGATATTTTTTCTCTTGAAAGGGCTGGCGTACCGAACGTCCGGGCACGGGAATCGGCTGAATGGCCGGGGAGTGACATTCCGGGCAAACCGGTCGAAAATTAACATTAATTGAATGGCATTTTGGGCACTGCTTAACCATATCAAAAATAATGTGTTCCATCTCTCCCTGTTCTACAAGCGATTCCAGTGCCTTCTGCTGCTCTTCGGGACGATCTATTCCCAGCTTGTTTAGGATCGGGTATGCGTATCCAAAAGGCGACTGCGGATTAGGCTCCGGCTTTAGTATTGAAAGATTTTCCTGCTCAAAAAGTGCTACGACAGGAGAAACAGCCGAGGAAGCTGAGGATTGGTGCTGTGACAGAAGAGAAGTTAGGTTCTTTATTTTTTGAAGAAGAAACGCGCGGTCATAGGGCTTGCTGAGGTAATCAATGGCTCCCGCTTCGAGAGCCTGCAAGCGGATCTCAGGCGAACGAAGATTGCTTAAAATAACGATGGGCGTTTTCGGATATCGTTTATGAATGGCCTGACAAACAGATAAACCATCCTCCCCATTCAGCGCAATCTCCATCAAAACAACATCCGGCTGAATGGATGGAAATTGTTTCAGAGCCTCCAGGCCTGAATCAAACACAGCCGGCTGAAATCCGTTGTCCTGAAAAAGCTGCCGAAGCACATCCAATACTTGAATTTCAGAATCGATAATGGAAATTTTTGAGAATCTTTTCTCATGTTTTGACGATTGCGTCATGTTTCTTTTAATGACTGTTTTTTAATTCGATCGGCTCTTGTTCATCCGCCAGAAAACACTATCTTAATCCTAATAATACCGGCTTATTTTGCCTACACGTGTGTTTCACTTTGATGTTCGCTATTT
Organism: uncultured Deferribacteres bacterium; assembly: GCA_964568545.1. Classification (GTDB taxonomy): domain Bacteria; phylum Zhuqueibacterota; class JdFR-76; order JdFR-76; family BMS3Abin05; genus BMS3Abin05. The sequence goes on along the minus strand of CAZMRE010000022.1, from coordinate 8,592 downwards.
GCAAAATTATTCTTTTTGGTATCCGGCAAGGACTGACTTTTTAGCAGCGGCAGCCGGAAGACGATTCGGAACCATTTCTTAAATTCGGATTCCGCCCAAATACTGCCGCCATGCTTTTCAATAATGTATTTCGTATTATACAAGCCCAGGCCCGAACCCTTTCCAACCTTTGTATCATAGGAATCCAATTGTGTAAATTTATCAAAGACCTTTCCGACCTCGTTCTCCTCCACGCCGCGGCCCGTATTGGTCACCCGCACTTCGAGCTCATTATTTACAATTGAAAATTCAATATGAATATCCCCATCTTTTTCGCCGTATTTTACGGCATTCGAGAGAATATTTACCACAACAATTCGGAGTAATTTTTCATCGGCGAAAAGCCACACCTCTTCCTGATTGCTGTCCACCCAAACAGACATATTTTTCTTTTTGAATTGCTCGTTCATTTCCTCAAGGGTCGGCTTCAGGATTGTGCCCACAAATTCCAGTGGGCGCTTTTCCATTTTCAGCTCTCCTTGTTCAATTTTGGAGAGATCTAGGTAGTTGCGGATCATCTCGATAAGATTTTTGCTGGAGCGCATGATGATTTGTACGGCTTTCTTCTGCTCATCACTCAGGGTTCCGAGAAGATTTTCATCCAATAATTCCGCGAATCCCAAAATAGAAATCAACGGACTCCGAAGTTCATGGGAGACAAAACCCAACATGTTCAGATATTGTCGATTAAGGGTCTTGAGTTCCTTATTCGCCTTCTGCAATTTCCGGGTGGTCTCTTGCAGTTCCTTATTTTTCATCTCCAGGGCATTGAAAATCTCACTGTTTTCTTTCAGCAGTACCGCCTGACTGGAAAACATAATTAATGAACGTAGTTTTTCACGATCATATTCCGAAAACTCAGAGCCTGAAGGATGTGACAAATCCTTTCCCGGAATTTCATCCAGGCGCTTGATATATTCCAGAAGCACCATATCCAACAGATCGTGAAGGTTTGGCGTTCGCTTAATCATCTCGGTGCTGACATTGTAGTTCCTAAAAAGCTCTTCGATTCTCATTTCTGGATCCGCATATTTTTGGCGCCAAATTTTCATATTATTTTCAAAATCATGACTCATCTCTCTACACTCCTTCAGACACTCCCAGCATTATCATTCTCCGAAGACATCCGAAATTCGATCTAACAAATCCATCGGGCTAAATGGCTTATAAAAAATGGCATCCGGATTCAGCCGGGAATCTTGATCAAGATTGACGGGCACGGCCGTTAATAGAATGACGGGAATGCTTCGCGTGGAGGGATCACTCTTGATTTTTTGCGTCAATGAAATCCCATCCAATATGCCGGGCATCTTCACATCCAGAATAATCAAATCGGGATGCTCTTTCAGAATAATGTCATAAGCCATATCCCCGGTATCCGCTTCCAGAATTTTAAAATTGTCAATCATGACCGTTTCACGAACCAGCTCGCGAATTTCCTTTTCATCATCGACGATTAGTATTTTGCGGCAGGGAGACACCAAAAGATCACCGGCTCCAAAATCGAAAAAGGCCTCCTCTGGATGTACTTCTTTGTCCGATTTTGTTTCTGACCATTTATTCATAAGTGACTTCCTTCTTCTTGAGAGGGAAATCGTGGCAGGGTAATCACAATTGAGAAATCGCCCTCATTGGGAACCCACAGTTTTCCGCCATGCCATTCCACAATATCCTTTGCCAGGGGAAATCCCAATTCCAGCCCATCCACGCCCTTTGTAATTTGCGTTTCCATATTGTAAAAATCATTCAACATAATATCCACTTCATCCCGCGATAGAGTGATGTCGGGACAAATAAACATAATTTTGTACATTCCCCCCGCTTCTTCTGCACGGATAGAAATCATGCCATCGGGAAGCGTGTAAATAATGATATTTTTCAAAATGCTTTCAAGCGATTTTAAGAGCAAATCTGGTTCAACAAACAAAATCATTTCTTCCTCCGGCGGATCAAATTCCACCCTGACGCCCATTGCCTCCTGTTCAAGGGAAACCTTTTCAACCGCCATTCCGATAAGTTCCCGAATGGACACATGGCTCCGGCGAAGTCTGGATTCTTCTTTTTGAAGGGTGGACATCTGGAGCATTTCTTCTACTACCTGCCGCAAATTTTCACCAGAATCCAACAAAAATTGAAAGTGTTTCTTCTCCTCATCACGAAGCCGATCCTGAAGATTTTCGTAGATTAAATTCAGGAAACCGAGCAAGCCATGAAGCGGCGTCCGAATTTCGTGCGAGGCAAACGTAATAAACCGACTTTTAATGCGATCAAAGCGCATGCGGTCGGTCACATCTTGAAAGAGAAAAACATATCCGCGGGGCTCCTTCCGGTGGCCAAGAATCCGGGAAATATTAATCTCAAAATAATAATCCTGATCCTGACTAATGTGCAATTCCATCGACTGGAAGTGCTTATTCAGTGCACGCATATTTTGAACATTGCGCGTGAGCTCCGGGTAAGGCAACACCTTTTTCAGGGGATACCCGTTGATATCCTCGTGTTTCATCTGGAACATTCGCTCAAATGTTTTATTTACATCCAAAACAATCAGATCCTCATTGGTGGCCACCATTCCATCGGACATGGCATCAACAATGACCCGCAGCTTTTTATGCAGGATTTCCAGCAACTCCCGCTTCGCTTTTTCAGCCCGATAAACCCGGGCAAAATCACGACTAAAAAGAAGCATCTGCTTTTGGGAAAGTTCCCAGCGCCGCCTTAACTCATTTTCATCCGGAGAATTCTGCAAGCTTGAAACAGCCATATTTTTTGATCTACCTATCTGAATAGATTCCAATCTTTCCCAATTCTTAAGCGTTCATGAATTTTTTGTTGTGTTTTCCCCATTTGCAAGATTTGTTCTTTATTGATGATGTGCGGCGTGATAAAAACAATTAACTCTCTTCTGTCATTTTGATTTTCCGTTCTCGAAAACAAATATTTCAGCAAAAAGATTCGACCCAAAAGGGGAATTGATTTCCCGGTATTCCGCTTATTATCCCGCATCAATCCACCAATAACGACCGTCTCCCCGTCTTTTACCGAAACCCGCGTGTGTGCCTCCTGTGTGGAAATTCGTGGAACGCCCTGCACAGCCTGATCCATTACTTCGCTCACTTCTGGCGACACATCAATCACTATAGAATTATCGGCAAGATTAACCGTTGGCGTTACCTCTAATTTTATTCCCACATCAACAAATTCTACATCGGCAATAATTCCCCCGGCAGCGGTCTCGGATGTCTGGCGCTGGTAGGGCACCTTCTCCCCGATTAAAATATGAGCCGTCTGCCCATTAGATGCCACAATGCGGGGACTCGAAAGCAGTTGACCATGCGTACGATCTTCAAGGGCTTCAATCAGCGCCTGAGCCTGCCCCCGCTTAAGATTTCCATAGCTCATCAAAATAGACAGTGGATTGACCTGAAATGGAGAACCCGCCTGCAAGACTTGCCCGCCTTTTTCCCAGGCACCAGATAATTGCAAACCCAGATTTCTTTTGTCATTGACATTGATCTCAATCATTTCGGCTTCGATCAGTACCTGAGGAACCGGAACATCCATTCGTCGAATAACGGCTTCCAACTCTTTCACATTGTTCCACGTGTCCCGAATAATAATGCTGTTTGTTCGATTGTCAGACAGAATAACGGCTTTATCCGACATTCCCTTCAAATTATCCACAATATCCAATGCTCGGGCATAATGCAGGGGAAATATTCGGGTAATCTTATCCGACCCTTTCAGAACGCGAACCAAAGTACCGTCAATGATGTATCCATAGGGAAAACCGGCCAAAATCTGGTTAAGCGCTTCCTGAAGGGAGGCATTTTTTAGTGAAACGGTGACATTCCCCGTTAGCGAAGAACTGCTGATTAGCGTTGCACCAAATTCCTGGGTAACAGCAAACAACACCTGCCGAATGGGCGCATTTTGAAAAGTAAATGAAAGGCGCTCTTCTGCGAAGGGATCCCTTTTTTGAGGTGTCTTTTGTTTGCTTTTCACCAAACTTTTCTGCTGAACGAGCCAGGGGGCATCTGCAAAATGATATGTTTTTTTGGCTGTCCCGGCACATCCGACAAGCAAAAAACCAAACAAGACCATTGGAAGAAATTTCTTCATTCGCGCCACCTTATCAAAACGTCAAATAGATTTCCCGGTTGCCATTTTTCAGCGCAACCATATTTTCAAGAATCAACTTAACCCGATACTCCGCTATTTTATCCCCAACCGACAGAATTTTTCCACTAATGATTGCCTTTCTTACCTTTCCCTTTTGAATAATCCCCTCCAACCGCAGCGCTTGTTTCCGAAGATGCTTTCCGGTAATTGGGGGTTGGGAGCGAAAAGGCTGAAAGGGATTTCGCCCCCATTCCTGATCATAATCCGATCGGATGCCCCCGAAAATCGGCCTGATTTTTTGAAGCTGAATTTCTGAAAGAGTCGTGTCCAAAACCGGGGAGAAAACGTCAGTCGTTTTCTCTGGCACACGTTCCGGCATATTTTCCGCCCTAAATCCAGCTTTTCTTCTGACAATGCTAAAGGTCAGGATCAAAAATAAAATCGCTAAAATAAAACTATAAACCGCCAACTTTTTCTGAGTCATCGTACTTTTTCTATTTCAAATGAGAAAAATAATTTTCCCTGATATTTGAACATTTAACTGAACATTTTTTTCGAACCCGGCCAGCTTGGGCATAATTGAAAGCGACTGAATATCCACGATTGGGTACGTCGATTCCAAATACTTAAGATAATTTCCAATGGCTTTATAAAGTCCGTTGACCGTAAGCTGAAACGTAATCTCTCGGGTTGTATCCAATGTTTTTTCACGACCCTGCGAGAATGAAATAATTTTCACACGGCTTGAATACGAGCGATCGATAAAAATTTTCATGTAATCAATTTTCGTTCGCGATTTTCCAACATCCTGAGAGACGTCCTGTAAGTTGGCATAAATTTCACGGTAGTATTTTTCTTTTTGCAATATTTCATCCCAGCGGCCGGAAATGTCTGCTACAGTGGAGCGTTCCCGCTCATAGCTGGTCTTGACACAATTGTATTCCTTGATTTTTGGCCAGAGGAAAAAAATCAGTAGCAGCAAACTAATGCCCGTGGCTATGGCGGGCAAAAGAAGCAATTGATCCTTTTGGGAGATTTTCTTTTCCTTAATATTCATTTTTTGCCTGCACGATCTGACCAAAATTTTCTACCATTCGACAGCTAATTTCAAATTCCAGAAGATTTTTGCTTTGTTCCTCATCTGAAAGCGCAAGACGGCTGATTGTAACATCTGAAAAATACGGCATTTTCTGAAGCTGATTATAAAAAATTCGGACATTCCCGCCGGAATAGGATTTCCCTTTGATTGTAAGCCGCCACTGTGCCGCCGTGCTTTCTTCTCCGGAGCTATCCGATTCCAAATCCCCCTCTTCTGTTTCCGATGGAGGAAGGGCCTCGAAATCGGTAATCCACGTCCCCCTGGGAATGCTTTTGCCAAGCGATTTCAAAACAACTGACCACCGTGGCTGCTCTCCCTTAGTATGAAGCAAAACCTTAAATCTGGAATTCATGATGCCAGTTTTCTCTTCCAGCTCTTTTAAAAATTTCAGGCGATATTGGATGGTCTTGTATTTGGCATCCAGAATAATCTTTTTATTTTGCAGGGTTGTCGTTCTATAAGAAAAAAAGAGCTCAAAAAGCACTATTAAAAAGACGGCAGACAAAGATGTTAATCGAAAAACAGCACCTTTCTTTCTCTCTGTTTTTTTCTTCTGCTTAATGATCTCCAGAATATTGAGGTTTTCCCGATCTGAAACAAATCGGCTTTTTGCCAACCCCACAGCCGTTGAAAAAATCGGTGCTATTTTATTAAGAGCCTCGGTATCAAAATCATTTTTATCCATTTCAATAGATTGAAACGGATTACTTTTTTCGGCTGGCAGCCCGATTTTTTCTCCGATATAACGCTCGAACCCACTATTTAGGACGCCCCCGCCAAACAAAGCAATTCTTGCTACATTTTCATGAAACTGACTTGAAAAAAATTGCAGGGACAACTGAATCTCATCAACCAGAGGCTCAAGAGCCATCTCAATAAATTGAAATAAAAATTCCAAATCCTGCTCGGAATAAGACAAACCAGGAATTCTTACTCCACCGGTCTGCAGGATCATTCGTCTCATGGCGGATTCCGCCTCACGGGCAGAAATTCCCAAATTGGAAGAAATCTCATCACGGATTTGTTTTGCACCGAAATTTGCGTCCCGAAGAAAAACCACCCTCCCCCGGCGAACAATTGAGATTTGTGTTCTGGAATGCCCAACATTTAAAAACAAAACAGGTTCTTTTGTACCGCCGACGAGGGACAGGCGATCGGCATCAGCCGAAAGAATTACCATTTCCGAATATAAGGAAAGATTTTGATATTTCACCAGTCCATTTTGAACCGCACTCTTTCGAACAGCATAAGCCACGCCATGCGTTTTTTTAACTCCGCCCTCAGTGATCTTCCCAAAATAATCCGACCACAAAATAGCATCTTCAACATCAAAATATAATTGGTCGCGGATCTCCCAGATGGCCGCCTTACGAAATTCCCTTTCAGGCATGTCCGGCAATTTTACGTAACGGGCAATCACATCATTTCCACCCACACTTACCACTACAGGCACATCCCTTCCATGCCACGATTGGATTTTTTTGACAATTTTTTCTTCAACAGTCACTTCTTTTCCATCGGATGGCATAGTAAAAAGGGCACAGTGGGTCAATCTGAACTTGCTGCCTCTCTTTTGTAAGCCAACAACTTTTACAGAGTGATTGCCCCAATCAATTCCAAATACCGTTGTTTTCGATGTAAAATGTAGGTGTCTGCTCATTATTTACTCTGTTACCCGATTTAAATAAGAATCCTGCCAGTCCAAAATTTTGAATTTTGAATTTTTCAATTTTTTAACCAAAACCGAAAGGGTTCGCATTTTCCGCCCAAAGATACCCGTCGATTGAATTCGGTATTTCTTCGCCTTGCGAAAGGCTTGCACCTTAACGACAAATTTTCCCTGGCCAATCGCTGTGGTGTCAATATCGCTAATGTTTTTGCGTGACAGGCATTTTTCGAGCCCAGATTGAGCACAATAAAATGCCTTAACAGTGGCTTCCGAACTTTGAAGTGCTTGATTCTGTGCCCACAAAAACGTTGCCAGGACAATGATGATGCCCATTAACAACACAAACAAAATCAAAAGGATAACAAGCAACCCGCCATTTTCATTTGAATAAACTCTCTTCATTGTCCACTGGAATCGGTACAATCTTATTCTCTCAAAAAACACGAAACAAATAATTCATCCCTCTGATTCTTTAGGGCCACCCGGTAATAATTAGAAGAGATTGTTTTAAGCGCAAATTCCAATACCCCATCTGAGGAATTTTTTTGGCAAACAGCAATCGGCTGTATGGGGTCGTTAACCCATTCCTTTCGGCCCGGATGATAGAGCTGCCGAACAATCAGTTGCGACTCTTTATCCATTTGGATTTCGTATCGGATGGTTTCCTGGTTTTTCTTCAGTTGAAGCGTCTTGGAATTTACAAGCGAAATTGCGCTTGCGCCTCTGATTTCTGAAGAAATAAGCAGAAGGGCTTTTTGCGTGCTTCGATAAAAATCGGATTTGTGCCATCCACGATCAAATCCGATTTCACTTACATGGATAAGCTGAAAGATTATCCCAAACAAAATACCCGAAAGCGATGCAGCAATTAATAATTCTGCAAGGGTAAAGCCCTGCTCATTGCTTTTCTTTGGCAAAATTATTTGGATTTTCGCACCCATAATATTTCGTTTTTCTGGCCCCCTTCCCATGAAACACGAACAGCCACCTGTTTTAAAACAGATGAAAGTCGAGTAAAAGAATAGTGACGAACAAAGCCAACCAACCCATCTGCATCATGTTCGTCTGGGAAGTTTTTTGATTGGAGCCAGCCAAAGCCTTTCTGATCATTTTCGAACAAAATTCTCTCCAAACCCGACTGCATCAGCATTAATGCCTGCGTTCGTTTCTGCAACTCAATTGTTCGAGCCGACAACTCCTGTAGCGCCACAAGCAAGGACGTAGAAATAATTCCCAGGAGTGCAATTGATACCATTACCTCTGTAAGTGAAAATCCCGCCTCACTGTTTCTTTTTGTATTCATAGTTCTGAAAGAGAATTAAATAAAAAAGGGGGGGAGCACATCTCTGCCTCTCCCCTTTAACCCATCAATAAAAGGCATATTCTTTACCGTAGCTCTTGCCCAAATTTGCAACCACTTGTCCCGTTTTGGCTTCATAATACCAACCACCTTTGGCGCTGCTCGAATAGTAAACGTCATGCTTCAGTTGGTCCATTACCCGTTCGTGAGTTCGATCAATTGTTACCTTTGTTGATCCTGTAATCGGTTCTTCTGGAAAAGCCTGCAAATAAGGCCCGTAGGCATACGTGGCCGTTCGGGTTTTTGAAGGTTTGCCTTTTTTATCCGTAAACCAGGTCAATTGTTCCTTGAAAACCGTTTGGT
>CAZMRE010000021.1:0-17642 GCA_964568545.1 uncultured Deferribacteres bacterium | reverse complement strand
CCGGGTGAAAGCGGCCTGATGGCTCTGGATTGGTGGAATGGGAATCGCTCCATTCTGATGAATGCCAATCTTTCCGGCCTGCTGGTTGGAATGACCCTTGGAACCAAACCCGAGGAGATTTACCGGGCGCTAATTGAAGCCACGGCTTTTGGAACGGAAAAGATTATTCAAACTCACGAGGAGCAGGGAATTCCTATTAAAGAGCTCTATGCCTGCGGCGGCCTGGCCGAGAAGAACGAATTACTTCTGCAAATCTACGCCGATGTGACCGGACGGGAAATTCGCGTGGCAGAATCTCAACAAGCGGCTGCGTTAGGGGCAGCTATTATCGGAGCCATTGCTGCCGGTACACAAAACGGAGGATACGATGATTTTAGAGAAGCCACGAAAAAGATGGCTCGATTGAAGGATACGGTTTATCGGCCCATCCCTGAAAACCAGCGGGTTTACCGTCGGCTGTACGAAATTTATTTGACGCTTCACGATTACTTCGGACTGGGGAAAAATGCAATTATGCCGGATTTGCGAGAATTGAAGCTCAAGGCCTTGGGAATTCAGAAAGGATAAATTTATGGGACCCTCATTACCCAAGCGAACGATTCGCGAAGTAATTTACACAAGTTTTGAGAAATTTCCCGACCGAAATGCTCTCTCAATGGTTGGAGACAGCCCGTTTACCTATCTTGATCTCAAAAAATTGGTTCTGCAAATTTCAAAGGTATTACAGTGGAAAAAATTAAAAAAGGGCGATCGCGTGGCCATTCTCTCCGAAAACAGTCCCCTTTGGGGAGCGGCCTATCTAGGAATTGTCAGCTCGGGAAGAGTGGCTGTTCCCATTCTAACCGAATTTCATCCAACACAAATTCACCACATTATTCGAATTTCCGGAGCCAGACTCTTGTTTACAACTCGGAAATTGGCCTCAAAGCTGGAAGATGGAGAATTGGGAAAACTAGAATGCATTCTCTCACTTGATGATTCCGAATTTAGCATTAATGGCTATCGCAGTAGTACTCTGACCAAAGCAATTATTACGGCAGATTCCGAGATCAGAAATTTTGAGGAATTTCCGCCTGAAGAGGAAGATTTGGCTTCAATCATTTACACATCCGGAACAACGGGAAATTCCAAAGGTGTAATGCTCAGCCATAAAAACATTGTGTCAAATGTTATCAGTGCCGAAGAAGTGGTGGCGGCCGGTCCAACGGATCGCTTTTTATCGATTTTACCTCTTTCTCATGCGTATGAAAGTTCTATGGGATTCCTTGCGCCAATGCATTTGGGATCGAGCATTTATTACATTGAAGGACTTCCCACGGCGATGACACTGCTTCCGGCCATGCAAAAAGTAAAGCCAACCATTATTCTTTCGGTTCCCTTGATTATGGATAAAATCTACAAGAAAAAAGTTCTCGCTGAAATCAAGAAAAAATATTTGACGCGAAAAATATACAAATTTGCCACGTTCCGAAAGCTGCTGCACAAAATGGCCGGAAAGAAACTACTTGAAGCTTTTGGCGGCAAATTGCGATTTTTTGTTTTTGGCGGGGCAGCCATTGGATCCGATGTGGAATATTTTATGCGGGAGGCAAGAATTCCGTACACCACCGGTTATGGAATGACAGAGGCATCACCGGTTTTGACTGCCAATCCCCTTGAAAAGGTAAAGATTGCTTCAACCGGCCCGGCTGTTTTGGATGTAACACTAAAGATTGTTAATCCAGAGCCGACTACAGGCGTAGGCGAGATTTACGCCAAAGGGCCAAACATCATGAAAGGCTATTTTAATAATCCTGAAGCCACAAAAAACGTGCTTATGGAGGATGGCTGGTTAGTTACAGGCGACCGCGGGTATCTGGACGAGGAAGGCTATCTTTTCATCAAGGGGCGGTCTAAAAATGTAATAGTTGGTTCCAATGGAGAAAATATTTATCCTGAGGAAATTGAAGAAATCCTGAATGAATCCCCGTATGTGGCAGAATCGCTGGTGTTAGGCAGAGATGGGAAAATCATTGCCAAAGTGTATCTGGATTATGATGCTTTGGATCAGGAATTCGCGAAGGAAACGCTTTCGGAGAGTGAGACCCGCGAACGAATCGATCATATTTTGCAACAGCTTAAACGGAATGCGAACAAACGGGTAGCCGGTTTTTCAAAGATTCACCAGATATTTGAGCAGCCTGAACCATTTCAGAAAACACCGACCAAAAAAATTAAGCGGTATCTTTATCAAAATTAGAATACTAATTCAAATTAATAGATTTTTAACTTGCTATTTTAAGTAGAATGCAATATATTTGGTAAATAGATAATTTATTGAAGATTCTGTGAAAATAATCAATTTGAAAGTCTTGCCAAAATTCGTATTCCTTGGAAGGAGGTGGCAACATGTTTAAAAAGTTAGTGGTGGTCGCATTATTGGTTGCTTTACCAACGTTTATGCTAAGTTATGGTTGTGGTAAAAAGGAGGAAGCTAAAAAGACGCAAAAGATTGAACAAAAAACTGCTCCTGCTGAAACAACTAAAGTAGACACAACAACGCACGATACAACGCAAAACAAATAATTGGCGAGTCCTGTTCGGTTTGGAATTGGATTTCATTGCGTTTGAGTAAAAAAGCAGAACAACAGGATAAACTGCTAAGTTATTTTGAATAACTTAATCCCGGATTGGCAAGCTTTCTAAAAAGAGATCGCGATTAGCGATCTCTTTTTTTATATTGGTTTTGAAATGAAAAATAATTTAAACAAGATCTCGATTTATCCATTGAAACAGACAAATGATCTTAGTCCTTCTTTAAAGGAAAAGGGACAGAAATTATATCTGTGGTTTACGCGATTAAATGCGCTTTCCTACGCATCTCTTGCGGACAGCATTCTAATTCTTTACGCTATTAAGTTGGGCGCATCCGATTCCTATGTGGCGGTTGTAACATCCTTTCTTTATTTTACAATGCCATTTATGCTTTTGGGTAAATCCCTTATTGGTAAATTAGGAACTGCTAAGAGTTACAGCCTCAATTGGGCATTGCGGAATTTAAGTGCCTCATTAATGATTCTTGTACCATTTATTCAAAGGCATTATTCTGTCAACTCCGGATTGTATATTCTTCTTGTTTCTGCATTCTTATTTTTTACATTTCGTAGTATCGGAATGGTATCCGGCACCCCCCTTATTGGCGAAATTTCTTCACCTCAGGATCGCGGAAGCTTTATTTCAAAAATTTGGATTGCATTTACCAGTTTTTCTCTTATTCTGATGGTGATTATTGCTATTATTTTAAATCGATATAAAAGCGTGCAGACATTTCAGGGTATTATTCTATTCGGAGTTGTTACCGGGTTGTCTTCCAGTTATTTGATTTATCATGTGCCGGAATCGCCGCGAACACGATTTTCGGGACAGGAGAAACTTTCTTCTGCCTATCAATTTATCACTCGAAACATTACTGCCCGTCGACTCCTTATTATGTGGACAGCCATTACAATGAGCATGATGCTCGTGATTCCCGTTGGTGTCGTTACATTGAAGCGGGGATATCATCTCTCAGACCATGCAGTCTTGGTTTTCATTATTATTCAATTATTAGGAAGCATTTATGCCTCGTACAATAACAAATTATTTTTGGATCACGTAGGTTCCCGCCCGCTTATTATCCTTTATAGCATGGGACTCTTGCTGGTCCAGTTAATGTGGGTGTTTGCGCCTGATCATCCTGTGTGGATTTACTTGGGTGGCCTCTATTTTATTTTGGGAATGACCAATTCCGGTGCACAAACCTCTCTTTCACACTATTTTTTGAGTACCATTCCCGCCACCAGACGCGTGGCCGCCTCAATGTTTATCAATATTATATCCGGTCTAGCTGCCGGTTTGGCAGGATCCATTTTGGCTGGCGGCTTCTTAAAACTCCTACACAGCCTGAATCTTCAGGAAATAATGGTCTACAAAACATATTTTATAGCGATTGCTTTGATCCAACTTGTCGTTATTGCCCTTAGTTTTCGCCTCATTCGGCAAAAGGAGAGGCGAATCACAGACATCCTTGGTATGTTTTTCTCTTTCAGGGATTGGCGGGCGATTTATACCCTGCAAAAGCTTTCAAGGCCGACTCAGGAAACCGAAGACATCTCCATTTTAAATCGACTTCAGGGAATTGGCTCGGATCTAACAGAAGAGACCCTGATTCATTATCTGGAATCTCCACGATTCGCGATCAGAGGGAAGGCACTTCAGGCATTGAATCAAATTGAATTTTCATCTCAAACGGCCGAACGAATTATTCAGGAACTCAGGAGCGGCGAATACACAACAGCCTATTTAGCTGCTGAAATTTTAGGTGAACACCGCATTCGGAAGGCAATACCTGAATTGCGAAAGGCTCTTCTTTCAAAAGATGTTTTCCTGCAGGGGAAAGCCATGCTAGCTCTGGCCCAATTGCAGGATGTGAACTCCTACGAGAAAATCATCAGAATTTTTGAGAATTCAAGGAATCCAAGGATTCTTATTTATGGTGCACGAGCTATTACATACATGAAAAATCCGAAATATTTGAATATCCTGTTGAAGAAAATTGAAAATTCGGCTATTCCGGAGCCGATTTTGGATGAATTGCTTTACAGCGCTTGCGAGATTTCCCATCTGGGAAATGAATTTTACTATTTTTACAATCTTCATCAACGCTTCTCTGAATCAGATACCATGGCCTTGCTGGACTTTATTCAATCAGAGCTAAGGGATTGCCCAGAGTATTCTGCTCAATTGAGCGCCATTATTGAGCAGTTACAAAACAATGAATTTGATGTCAAAAAATTCCAAATGTTTTGCCAGACGTGTAACTATTCGCAAGATCCGGTTTTGGCTGCCGTGCGAGATTTTCTAAATGATTATCCCAATAATAAGATTAATGGGAAAATATTGCTTAGTCTGGTATTAATTCTTTCCCGGGCGCTGAAACGAGAAGGGAAAAAGCAGCCGCTGAACACCTGACTGGTTGCTCAGCCCCTCGATTGAAATCAGGGCAAATTCCACCGAAATAGCCCATTGGCGTCAACCCAAAATCATTAAAATAGGTCTGGATTTGTTGACATAACGTCCCTACGGTGATTTTTGGCAATGTTAGATTCGTTGGAGCATAGGCACGTCGTCTCTACGGGACTTTTCAACGTATTGTTATTCTTTGATTATAAACATTCGGGACTCCATCTGAGAAAAAATTGCATTTGAATTTCTTAAGCACCGTTAGATGCGACATGTTTATAGTGATTAGAATGCTCCTGTGATTTAAGTGCCGTAGGTACGACATGTTATCATATAAAATATCAACGATGAGATTTAAAACAAATGCGAAGCGTGTTGTGGGCATTTAGAAAATCTTAAACAGTTGAAAATTGGCGCCTTTTAAATACTTGCCCAGGTTTTGCTGAAGACTCGTGGATAGAGAATCCAGATTAGTGGCAGACCGTTGGAATTTGTTGTACATATCTTTGTCATAAATTAGTTTGGCCAAGGTGCCCCTTTTATTCTGGATTTGAAATGTAATGGCGCGAAGAGAATTGGAAAAATGATTTAATTCTATTGAAAATTGCTTAAATTGTGTAAGGGTAGTGTCAATGTCCGTTTTATGTGCCACAACCATATCGTTCAATTGTTTGGTGCTGGAATTCAGGTAATCCAACGACATCTGAAGCTGATTTTTATTTTTATCGACCAATTGGACGAGTTCATCCGATACTTTTTCAATATTAAGCACACTTTTGCGAAAAGAATTTTGCGAAACAGAATCGCCAATGGTAGATTGGATCGACTTTCTCAGCACGCCTAGCAACTCGCGAGTTTCCTGCGCCAATTCTCCGGCCGTACCAATTAGCTCAGGAATGGAGGCGGAGTAATTTCCAATCAGGGGCGTTTTGAGATGTTTTAAATCCAACAATGGCAATTTTTTTCCGGGGTTAATTTCGACGCGCTTCCCTCCCATCAATTCCAGCATTTCAATGGATGCCCGAGCATCCTGATAGAGCTTCACATCTTTACTCAGCAGTACCTCAACCAGCACTTGGTTTTTCATTAGAATAATGCGACTCACCTTCCCTTTGCGCACACCATTGACCGTAACAGGATCGCCCTCTCCAAGCCCGGATGCATTATTAAAAAGGATATCAATTTTGTATTTATTGGCCGAAAAGCTATAGCCTTTTGCCCAAATGATTCCGAAAAACAAAATAAATAACCCCAGAACCACAAAGGCACCGACTTTAACTTCAGGACTCTTAATGTTCATTTTTTGCCTATTTTATTTAACCGTTCAAAGAGATCCTGTGACCTTGCGTTGGGCACGTCACGGGCTTCAATTTTAATTCCCTTTTCATGAAACAATTTAAAATAATTTATATCCTCTTGAGAAACAAATACATAAGAAGTAATTTCCACGGCATTTTCCTTGTAGTGCATACCCCCTACGTTAATTTCGGTAATGGGTGCCCCCTTTTCAACAAGGCGCCATGCATCCCTCGGAGCTTCCACCAAAAGAATCACCTTTTCCTTATCAAATTTTGAGCTTTTCAGATATACAATCGTTTCATCAATAGTCATAACATCGATTTGGACATCCGCGTCTGTGTAGGAATTCAAATAGAGATCTCGTTCCCACTCGCTCGTTGCAACCTCATCGTTGCACAAAATAATTCGATCGGGACGCAGGGCATGAACCCATCCTACAACGACCTGGCCGTGGATAAGTCGATCATCTATTCTTACTAAAGAAAATGGCATAATTAGTGGCCTCCCGTAGAAATATCGATTCCTCGATGCGCATCTGTTTTCAATTGTTGAAGAAGTTCGCTAAGTGAAAGATTTTCCCGTTTAATCAGAAACGACAACAACATTGGCAAATTTACACCCGAAATAACAGATACATTTGGATTTTCCCGCACAATCCGGCAGGCAACATGCCAGGGGTGCCCCCCTTTTAAGTCTACAAAAATTAGACAGGTGCTATTCTTTTCATCGTCATTTTGCACCATTTTTTCAAGATGCATCTTTAAATCTTTTGGCGACATCCCCGTGCTGGAAATATTGGACAGACTTTTAACCGGTCCAATAATTCGCTCGGCTGTTTTTACAAAGGCTTCTCCAAGATTTCCATGTGTTAGCAAAATTCCATGAATCATTTCTGCGCCTATCTCAGCGTTAATCTATTCATAATCGTTTTTCAGATATTCCTGAAGCTCTTTTTTCTCTTGGATTTTTTTCATTAGCAACTCATTGAATTTTTTAGCAGGATTAATTCCATGAATCTTTAACAATTGATTAAGGGCAATCGTTTCAACAATTACCGTGATATTTTTACCAGGGAAAATTGGCAGTCGTACCAGTGGAATTTTCACACCAAGGATATCTACAAATTTATCCTCCAGCCCCAGGCGCTCGTAATCCTCCTGCTTGTCCCAATCTTCCAGTCGAACCTCAATTTCAACCCGTTTCTGAATACGAATAGCCCGAATGCCGAACATACTTTGCACATCCACAATGCCCAGACCACGCAGCTCAATATGATGGCGTAGCAAACTATTCGTCTGCCCAATTAATATTTCCCGCGCCTTTCGGATGATTTCTACAACATCATCCGAAACCAGCCGGTGGCCCCGCTCTACCAGATCGAGCGCCACTTCACTCTTGCCAATTCCACTCCGCCCCGTCAGCAAGACACCAATGCCGTAAACATCGATGAGTGTACCGTGCACCACCACGCTCGGCGCAAAGACATCTGACAAATATTCATTCACATATCTCACAAATTCGGTGGAGACCAATTCCGAGCGCAATAGTGGAATTTCCTTGCGTTTGCATTGTTGGATAAGCTCGGCATCCACCGGATTTTTATTGGTTACAACAATCAACGGAATCTCAAATTCAAGCAGGCGCTGAATATCGTGACGCCTTACTTCCACCGGAAGCGATTTAAGATACGTGACCTCCGTGTTCCCCAGAACCTGTATCCGATTGAAAGAGAATACCTCAACAAAACCTGCCAGAGCCAATCCGGGACGATGAATTTCCGTTTCGGTTATCCGCCGCCCAAAGCCGCTTTCATTGACGATAACCTCTAACTTGAGCTCTTTTTCGTTGTCTCTGTAGAATTGCTCAACCGTAATGTATTTTTTTTGATTGGCCAATTTTCACTCGTCGTTTGTGATCTGAAAATAATTTTTCCAAATGTCTCAATTTATCGAGCATAAACTCGATCGTTCTTTTGCTTCGTTTTGAATTTGGTTCATTCAAATTTGTTTAGGATTTCGGATTTCGTGCTTTAGATTTTAGTCATGGCTACCGTTTCAGCATTATTATTACCAACCCCTCAAAATAGCTCACACTATTTATGAAAATAATATATTCCACAAAAAAATCAAGCGGAATTTTAGTTTTCTCCCCAAAACAAGAAACCATCCTTTGAGGATGGTTTTCTCAAAAATAAAAAAGGAGGGATGAGTGCAGGCTCATCCCTCCGCTACGCTATCGTTTCTACAGCTCTTCTTCAATTTCTCCTTCAATTTCAGAAGCTACAGCCTCGGTTTCCTTATTTCGATACGCTTTGGTTCGAATCTTTTCTTTGAACCGCTTTAGCTGGCGTTCCAGATTATCCGTTGCCAAATCTATGGATTTATAAAAATTTTCGGATGATTCGGTTGCCACAAATTTGTGACTATTGACACTAATCGAAATATTGGCAATCCGATTTGCCCGTTCCTTCGTCAGCACGACTTCACAGTCAACAATGCCATCAAAAAATTTCTTCAAACGCTTTGCTTCGTTTTCAGCATACGACTGCAATTGTTCAGAAGCTTTAAAATGCCGGGCAGTTACTGAGATTCTCATAGGTCAACTCCTTTTGCTTTAGGTTCATTGACGTTATCCACTTTTTCCTAATTATCGTCACACAGCATAAATTTAATGACAAAGAACACTTACGCGCGAGGGTGAGCCTGATCGTAAATCTTCTTCAACTTTTCCATGGTCACGTGCGTGTAAATTTGAGTTGTTGAAAGACTGGCATGTCCAAGCAGTTCTTTAACTGCTTCCAAATCGGCACCAGCTTCCAGCATGTGTGTTGCAAATGTGTGGCGTAACAGGTGTGGACTTAATGAACTAATATCTGATATTTTTTGAAGATAATGATGCACGCGCGCCTGCACGGTTCGCGGCGAAATTTGTTTTCCATGAGTACTCAAGAATAAAGCCGTTTTTTGATCCCCATTTTTTGGGAGAAAGTGAGAGCGAATTTTCAGATAGTTTCGAAGTGACTCAATAACCATTTTTCCCATGGGTACCAACCGCTCTTTATTCCCTTTTCCAACCACTCGAATCAGATTCTCGTGGAAATCAACATCATTCATTTCTATATTAATTAACTCCCGAAGCCGAATCCCTGTTCCGTAAAAAATTTCCAGAATAGCTCGATCCCGAATTCCTTTGGGGGTTGATTTGTCTGGAAGTTCCAATAAATCAAATGCTTCCTGAATACTCAAAAAGGAGGGTAATTTTTTTTCAGCCTTTGGTGTTCGAATCGTTTTCGCGGGGTTTTTTTTGATCACACCGGTTCGCATCAGAAATTTGAACAACGAACGAATCGCAGCCAATTTCCTTCCAATCGTTTTCCGGCTGAGTCCCTCCCTTGAAAGATATGCCAGAAAGGATCGAATGTGCTCCTTTGTAAGTTTCTCAAATTCGCAGCCGCTTTGAAGCTCCGGATAAGAGATTTCAAGAAAATCGACAAACTGCCTCAGATCAATTCGATAGGCATCGATTGTAAAGGGAGACAAATTTCTCTCCGTTTCTAATGAACGCAGGAACTGTCGAATTTGTTTTTGCACGTTGTTAGTTGTGATTTTTTTCTTCTTCAAGGCTCATGGGGAATTCTGCCTTGCATTTCGGGCATTTTAGAAAATCCCCTTTGGATTTTGTATGATGTTCTTCCAGATAGGGATTCCCGCAATTGGGACATCTAATGGGAACCGGCTTGTACCAGCTTGCGAAATCGCATTTGGGGTAGTTGCTGCACCCGTAAAAAACGCGTCCACGTTTAGTCCGTCGCTCCACAATTTCGCCGTCGCAGCCTTCCTTGGGACAGGGAATCCCCAGCGTCAGCGGCTTTGTAAATTTGCATCTTGGATAATTGGAACAAGCCAAAAATCGGCCGTAGCGACCAACTTTTACAACCAGCGGCGCACCGCATTTCGGACATTTTTCATCTGTAACCTGTTGTTCTTCTTCCTTTAAGGGACGCGTATATTTGCATTCTGGATATCCGCTGCATGCCAAAAATTTTCCATTTCGCCCCCATTTTACCACCAGCGGACGTCCACATTCCGGGCAAGTTTCCCCGGTTTCTTCCTGCAAGGACGCCTTTATTTGATCCTTTTTAAGATCGATTTGGCTTAAGGCCTCTTCGAATGGTTTGTAGAATTCCCCCAATACTTCCACAGCCTCCCGCTTTCCTGTTTCGATGAGGTCGAGTTTGGTTTCCATTGTAGCGGTAAAATGTACATTAAAAATATTCGGAAAATTCTGAACCAAAATGCCGTTCACCGTCTGCCCAAGCTCCGTTGGGGAAAGCCGTCTTTCCTTTTTCTCCACATATTTTCGATGCACCAATGTGGAAATAATTACTGCGTACGTACTGGGACGCCCAATGCCAAGATTGTCCAGTTCCTTAATGAGCGTGCTTTCCGAAAATCGTGCCGGTGGCTTGGTGAAATGCTGCTCCGGTGTTACAGACAACAGTTTGAGCAAATCGCCCTTCTTGAGATTTCCGGGCACGTAGCCGTTTTTCTTTTCCTCTTCGTCGGTCGGCTCTTTTGACTCCTCATACGCCTGTAAGAATCCCCGAAACGTCACAACCGAACCTGTGGTTCTGAACAAATAATCGCCCGCCTCGATTTCAATAGTAGTCTGATCAAGCAAAGCCGGAGCCATTTGCGAAGCCACGAACCGATTCCATATCAACTGGTAAAGCTTTCGCTGATCGGCGGTTAAATAGCGACCAATCTTACGGGGTTCCCTGCCCATGGATGTCGGCCGGATGGCCTCGTGAGCATCCTGAGCCGATTTCTTCGCCTTAAAACGCCGCGGCTTTTCCGGCACGTAATCCGGCCCATAATTGTCCGCGATGTAAACTCGGGCGGCTTCAAGAGCCTCTTCCGCAATTCGAGTAGAATCGGTACGCATGTAGGTAATCAGACCAACACTGCCCTCTTTTCCGATGTCGATTCCTTCATAAAGCTGCTGGGCAAGAGCCATAATTCTGGCCGATGAAAAACCGAATCGCCGGGCTGCTTCCTGCTGAAGCGTACTTGTCGTGAACGGAGGCGAGGGGGTTCGCTTGACCGTTTTCTTGACAACCTTCGAAACCACAAAGGACTGTTTTTCAATGTCATTAACATGCTTTGTAGCGGTGGCTTTGTTGGAAATTTTCGGTTTCTTACCGCCGATTTTCACCAATTCCGAAAAAAACGGCTCGGTTTTCTTACCCTGCACTTGGGCTTTAATCGACCAATATTCCTCTGGGATAAACGCCTCAATGGCATTTTCACGCTCACAAATGAGCCGTAAAGCCACTGTTTGAACACGCCCGGCACTCAATCCTCTGTAAATCGTTTTCCACAAGAAGGGACTTACCTTGTATCCAACGAGACGATCCAAAACCCGTCGCGCCTTTTGGGCATTTACTTTTTCGATATTAATCCTGGTAGGGTGTTCGATTGCACGGCTAACAGCCGATTTCGTAATTTCATTGAAAAGCACGCGGTGCACATTGCCATTCTTGCTTTTTAGCTCACTGGCTAGATGATAGGCAATGGCTTCACCTTCACGGTCGGGATCGGTAGCAATAAAAACCTGATCAGAGCTTCTCGCAAGCTTGCGGAGCTCCTGCAAGATTTTCCCCTTGCCCTTAATCGTAATGTATTCCGGTTCAAACCCATTCTCAACATCAACACCCAGACGATTTTTGGGAAGATCTTTTACGTGCCCCACCGAAGCCTTCACCACATAGTTTTTTCCGAGAATGCGGTTAATCGTTTTTGTTTTTGCTACCGATTCTACAATAACGAGAGATTTTGGCATATATTTAGACAATCAATAGGTTCGATTTAAAAACAAATTGGAAGACGGATTTGCAGATGCAACGCAATATTTCCATCCCCAACGCCAGTAGTCGCTCTCCTCTAAGTTTTTGCGCTCACTGAATAATCGTATGCGTCCCCGAAATGGTACGGCCCAGCAGTTGATCATCCAGATCCTCAGAACTGAATAATAGCGAAACCACCAATGATTTTATATCATTTGCAGTAACGGCATTTACCCCCAGCATCATAGCCCGTTCGATGATCTGTTCCAAATCCGATTCAGAGATGATTCCCAATTCTTTGAGTTGAATCAAATAGCCCTGAGCCTCAGGACGAATGACCAGCTTTTCCGCCTCGTGCAAAACACGGAAGCTATGGTGAAGCTCAACCGATGATTCGGCAAGAATTTCTTCCTGATCCATTTGAATTTTATCAAACAGCCAGGAAAAAGCAGCATTGATTTCATTTTCGGTGTAGCCCTGATTTAGCAATTCCTTTGACACCCCGTCAATTCCTTCAATCCCACCATTTTTTTCACGAATTTGACTCATCAGATAGACCAAAATTTCAACGACACGCTCACTCATTCTTTGCCTCGTATTTTCTTCATCCCAAAGAAATGTGATTCTTACGCCCTTTCCCGGAGATCAAAGCCTTCCGGTAAGAATCACCTAAAATTTAATAATAAATTTTAAAATGTCAAGTTATTTTACAACAATTTCATATTTGATTTACTTTTTGCGGCCGTGACAATATTTGTACTTGAGCCCACTGCCGCAGGGACAGGGATCGTTCCGGCCGACTTTTGGAACAACCCGAATGGGCTTTTGCTTGGGCTGTGACGGATCCCGTCCGCCATGGCGGCGGGCCGCTACCTCCTCTTCTGCCACAGCTTCCGGAACGCCTTTGTATCCCATTCCTGTTGAGGATTCGTGAATCGTTGAAATCTGCTGAGGTCTCGGTCTAGGTTCAATCTGAGGAATAATCTGCGGCTGTGCACGGAATACAAATTGCAAAACGCCTTCGTTGATTCGATCCAGCATTTCCGTAAACATTCGGAAACCCTCTTTTTTGTACTCGATCAACGGGTCCTTTTGTCCGTACGCGCGAAGGCCAATGCCTTCTTTCAACAGATCCATTTCGTACAGATGCTCTTTCCACTGCTCATCGATAACCCGAAGCGTTGCAATTCGTTCGATTTCCCGCATCATTTCCGAACCAAATTTACGCTCTCGGTACTCATAAGCCTGCACAGCCTTTTCTCGAATGCGCTCAATTACTTCTTCCTGGTTTAGTTCGGGAATTTCAGATTCCCTAAAAGGAAGTTTAATCATCATGATCCGCATGAATTCTGCGCGCATGCCTTCCCAGTCCCACTCTTCCGAGTAGGTACCGGAATCTGAATATTCCTCCACTACATTCTGCACAAATTCATCGATCATGTCCATAATTTCATCTTTAAGATTTTCTTCCCGCAAGGCATGATTTCTTCTATCGTAAATCACTTCGCGCTGCTGATTCATAACGTCGTCATATTCCAGCAGATGTTTTCGAATGCCGAAGTTCTGAGCCTCTACCCGTTTCTGCGCCCGCTCAATGGACTTCGTAATCATTGAGTGCGTAATTACTTCGCCTTCTTTTAGGCCTAGCTTATCCATTACACCGGCAATGCGCTCCGAACCAAATAGCCGCATTAAATCATCTTCCAACGAAAGGTAGAATTTTGATGATCCGGGATCTCCTTGGCGGCCCGCGCGTCCACGTAGCTGTAAGTCAATTCGACGTGATTCATGCCGTTCCGTTCCGATGATGTGCAGACCGCACGGCATATCTGCCTTGCAGGCATTAATATCGATGTCGTCCGGCGCCTCGTTTTCGCGATCCACAAGAAAACATTCCGCGCAGCGCACAACACCTTTCCCCAGTTTGATATCCGTTCCACGACCTGCCATGTTAGTCGCGATTGTCACAGCACCCGGCTCACCGGCGCGGGAAATGATTTCTGCTTCCTGCTGGTGATATTTTGCGTTCAAAACAGAGTGCTTGATCCCCCGCCTCTTGAGCATTCGGCTAAGTGTCTCGGAAACATCCACCGAAACCGTTCCTACCAGCACCGGCCGTCCGGCTTCGTGATGCCGCGCAACTTCTTCGATCACGGCGTTGTACTTTTCCCGCCTCGTACGGTAAATTTGATCCTGGTAATCAATTCGACGCACCGGACGATTGGTGGGAACCACGATTACATCCAACTTGTAGATTTCCCAGAACTCATTGGCCTCGGTTGCCGCCGTTCCGGTCATGCCAGCTAGTTTGTAGTACATCCTAAAATAATTCTGAAGTGTGATCGTGGCCAGCGTCTGTGTTTCGCCCTCTACCCTTACATTTTCTTTCGCCTCCAGAGCCTGGTGAAGTCCATCGCTGTAGCGTCTACCTGGCATAAGACGACCTGTAAATTCATCTACAATCATCACTTTTCCATCGGAAACGACATATTCCACATCTTTTTCAAAAAGTGAGTAGGCCTTTAGCAATTGCTGGATGTTGTGAAGCTTTTCATTCTTTTCCGCATATTCCGTAATCAGCTTCTCTTTTCGGCGTTCCTTTTCCGATTTCGAGAGACCTTCATCCTCTTCAATTTTTTCCGTTTCTTCATCAATATCCGGAATAATAAACATTTCCTGATTATTTGGAGCAAGCCTTTCGCGCCCTTTATCGCTCAAATCGATAGTATTGCTCTTTTCATCAATGGAATAGTACAGATCGTCATCCACTTCGTGGAGCCGTTTATCCCGAATAAAATCATTTTCCACCCGCCTAATAAGCTTTTGAAGCCCTGGCTCGTGCAGCAATTTGATCAACCGCTTATTTTTGGGCGCTCCACGACTTGCCTGCAAAAGCCGGATTCCCGCTTCGTACTCTTTTCCCTCTTTGAGAAGTTTTTCCGCTTCAGAGATAAATTGATTGACAAGAATCGTCTGGCTTCTGACCAGACGCTCCACCATGGGTTTCATCTCTTTGTATTGTTGATTGGAATACCCCACTGGACCTGAAATGATAAGCGGTGTCCGTGCCTCATCGATGAGAACACTGTCGACTTCATCAACAATTGCGTAATAGTGGCCTCTTTGAACCATGTCATCCACCGAAATGGCCATGTTGTCACGAAGGTAATCGAAGCCGAATTCATTGTTGGTTCCGTAGGTAATATCTGCCGAGTAAGCCCGCTTTCGCTGCTCCGTATCCATATCGTTTGTAATGTAAGCCACCGAAAGTCCAAGATATTTGAAGATTTCTCCCATCCACTCGGCATCACGGCGAGCCAAATAATCATTAACCGTGACCAGGTGGGCGCCCTTTCCGGTAAGTGCATTTAGATAAAGAGGCATTGTGGCTACAAGGGTTTTTCCTTCCCCGGTGGCCATTTCGGCGATTTTCCCCTGATGAAGTACAATGGCTCCCATCAATTGGACGTCGAAGGGAATCATATCCCAGATCATTTTGTGATCTACCACATTCCAGGAACGCTTCTCTTCTGTAAACCGGCGACATACTTCCTTGACCGTTGCAAAGGCTTCAGGAAGAAGCTCATCCAACACCTCGTCGATGAATTTCTTTTCCCGATCTTCCAATTCCGCAATCTCGTCCCGGATTTCATCACGATCCTCAATGGTATTTTCAGGATTCTTGTAGCTCTCTTCCAATTCCTTTCTGAGAGATTCAATTTTTTCCGTAACCTCTTTTGTGCGCTGCTGGATAATACCCTTGAATTTATCCGTTTGCGCTTTTAGCTCTTCCTCAGAAAGGCCGTGAAGCTGCTCATAAGCCTCATTAATTTCATCAACCAGCGGGCGCAGCTTCTTAATTTCCCGATCGTTTTTGCTGCCGACAATCTTAGTTACGATATTTCCTATCATACTTCAACATCACCCTCATTAAAGATTTAAATTCCATTATGCTTATTGCCCCTAAATTGAGCAATTGTGGCTTAACAATCCTTGTCAATTTACTCTTTTTAGGTTACAATTCACCAGCAGTTTTTTTAACCTATGTTTCTTCTTTATCATTAAAATTAATACGATATTTTGCACATTTCCAATTAATTTAACGCATAGGGGTTTCAATAGGCAATCCAAACTTTTCATTCGCGCATTCGCGGCACCGGAATTACGGCCTTTTTTCAAGTTCTACCGTTGCGAGTTTTATCTAACAGCTTAATATTATTGCAAATACATTTAAGCACGATCCATTTACCACCACAATGAATTATAGTGATTGTACAAAGAGAGCATGGTACAAAAAGGCTGTTTGCTCTCTTTAATTACTTTGAACACTCACCACAATTTATTGTGGTGAAAATGTTTGTAAAAATCGCAACAGTAGAGCTTACAAAAATAGTCAAAGAATCAAACTACACAGATTTTTTTGAAGACGCCTAAATTCATGGCTCAAGTTTTACATCCAGTAGACCGCGACCGCTTTTATGTAGTTTTCCGGCCTTTTTCAAATCGCTGAGAATCGAATCCAGAATTCCATTAATGAAGCTACCGCTTTTTTCCGTGCTAAATTTTTTTGCGATTTCTATCGCCTCGTTGATGCTAACCTTTGGGGGAATATCCTCAAAGAAGAGAATTTCGGATATTCCCATTCTCAACACCAGCTTATCAATAATGGCAATTCGTGTGAAATCCCAGTTGATTGCCTTTTTACGGATCATTCGATCCAGTTCCTTCTGGTGACTCGCAACCGCACGAACGAGCGCTTCGGAAAAAGCACGTGTTTTTTCGTCCTTGATTTGCGAATCAATAATATCCTCTATTATTTTTTCCAGGCGATCTTGCGTCAATTCGTATGCGTAAAGTGCTTGCAACGCATGTTCTCGGGCAATTCGTCTTCCACTTTTCGCCATTTTCCCCACATCCTTACATCATTTTACGCATTAAATAAAGGTCAGCCAACCGTATTTATCCTCAATTTCGCCAGACAAAATTCCAAAAAAATGCTTTTGGATTGCTTCGGTAATGGGACCACGCTTTCCTTCGCCAATGGGAATGTGATCCACTGATTTGATCGGACTGACTTCAGCAGCGCTTCCCGTGAAAAATAGCTCATCAGCCAGATAAAGTAGCGAGCGAGGAATCATTTCTTCGATCACTTCATAGCCCAGCTCATTGGCAATCTTGAAAATGGAATCGCGTGTAATTCCGGGAAGAATAGAAGCTGCCAGCGGAGGGGTGTACAATTTTCCATCGCGAACCATGAAAATATTCTCGCCGCTGCCTTCACTCACATAGCCATCCGGATTCAGAGCAATCCCTTCACTGTAGCCATCCATAACAGCTTCCATTTTAATAAGCTGAGAATTCATATAATTGCTTGCAGCTTTTGCGATAGCCGGCATGGTATTGGGAGGAAGCCTGCTCCAGGACGAAACCCTGACATCCACGCCAACGTTAATGGCTTCGTCACCCAGATATTTCCCCCAAACCAGCGCCGCAATGGCCACATGAATGGGAGAATCTT
>CAZMRE010000020.1:10446-17745 GCA_964568545.1 uncultured Deferribacteres bacterium | reverse complement strand
TATGT
The DNA here is from genome assembly GCA_964568545.1 of uncultured Deferribacteres bacterium. Lineage (GTDB taxonomy): Bacteria > Zhuqueibacterota > JdFR-76 > JdFR-76 > BMS3Abin05 > BMS3Abin05. The sequence goes on along the minus strand of CAZMRE010000020.1, from coordinate 17,740 downwards.
ATCAAGTCAGAATAAATCTGCAAATTTTGCGATGGGCGCGAGAGAAAATGAAATGCGGAGTATATCCAAATCAATGCCGAAGGATTCAGTGACCAGGTTTTTTTCGAAGAACAAACTAACGAGCCAACCAACGAATGAATGAATCGAGAAACTGATCTGCTAATCAACTCCCCTATTTTTTATTTTGATCTGTTGGGTACGGCACGCCGGGGCCTTTTGTGGCAAACCACAAAATCCGGTTGAAGGTGTTTTCGTCTGCACGATCTACATCTTCCAAATCCAGTTTTAAAGATTCTCTTGCCCAGTGCAGGGCCTCGCCCTTCAGGCTTTCCAATTGCGGGTTAATTTCCGTCAGTGGAATGTTGTTAGGCACCGACTGGTAAGGGGTAAAATCAGCCGAATCCGTAAAACAATCCACCATTGGATTGGCAACGAGATCGAACTGATTCATCGGTTTCAATCCCAGAATTTGCTCTATTGTGCGAACCATGCTAATCTGTGTGTAAGTAGTGGAGATCACCTTTCCCCGTTTTGTGTAGGGGCTGATGACCAGTCCCACCGTCCGATGGCCATCCACGTGGTCCAACCCGTCCTGTGGGTCATCTTCCGTGACAAAAATGACCGTTTCTTTCCAGAATTTGCTGTGCGAAATAGCCTCCACAATCTGGCCGAGTGCCAAATCGTTGTCAGCAACGGCTGCATCGGGTGTTGGTCGTCCGGGACGGGTTCCGGAGGTGTGATCGTTTGGCAGAAGCATGATGATAAAATTGGGGAAGTTGTCATTCTGTTCAAATTGTTTGAGTTCTTTAATAAACACGCTGGCGCGGTAAACATCGGAAACGGTATTCGGAAAACCGATATAATTGGGACAAAGATAGGGTTCCAGTGGTTTCAGATTGGCCTTAGCCCGAATGGAAAATTTACCGGTTCTCAGAACAAAATCGTCGTAAATCTCCAGAAAATTTCCTTTTGGCTTAATCTCAGCGTGGACGAATTCGCCGTAGTCACGAAATGTAAGTCCCTTTTCCAGCACCTTGTCCCAGATGAAACCCGAACTGGCGTAAGCAAGAGCGTCATCGCCATCGTATGGGTAACTGCGGGAAAAATCGCCGAAAGATTTTTCCAAATAATCAGTCACATACGCTTCATCTGTCCACTGATGGCCATCGGCACTAAGCACACCGCTGCAATAATAATTGTCCATTAAGACAAACTGTTCCGCCAACTTGTGGTGATTGGGTGTCACCTTTCGGCCAAACATAACCAAATTAGTGTCGCCGTTGGCCTGAAACAGGTCTCCGAAAACCTGATCGTAGGTGCGGTTTTCCTTGATGATGTAAACCACATGTTTGAATACGGATTTTTCGCCTGGGTGAATGGGGATGGGAACCAATTTTGTGCCCGTTGTATCGGACTGAAGTTGTGCAATCTCTCGGGCAAGATCGTTGTTCTTTTCGACGCTTTCTGTGTATTTTGCCAATAGTTTCCGATTGGGAACAGGAATAATCGAAACCGATCCCAGATGGTCGTGGGAATTAAAACCCAGATGGGTCGTTTTTTTGTTGAGCGAGCCCAGCCCTTTCACGTTGGCTACGTAAAGAAAATTGCCCCTCTTATTCGTGATGACGGCGCCGGGATACCACCCGGTGGGAATAAAGCCAATCACGCGACTGGAGAAATAACGGCTTCCCAAAACGCCGGCATTTTGCCCCAGCGCAACTACAGCAATGGCATTATCTGTGCCATTGGCCACGTACAGGGTAAGATCGTTTGGAGACACAGCAAGTGCATTTGGGGCACTGCCAAAGGGCAGGGAACTGCGCATTCGCACCGAAATCATTTCAACCAAACTATCCGTTTGCGTGTTGATAACGGAGATGGTGTCGCTATTGGCGTTGGCTACAAATAAAAAATTTCCACTGTGGCTGAAGGCCATTCCACAGGGATGCAGACCGACGGGGATGCTTTTAATTTCCTTATTTTTCTTAAGATCAACAAGAGAAACAGTGCCATTATTGGCAATGCCTGTTCGGGGATTGACCAGAACCTGGCTCCCCGACGTTTCGGCGGTGGGTTCGCCCTTTTTAGGCTGTCTGCCACCCCAATTGGATACGTAAACCTTACCCGAAGGGTGAACCAGAACGGTGTAGGGAGCAATTCCCACAGGAATTTCGTAGTAGGTTTTGTCCGAGAGATTGACTACGCCCAGGCTGTTGTTTCGGCTCAAACAGACCAGCAAGGATTTCCCGTCGCGTGTAAAGGCCATTCCAGCCGGAACCGCATTTCCTTTGCCTTTGGGTCCCTCGAATTCGAATTCTCGCGACCAGTTCAAAATGTGATCACCTGAAATCGTTGCCTCCCAAACGCGCTGCCTGGCATCTGAGGTGTACAATTTTTTGCCATCTTTCGAGAGCAACAGGCCCACAAAACTATTGCCCCCCTTTTTCATGGGTAGCGTTTGCATGATGGCCCGATCATTGACTCGAATGGTGAGAATATCCGATTTGTTCTTCACATACAGATAGCGCTCTTTTGGGCCAAGTACCAGATCCACAGGTCGTCCGGGAAAGGTAACCTGAAAGCCCGCCGGCGTTAGCCGTTGGTGGGTGGGCGTGATAACGGTTCCATCCGATTGAAGTCCAACGGTTACGTGTGAAAAATCAATGGATTGTGCTGCAAGAAATCCCCCTGTGAAAAAACTGAGCCAAAAAGCAAATAAAAGATTTCGAGAAACAGATCGCATCATTTTTGCCTCCAAGTAATATTTTGAAGAAACTATCGTAATTTACAGGATTTGTAGGGAAGATTCAAGGCTTTTATTTCAAAAATCAAAGTTTCAATTACTTATTGTTTAAGGTTCTTCGCAAGAATGCGTATGTTTTGATCCATTTTTGAATGAGATTCTAATCGCAAATAAAATCAAATTGAAAAAATCAATAATCAAAGTCACAATTTGAAATGTAAAAAATATCTTCCGTTTGTGTAGTTGTTTAGGTGACAACAAACGTATGCGTGATTCGGATGAAGCTTGTTTAGTTGGTTCACGATAAACCAAAGCGAAAAAAATCTGAAAATTTGATTGTCAAAAAAATTATGGCAAAATCAAATCGGACAAAGAAAATATGGAATCCAAATCAAAAATGGAATAAATTTAAGGTGGAAATTCAGAAAGGGAGAATTGCTTTGCTTCCAATTGTCAAAACTGGGGGGATCGTGAAATTTGATAAGATACCTCTTTTTAAAGAGGATTTGAAAGAATAACTTGCGGATATTAAAAATCCAAACATAAACTGGAGGGCTTTAAAATGTCAGAAAAAATGCGAATCGAACGGGATTCCCTCGGTGAGGTGGAAGTCCCGGCTGATGCGTACTACGGCGCGCAAACGCAGCGTGCTATTGGCAATTTTAGAATTGGACAGGAAAAATTCCCGAGAGAATTTATTCGTGCCCATGGCATCGTGAAAAAGGCGGCTGCGATTGTAAATCATCTGCAGGGGCGGTTGGATGCGAAGATTTCGAAGGCCATTCAGCAGGCAGCCGATGAGGTTATCGAAGGAAAGTTGGACGATCAATTTCCGCTGGTAATCTGGCAAAGCGGCAGCGGGACGCAGTTCAACATGAACGTGAATGAAGTCATTGCCAATCGTGCCATTGAAATTCTGGGGGGCAAAATGGGAACCAAGGCACCGGTTCATCCAAACGACCACGTCAACATGTCCCAATCCACAAACGACACGATCCCAGCCTCTATGTACATTTCAACAGTCATTTTGATTCGGGAGAATCTATTGCCTGAACTGGAAAAGTTGCAGAAATCTTTCGAGAAAAAAGCCGAGGATTTCAAGGACATCATCAAAATCGGGCGTACCCATTTGCAGGATGCTACACCCCTAACACTGGGGCAGGAATTTTCAGGCTATGCCGCCCAGATCGAATCCGCACGGGAAGCTATTGAGAAGACTCTGGATCATTTGTACGAACTGCCCATTGGCGGCACGGCGGTAGGTACCGGGCTGAACACGAAAAAAGGCTACGATGTGAAAATGGCAGAGGAAATCAGCCGAATGACCGGCTTTCCGTTCAGGGTGTCGCGGAACAAATTTGCCGGTCTGGCGGCACACGATGCTGTTGTGGAAGCTTCAGGGGCGTTGAAAACACTGGCAGCCGGGTTGAACAAAATTGCCAATGACATTCGCTGGCTGGGAAGTGGTCCTCGCTGTGGTATCGGCGAGCTTAATCTACCAGCAAACGAGCCGGGAAGCTCCATCATGCCCGGTAAAATCAATCCCACCCAGGCCGAAATGGTAACCATGGTAGCGGCCCGGGTCTTTGGCAACGATGTCACGATTAATGTGGCCGGTGCCAACGGAAACTTTGAGCTGAATGTCTACAAGCCGCTGTTGGCTTTCACGATTTTGCAATCGGTTCGCTTACTGGCAGATTCCGTTAAATCCTTCCGCGAAAAGATGGTGGACGGAATTGAGCCGAATCTGGATAAAATCAAAAAGCATCTAAATGATTCTCTCATGTTGGTAACGGCTCTCAATAAGTACATCGGCTACGACAAAGCCTCGAAGATTGCCCTGAAGGCCTGGCGGGAAAACAAAACGCTGAAACAGGCGGCCATGGAACTGGGCTTCCTCACGGAAAAAGAGTTTGAGGAATGGGTTCGTCCTGAAGAAATGGTCGTACCGGAAGAATAAAGAAGAATAAGCCATAGAGTTCACAGAGAGCGCCGAAATTTTTAGCCTACTGAAGAAAATTGAAATAGCCTTTGGACTTTTGGCGTTCTCTGTGGCCCAAATATTTCTCTCATACTTTTTACGGAATTCAGGTGTTTCAAATGTCTGAGCAACTCAATCTATTTTCCCTAGCCGTTGATCATAAAATACAGGCGGTTGCCCACTTAAAAGAATTGGAATTTCAAAGAGCGCTTGAAGAAATTGACCTTGCCAAGAAAATTGATCCCTATCTGGCCGATTTAAACATTATTACCAATGCAATTACTTTTTTGGAGAAAAAATTGGATGCCTTTTGGGGGGCTCCTCTTGTAGAACGTTTGGTTCAGACATGGAAAGTCATGCCAAAGGCAGTGATGGAGGGAGAAATCTCCAGAGCAGGTTCAAAATTTCTGGATCCCATTATCTCGTCCGTAATTCTAAGGGAAGCTGACGCTGGAAGGGATTTTGTTGACAGCAGCCGCTTGATTCACAAGGGGGTTTGTTTTCTTGCACAAAAGAAAATTAACCTGGCTCACAAGGTTTTGTTAGATGCTGTTACCTCCAGCAATTTTGAAAGAGCAGATTTATGGGGCTATCTCGGGGATGCGTTATATTTTCAGCATAATATGGAAAAAGCTCGTGCAGCTTATCTGCATGCTTTGATAATCGATCCCCAAAAATTGGATGTGCTGCGTCTCGCTTATCGACCGCTTTCCCGCCTGTATAATCAGCTTCTCGAGACCTATCTGGAAATTGACGCGAAAGACTTGCTTCTTACCTACGGGTGGTTAAGTGACATCTTTGAAATCCCCAAAAAGGATGCTCGATTAACTCAGTATGCAATGGATTTGCTGGAGCAAATGAATCAAGCGGAAGAAGAAAATTCTGACAGGCGTTATTATCGATTTTCGATTGATCTTTATCTGGATCAATCCCAGCCTCCCGGCCAGATTCATATTGAAGCGCGCGAGCAAATGATGGATTTGGACCGGCAATTGTTTAACCGCTATTTGGAAAAAGTGGCAGCAAAGGCCTTATGCAAATAGTAATGAAAGCTCTTGAGAACAAAAATAAAAAAGAAATTATTCCAATTATTGCAGGAAGTTAAAAGGAAAAAATTTGGGGATTAGGGCCTTACCGAAACATAGCTTTAATGCTTCCCCATGTGTGATGCACACCGGAAATTTGCGGACTGACGGTTACTTCCGTTGAATAAGAAACCACGCCTTCGCGGTCGGTTTCCTTAATCCCGATTCTGTAATAAAATGTTTTTCCGGTTGGCTTAAAAATCGAGCGATCCACAAACGTGTAGGTTTTCGGATTGGCCGGGGTTGCGATTGCTGAAGTAGCCTTTACAAGTTCCAAAGCCGTGTAGGGTTGTCTGTCCGTTCGCCTTTCAACGAGGTAGCCCTTTACATTTGTTTCTTGCGAAACGCGCCAAGTGAGTTCCACACGGTTAAATCCGGGAATGGCGTGAAATTCCACAATGACGGCATCGGCAAAAATGAAACTCGTAACCACAAAAAGCAATATGAAAATAATGAAAATTTTTCGCATGGAGTGAACCCTTTGATTTACATCACTATAATATAAACATAATTCATAAAATGTCAAGAATTATTTTACAAAAAATGATAATTGATCGGCTTTTCCATTCCCATTTCATTAAATTCCAAGCAAACGAAGGATTTGAACTTGATATTTGCTGAAGGATTTGCTATTTTTAAAAAGTTGTGGCCTTTGTCATTTTTGGGAGGGTAATTTTGATAAGATATTTAAGACCAAGTAGTGAAATAAAAAAGGGTGAGAGGTAGCATGGGTTCCCCAAGAACAAAAGTTGAAGTAAAGGGTCTGGAAGCCAGGCACTACGATTTTTTTATGAATTTGTTAACCATAGGAATGTATCCCCGGTTTATTCGAAATGCAATTGCAGATATGGAATTAAAACCCGGAGAATCAGTCCTAGATTTTGGCTGCGGAACAGGCCGCAATGATTGCTTGATGCTTGCTCACACGGGAGACAGTGGACGCATTTTGGGATTGGATATCTCGGAGGAAATGGTTTCTCAAGCCAGAGAGAAATGCGCGCCCTATCCCAACGTGTCCTTTGCTTTTAGACGAATCGAAGAACCGCTGCCCTACGAGAATGAATTTGATGTGGTATTTATGTCCTTTGTGTTACACGGATTCGAGAATTATGACAAAGAGGTGATTGCGAAAAATGCCTACCGTTCTCTAAAGCCGGGAGGCCGATTTGCCATTTTAGATTACAACGAGTTTCATGTAAAAGACATGTTCTTTCCGCTGCGATATGTCTTTGTGCACGGAGAGTGCCCGCTGGCCTTGGAGTTTGTGGAAATGGACATAAAGGGTTTTCTAAGGGGATTCGGTTTTCGAGAATTCAAGGAAAAATACCACTTTAGGAAATATGTTCGGCTGCTAATGGCTTACAAATAGCTACAGAAGGGGTGTCTTTCTAAACCATAAAACAGCCGGTGATATGGATTTTGTTCGGTCGATTTCTGAGCCTGATTCGCCGCTGGGTCGCTGCAACCAATCCAAATTATCAAAAA
>CAZMRE010000020.1:0-10346 GCA_964568545.1 uncultured Deferribacteres bacterium | reverse complement strand
AATGCTCAGGAAAGTTTCGGAGGACTGGTGAAAACCTGGCAAAATTATGGGGTTTAAAGAAAAGGCTTGATATCAAACTTAATTGGATGTTGCCTTAACTCTCTAGCAATTGGTTTTCTGAAAATCTTTTTATCATTTTTTCTGTAAAAAAAATCTTGATTAAAAGGTAAATTATTTGTAAAATAGATAGATAATTTAATTTCTTGAATTGTAATGAATCTTTTTTAAATAGAAAGAAAATGTTGAGTAAACATCCACTGGTAAAAGATTTAAATTCACTAATTGAACATTCCACGCTGAATAATTTTGAAAAAATTGCTCTCACTTTCGAGCAGTCCCACATGCCTTACAAGGAATTGTACAATTCTGTTTTGCGTCTGGCAACAGGGCTTCAGAAATTGGGTATTCAAAAGGGGGATCGTGTGGCTCTCATGCTCCCCAATATTCCTCTGTTCCCGATTGCTTACTACGCAATTTTGAGAATCGGTGCCATTGTGGTTCCCATTAATACTATGTTTCGGGAGCGGGAAATCCATTATATTCTGGAGGATTCGGAGAGTTCGGCGATTTTTACCTGGGATGGGGCTCTTGAGGAAGTTGCCCGGGCAGTTGAGGGCATCGATTCCTGTTCTCACCTGATTGTTTCGGGCGACGATCTTCCTGAGGAAGTTGTGGATTTGGATGCATTGCTGGCGGAAAATTCTCCCGATCCCGATGAAATCTCAATCACCTCGGAAGATTCGGCCGTTATTCTTTACACCTCCGGTACAACGGGCAGGCCCAAGGGTGCGGTACTGACGCACGGGAATTTGGCTTCAAACGCCTACGCCTCGGTTATCATCGGGCAGATTACCTCAAAAGATATTTTTTTGGGTGTGTTGCCGTTCTATCATTCGTTTGGTCAAACGGTTTCCATGAATGCGGCTTTCTACGCTGGTGCCAGAATCGTGTTGCTCCCGAAGTTCAATCCTGAAAATGTTTTGCAGGCGATTTCCAGGGAACGAATTACCGTTTTTGCAGCGGTACCGACTATGCTCAAAATGCTGGTTGATTACGATGCCCCTGTTCCCGATTTATCGTCTATCCGCAGACTTCTTTCGGGTGGCTCCAAATTGGAAGCTTCTCTTATGCAAGAATTCGAATCAAAATTTGGCATTCCTATCCATGAGGGTTATGGATTAACGGAAGCCTCTCCGGTCGTGACCTTCAATCCGGAGGGATTTGCCCGAAAAGAGGGATCCGTTGGTATCCCACTGCGGGATATTTATGTGAAAATTGTTGATGCATCTGGAAATGAATTGCTGCCGGGGCAGGAAGGGGAAATTGTAGTTCGCGGGCCGAATGTAATGAAGGGATATCTTAATCGTCCCGAGGCAACGAAGGAAATTTTGAGGGATGGTTGGTTGTACACCGGTGATATCGGGTATGTGGATGAGGAAGGTTATTTGTACATTGTAGACCGGAAACGGGATATGATTATTAAGGGCGGATTTAATGTTTATCCCCGTGAAATAGAAGAGCTGCTTCTTCACCACCCGGCAATTGCGGAGGTTGCCATTGTGGGCGTGCCTGATCCGGTACAAGGGGAGGAGGTAAAGGCGTATGTTGTTCTCAAAAAAGAAGCAAATATATCGTCAGACGAAATTATCGACTATTGCATATCTCAAATTGCACGCTATAAATGTCCGAAATATGTGAGCTTTTTGCAATCGCTTCCAAAGAACTCTTTGGGGCGTGTGCAAAAGCATCTTTTAAAACGAGGCAAAGCAACAAGATACGGAAGAGGATGATACTAATCGAAATTTAAGAGGTTTTGACAGAAATTCAATTCAAACGATGGAGGTGAATTGTGAAAGAATATCCAATGGAAAAACTCAGAAATGTGGGGTTGATTTCTCATGGGGGTGTGGGTAAAACCTCCCTCGCTGAAGCCATGCTTTTTAATGCGGGCGAAACGAATCGGCTGGGGAAGGTTGATGACGGCACCACAATTTCTGATTATCATGATGATGAAATTGAACGGAAGATCTCAATCAGTACATCTCTCTTGCATTATGAGTGGAAACACCATAAAATCAATATATTAGATGCTCCTGGTTATTCCGATTTTCTGGGTGAAGTAAAGGGAGCCATGCGCGTCGTCGAAACCGGTGTGATTCTTATAAATGCGGTTTCCGGAGTAGAAGTTGGCACAGAGCAGGTCTGGGAATATGCGAAAGATGAAGACGTCTCAAGAATTTTTTTCATCAATCGAATGGACAAAGAGAATGCCAATTTCGACAAAACATTGGCAATGCTACAACAACGATTTGGAATGAAGGTGGTTCCCATTCAATTTCCTATAGAGGAAGGTGAACACTTTCATTCGTTTGTTGATCTTGTCCGCATGAAAGTAGTCTCGTACAACGCAGACGGTTCGGGCAAGGCAACAGAGTCCGACATCCCGGATAATCTGAAGGCAAAAGCCGACGAACTTCGGGAAAAATTAGTGGAGTCCATTGCCGAAAGCGATGATGAAATTCTTGAAAAATATTTTGAGGAGGGTGAAATTTCTGCGGATGATTTTAGAAATGGTTTGCTGAAGGGAATAAAGGAAAAGAATATTTTCCCGGTGCTTATAGGAGCTGCAACGGCAAATGTGGGTGTTAAAGAGCTGATGGATTTTCTTGTCAATTTTGCACCATCACCCGCGGAATATCCCGAAATTGTGGGACACGATGTAAAATCAGGCGAAGAGCTCGTGCGAAAGGCTTCCCCGGATGCACCGATGGCGTCTTTGATATTCAAGGTGATTTCCGAGCTTCATGTGGGTGAGTTCTCTTGCTTTCGGGTTTTCTCCGGTGTTATGCACGTGGGGGATGAAGTGATGAATCCAAATCAGAGAATGACCGAGAAAATCGGGCAGATTTACATTTTGAACGGGAAAAATCGAAAAGAAGTATCGCACGTATCCGCCGGTGATATCGCCTCCGTCGTTAAATTGAAAAATACACATACCGGCGACACGCTTTGCGACAAAAAAGAGCCTATTCTGCTTCGGGAAATTGAATTCCCGGATCCGGTTATCCGCGTAGCCGTTGAACCAAAATCAAAGGGCGATGAGGAAAAAATCGGCGTCGGGCTGCAAACGATTCACGAGGAAGATCCTACCTTTATTTCAGCCTTTGACCCCGAATTGCGACAGACCATCATTCAAGGGCAGGGTGAACTTCATCTGACCATTGTAGTCAAACGGCTAAAAGATAAATTCGGTGTTGATGTAGACCTAACGGAGCCCAAAATCCCCTATCGCGAAACCATTAAGGGAAAAGCAGAGGTTCAGGGAAAATTCAAACGACAGTCCGGCGGGCGCGGGCAGTACGGCGACGTTTGGATTCGCCTGGAGCCGAGAGACCGGGGCGAAGGATATGAATTCATCGATGCCATCGTGGGTGGTGTGGTTCCCGGAAAATATATCCCGGCAGTGGACAAGGGCATTCAAGAGGCCATGACAGAGGGTGTTCTGGCAGGTTATCCTGTTGTGGATGTTAAGGCCACACTTTACGACGGATCGTTCCACCCGGTGGATTCATCCGATATGGCCTTTAAAATCGCTGGTTCTATGGCTTTCAAAAAGGCGTTTCTGCAGGCTAAGCCAATCCTGCTGGAGCCCATTTACGATGTGGAAGTCAAGGTGCCGGAAGAATATCTGGGTGATGTAATGGGAGATTTATCCAGTCGCCGCGGAAAAATACAGGGCATCGATTCAGAAGGCCCCTTCCAGATTATTCGAGCGAAAGTACCTCTGGCTGAGCTTTATCGCTATTCCACGGCTTTGCGTTCTATGACTCAGGGGCGTGGCATTCATCGGAGAAAATTCAGCCATTACGAAGAAGTTCCTCACGACATTGCGGAAAAGATCATTGAAGCAGCGAAGCAGGAAAAGGAAAACGAAAATAAATAGCGAAGGCAATATGAAACATCTTTGGGCGCCGTGGCGCTTGCAGTACATTCAAAATACAAATGCTGAAAAAGAAAAAGGCTGTATTTTTTGTTCCATTCCGAAAGAAGCGGCTGAGAATGATCAGAAGAATCTTCTCTTATTTCGGGGTAAAAAAGCATTTGTAATGCTGAATAAATTTCCTTACAATAATGGTCATTTGTTAGTGATCCCTTACCGGCATCTGGCAGATTTTGAGGGTCTTGACAGCGAAGAAAAATTGGAAATGATGGATTTGATTGAAAAGTCCATTCGAGCGCTCAAAAGAGCCTTTCACCCTCAGGGATTTAATGTTGGAATGAATCTTGGCCGGGTTGCCGGTGCGGGAATTGACGATCACATCCATTTTCATATTGTCCCCCGGTGGAACGGTGATACTAATTTTATGCCGGTTGTGGGCCAGACAAAGGTTATTTCCTCCAGCCTGGAAGATACGTTGCTGGCTCTGAAGAAATACTTCTAAAAAATAAGTAGTGTTTTCAAATGAAAAAGGTCACCCTTATGCAGGATGGCCTTTTTTATTGACTGAAAATTTACACCGCCGCTGGATGTTGCCTCGCCCTAATTGGCGTTTCTATTTTTTCCACTTTTTTGCAGATGCCATGGCGTCAGGGTCTAATCCATTGAGAATGATTTTTTCCCCAAGTAAATCGCATAGGCATCGTCAACGCTCATCCCCTTAAGTGTAATGGCAGAAATAGCATTGCACATGCGTACAGCTTCCTCAAAGGATTTTTGGTGGATATTTCGACCGGTGGCATTGCCACTTGCTCCGGAAACAAAAATCTGATCGTGAAGCTGTTGCAGGAAGGCTTTTGCGTCCACGGAAGACCCTCCGGCACAAACAACCTTTGTGCGCCCGGCTGCTAAAATAGCTTCCTTGAAGATTTCCTTTGATTCGGCGCCTTCCTTCTTCGGATAATTCACTTTGACGAAATCTGTGCCCAACGCCGCAGCCACGCCCGTAGCGCCCGCAATCAGATGAGGATCCTTTTCATCTTTTACTGCTTTTCCCCGGGGGTAAATCCAGAGGACGGTAACCAATCCAACCCGGTGAGCCTCGTACACAATCTGTGCAGCCTGGCGTAGCATATCGGCTTCAAATTCGCTTCCCAGGTAAATCGTGTAACCGACACCCAAAATATTCAGCCGGGTGTTGTTTTTGAACTCGGCCACCTGGTGAATGTCGATCCATTGATTGCTGAAGGGATCCATTTGATCGGTTTTTACAAGATTGGTTTTGGAATTAAGTTTTATAAGATAAGGCACGTCCGAATAGTCCCTACCATAACGGGAAATAAGTCCCAACTGTGTGGCAAACACCCCAATTTCTCCTGCCTGTGCCACCTGGAATAAATGCTCAGGGGTATTGTCGTCGGTTGAAATTCCATCGCCGTAAAAATCCTTGTTTAGATGTTCCACTTTTTGGTCACCGGCAAATAACATTAAACGGCCAGTGCCTCGCGTAATGGTTAAATAATTATCAATGTACGTGTTTTCGGCGTCTTTGGGTACATCGAAAGGAATTTGCACATCTTTTACGGAAATCATAATTTTGGCCTCCTATTTTTATAACGGTATTTAATCACCGATTTGGTAGAAAAAAAATGCACATTTTCACAATGAACTAGAAATATCCCCAGTCATATTTTAACGAAACCCCGCTCAATTTGGGTTTTTACTTTCAAATTACGGCTTTTAAAAATATACGATATTTAAATGAAGTGTGCCATTATAAATGAGATTTGCGTTCAAAAGGCTGAAAAAATTGGGGAGATAATTGGATTAAAAAAATCCCTGCTCGGGTTGGTGGCCTGACGAAAGGGCCGTGGAAATCACGGTGGGCACCGCCTGAGGCATTTCGTGCTTCCTCTGTTGCGTACGAAACGCATCCCTTGCGGGTGAGGCCTGCATTCCATGTCCAGAGCTAAGCTCCCTTTCTCAAAGTGTTGGCTCTTTGTCTCAATAGCCACAGTCCGACGAGCAGGGAAATTCTTCACACTATTAAGATGTCAAAAAAAAAGCGAAAAGTCAAGTAAAAAAAGAAAAATTTAAAAATTCTCCGGATTTTTTCCAAAGCAGATACGTATAGAAAATTCCGGAGCAATGAATTCCAATTCCAAAACAGCCAAAAAACTTTAGGAGATAATTTGGACGCAAGCAGCGGGCCGTTTTTAGCCGTTTCTGTTTCCCCCTGATTATTTATCGGAGATTTTTGGAAAATCCTTGATTAAAATTTTTCAGTCTGTCGGATGTGAATTTGATGCTGCTTAATCGCCCATTTCATCTTCTGGTTTTTCGTAGATGTTGGAAAGAAAAATCCGATCTGTGAATCAGTTCAAGATAAATGTTGGAGCTAAGTGCTCCATTTCGTAAGTTCTATTACATATTTTTTGTGGTCAATAGGCTTTGCAATGATCGAAAATAAATACGAAATGCAAATAAGAATTAAATATTGACTAACATCAAATTTATTGGTATATTCTCTACCGTTGCGAGTTTTGCAAGTGAAAGCAGGAAAAAACCATTTTCTGAAAGGAGAATGTAATGAATCCTTCAAATCTGACTCGATACCCTGTTTTTAATCTTCTTTTGATTGTATTTGCTGTATTTTTTGTTTCTTGTTCGTCGAAGGAAAAGGGAGAGAAAAAAATGAACTCAACTGCCCATGCGGGCACTTTTGGCTATGATTTGGCGTTTTTAAAAAGCAAAGGCAATATGATTGTTTTAAAGGATGAAACGGCAAGGAGTCAGGTGATTGTTTCACCTCAGTATCAAGGAAAGGTTTTTACAAGCACGGCGGATGGCCTTTCGGGAAAAAGCTTCGGATGGATTAATTACAAACTATTTCGATTGGGGAAAATTCAGCTACACATTAATGCCTACGGTGGAGAAGACCGACTTTGGTTGGGACCAGAGGGAGGACAATTCTCAATTTTCTTCAAACCTGGCACAAAAATGGTTTATGAAAATTGGTTTACTCCGGGCGTTATGGATACCGCCGCTTTTAATCTAATTTCAAAAACTGACACCAGCGTTACGATGGAAAAGTCGGCACATTTAGCGAACTACGCCGGAACCAAATTTAGCTTCCGCCTTAAACGCGAGGTTGACCTACTGTCTGTTCAATCTATTGAAAAGGATTTGGGCATCACCGTTCCAGATGTTGTCAGTGTGGTTGGATTTCAATCAGAAAACACCCTAACGAATGTCGGGAATACCGCATGGACGCCTAAAAAAGGCGCGCTGTGTATCTGGATTTTGGGAATGTATCGGCCGTCAGAAAAAGCCACTGTTGTGATTCCATTTGTTCAGGGTGATGAAAAAAAATTGGGGAAAATCGTTACCACGGATTATTTTGGAGAGATTAGCCCAGATCGACTTAAAATTCAAAACGGAATCATTTTTTTCAAGGCTGATGGCCGCAAGCGGTGCAAATTGGGAGTATCGCCGCAGCGTGCAAAATCCGTTATGGGCAGCTACGATGCGCAAAATGGGGTCCTAACAATTATTCAGTTTAATAAGCCGGAAGGCGTTGCAAATTACGTCAATGAGCTGTGGAAGATTCAGAAGAATCCGTTTAATGGGGATGTAGCAAATTCGTATAACGACGGGCCCTTGGAGAATGGAAGCCAAATCGGTCCCTTTTATGAGTTAGAAACATCATCTCCGGCTGCATTTTTGTCACCTGGTGAAAGCATCCTTCATGTACATCGCACATTTCATTTTCTGGGAAGGGAATCGCAATTGGATCAAATATCGCGGGCTGTCCTAGGTGTTGGCATCCAGAAAATCAAATCGGCCTTTGAATAAAAATAGGCATGAAAAAATAAAAATATTGTTAAAAGTTTGTAACATTTTCATTGACAAATAAGATTTTATTTTGTATATTATTTTTGACTTACCACATTTCAATTATAAGAGCAAGTAAAGGACTGAGCAAATCCTTCCGTTTTTTTGGGGCTTTGCATTCGTGTGCACGCAATATTAGAGAAAAAAATCCCTGCAAACATAAACTAATTTTGGAGAATCGTTTTGGGAACAAAAATTGTGCATCGAAATGAGAAGTTGTTTAGCAATGCACTGGAAAAATATCTTCAGGAAATTGGAGAAACTCCTCTCATCAATCCGGATGAAGAAGTCGAATTAGCCCGCCAAATACACCAAGGAAATCATAAAGCCCTTGAAAAGCTTACACGCGCCAATCTTAGGTTTGTCGTCAGCATTGCAAAACAGTATCAGAATCAAGGCCTCTCTCTGGATGATTTAATTAACGAAGGAAATCTTGGGTTAATGAAAGCGGCAACCCGATTCGATGAGACCCGGGGATTCAAATTTATTTCCTATGCTGTTTGGTGGATTCGCCAATCGATTCTTCAGGCATTAGCAGAGCAATCGCGGGTCGTCAGATTGCCACTAAATCGCGTCGGTGCGCTAAATCGCATTGGTAAAGCATTGTCGCTTCTGGAACAAGAATTTGAACGCGAACCGACTGCAGAGGAAATTGCTGCAGAATTGGACATGAGTATTAATGATGTCAATTATGCGCTGCGAATTGGCGGACGCCATTTGTCTCTGGATGCTCCCTTTTACTATGGTGAAGATAAAGACAGTTCTTTGCTCGATTTAATTGAAGATCATACCAGTCACGCTCCTGATGAAGACCTCCTTGAAGAATCTCTAAAAAAAGAATTGGAGGGCGTGCTTACCTCGCTGACGAAACGAGAGGCAGAAGTCATTCGATTGTATTTTGGATTGGGACTGGAACGGCCTTTGACACTGGAGGAAATAGGCGATCGTTTTAAATTGACGCGTGAAAGAGTCCGTCAGATTAAGGAAAAAGCAATTCATCGATTGCGTCATAGTTCGCGAAGCCGAAAATTGCGGCATTATCTTGGATAAATAAATTCTTTTCTTGAATGATTATATTTTACTATCTGCGAAAAGATATGGGAGATTGCAGAATTGGTTAAATAACGCTAAATTCGATTTCGTCGAAAAGTTCCGCGCTATGTGGAAGGAAATATACTGAATTACGATTTTGTTCTTAATTTTGTCTCCTTTTTTTACAAAAATTTAACAATTTCACATTTTTCCCTTGAAAAAAAAAGATTTTTTTTTTACATTGGAACAACCTTCAAATTAAATAGGCACAATGTGGTCGGGAGGGGGCACAGAAAACAGGAACTGTGAATCCCTAACAATGGCAGGTGAGAGGATGTGGCATTTAAAACTTTTATTTTTTTCGAAAGATCGTTCCAAGGCGAAATTCTTTCTACTGACTCCCCAAAAAATTAGTCTGTTGGCATTTTTCCTTTTTATAAGTACATTCGCATTTTCTGCAAGTGTTCTGTATGTTACGACGCATGTCTATCATAACTACAAGATTGCCAGTTTAAACCGCCAAAACGCCATTCTTTTGTCCCAATTGAATACAATGGAACGGAAAGTGGACGGTCTAAATGGTAAGATTCACGATCTGGAAAAAACGGACAATGATTTGCGAATGCTTGCCAATCTTCCGGAAGTGGACGAAGGCACACGAAATATCGGCTTTGGAGGAACGGCTGACTATTTGGATTATTCTATTGAAGATTTACCAATTGAAATCGGAAAAAAGACGAGTAATCTGCGTTTGGATATCGAAAAGTTGGATCGACGTTTGCTTATGGAGAAGGAAAGCTTCAGCTTAATCAAGAAAAAATTACAGGCCAATCTGCAGCTTGTTCAACATACGCCTTCCATTCGTCCGGTTACCATCGGACGCCTGAAAAGCAAGTTCGGGCGCCGGCCTGATCCGTTTTTGGGAATTATTCGTCATCATGACGGGATCGATATCGCTGCTCCGGATGGAACACCTGTTTATGCTCCGGCTGATGGAGTTGTGATTGCAATCAACAATTCGCCAATAGCCAGAAAGGGATATGGCCGTTACGTCATCATTGACCATGGCTATGGTTACGAAACTCTTTACGGCCACCTTTCAAAAATCAATGTGCGTGTGGGGCAAAAGGTAAAACGGTGGGATAAAATTGCAGAAGTGGGGCATACCGGACGGGCAACGGGAAGCCATCTTCATTATGAAGTGCGGGTCAAGCAGCGCCCTGTTGACCCAATGGCATTCATCTACAATTGGTAATTCAGTAGGCGCATTCTTTCAAAGGCGGGTTTTCCCCCGCCTTTTTTATTTCATATGCGAATTTAAAAGGTCATTTTCTTGCGGCATTTCCTCAACTTTCTTTTGAAATAGCCTTCCAAATTGTCTTGATTTATTTTAAAAAAATGCGTATAATGTAACGTAGATTTATCGTTATTTTTAGAGTATATCTTAAAGTTACGTGAAGAGTTTGGGCTAAAATAAAGTTTT
>CAZMRE010000019.1:0-19223 GCA_964568545.1 uncultured Deferribacteres bacterium | reverse complement strand
TTGTGGTCAAATCCAGATTTGCTATTGAAAATGTGCTGAATTATCCGAATCCAACCGCTGGTGTGACTGATTTCACCTATTTTCTGACGCAGCCTGCCGAGCAGGTCCGGCTTTCGCTCTACACCCTTTCGGGGCGGAAAATATTTCATGAGGAAAACCTGACTGGCTCCGTGGGCCCGAATCGTTTCCATTGGGATGGCCTGGATGCTGATGGCGACCCGCTGGCTAATGGCGTGTATTTGTACACGCTTCGGGCAAAACGCGCAGGAAAGTCGGTCTCGGCCATTGGGAAGTTGATTATTATTCGGTAGGTTCATCCCGGTCATTGAGCGTAGTCGAAATGACCGGAGGGTTCAGCCTTGGAAGCGCTTTCCTCTGGTTTCCGGATAGGAAAAGGAGTACTCCCGGCCATTTCGATACATCCGCCTTTTGGCCATTAGCCTCAACCTAAATTTAGAATTTTGAAGAAATTTCTATATAATTTGAAGCCTATCGTCCCTACGGGACTTCAATATATTTTAGCATCATTGCACTACAAGCATTTCGCCCCGCTGGGGCTGAGTTGTAACTCGTAATTTTTGAATAGGTTGATGTTGAACCAATCAAAGCGCCGTTAGGTGGGATATGTTTGTAGTAATATGAGTGCTCTGTCCTTTTTGAGTGCTGTTAGGTACGACATGTTATTTTTCTTTTTATTGTTTTCTGAAAAGAAAGATTTGTCCAGAATGGTAGAAAATGCGAAACAACCGTTTGTAAATATAGCGCTTACAAAATTCTAAATAGCAACTGAATTAACGCCAATGACCTTTTAGCAGATACTCATTAACCGGAAGGCAAATGTGTTGAGCGCACCCGTAAAGGGTGCGGTTACAAATAAATCTATTCGCCCCTTCGCGGCTGAAAAAATCTTATTCGCGTGTTTCGCGGGGGAAAATTCGCCTTGCCTGCAAATTTCAAAAAAGCTCTTGTAAAAACCCTTTAAATTTACTAAAATTAATAGGTAGATTTTTAGGAAGATTTTCAATAGACGCAATTGGATTTTTTAACCAACAGACTAAAAATAAGGAGCTTTTAAATGGAGAAAAAAATAAAAAACAGTTTTGGAGCAAGGGCAACTCTCAAAGTAGGAAACCAGTCCTACACGTATTTTAGTCTGAGAAAATTGGAAGATGAAGGACTGGTCAATCTTTCCCGGATGCCCTATTCCATTCGCATTTTGTTGGAGAATATGCTGCGAAACGAAGACGGGTATCTGGTGACATCCGAGGATGTGAAAAAAATTGCCTCGTACGACGCCCAAAATGTGACGCCGAAAGAAATTCCTTTCATGCCCGCACGCGTGGTTTTACAGGATTTTACCGGTGTTCCCGCTGTGGTCGATCTGGCTGCCATGCGCGACGCCATGAATCATTTTAAGGGCGATCCGGCGAAAATCAATCCCATTGTCCGCTCGGATTTGGTGATCGATCATTCTGTTCAAGTGGACGTGTACGGTATTCCGGAAGCGTTTGTCATCAATGCGGAAAAGGAATTCGAGCGCAATCGCGAACGTTACACTTTGTTGCGTTGGGCACAAAAAGGTTTTAAGAATTTTAGCGTCGTTCCGCCGGACACAGGCATCATTCACCAAATCAATCTGGAGTACTTTGCCAAGGTGGTCATGAGCAGTACCCTTAATGGGGAAACCGTGACCTACCCGGATACGCTGGTGGGCACCGACTCCCACACCACCATGATCAACGGCCTAAGTGTTCTTGGCTGGGGTGTGGGCGGCATTGAAGCCGAAGCCGTGATGCTGGGACAACCCTATTACATGCTTATCCCTGAAGTGATCGGTGTGAAGCTTTACGGCGAACTGCAGGACGGCGCCACGGCCACCGATCTGGTACTTACCGTCACCGAGATGCTGCGGAAGCGCGGCGTGGTGGGTAAATTTGTGGAGTATTTTGGTCCGGGTCTCAAAAAGCTCAGTCTCGCCGATCGCGCTACTTTGAGCAACATGGCTCCCGAATACGGTGCCACAATGGGATTCTTCCCGGTGGACGAGGCGACCCTTCAGTACCTGCGTCTCACGGCTCGGAGCGAGGAATTGGTTCAATTAGTAGAGGCCTACACAAAGGAGCAAGGTCTGTTTCGTACGGACGATGCCCCGGTACCGGTTTTCACTGATGTACTGGAACTGGACATGTCGACCGTCGAACCCAGCATGGCTGGTCCCAAACGGCCTCAGGATCGGATTCCCTTGCGGAAAATCAAACCAAAATTTTACCAGACACTTGCCGCTCCCATTAATGAGCGGGGATTTGCCCTTTCTGAGGCCGAACAGAAAAAATCGGTTTCCGTCACAATGGACGGTGAAACCTTTGACCTGAAAAACGGCTCGGTGGTCATTGCAGCCATCACAAGCTGCACCAATACTTCAAATCCCTCGGTGATAATGGCAGCGGGTTTGGTGGCGAAAAAAGCAGTGGAAAAGGGTCTGATGTCCAAACCTTGGGTCAAAACGAGTTTAGCACCCGGTTCCCGCGTGGTGACAGATTATCTAAAAGAGGCCGGTTTAATGCCCTATCTGGAAAAGCTGAAATTTAACCTGGTCGGTTACGGCTGCACTACCTGCATCGGAAACAGTGGGCCGCTTCCCGAAGCGGTGGAAAATGGCATCAAAAAGGGCGATTTAGTGGCCTGCTCGGTTTTGAGTGGTAATCGAAATTTTGAAGGACGCGTTCATGCCGCTGTTAAGGCCAATTATCTGGCATCGCCTCCGCTGGTAGTTGTTTATGCCCTCGCAGGTAAAATTGACATGGATTTTGAAACCGAGCCCGTCGGAACCGATCAATCCGGCCGTCCGGTGTATTTGAAGGACATCTGGCCGACGCAGAAAGAAATCTTTGACGCCATGGAAGCGGCTATCAAGCCGGAAATGTTTGAAAAAGAATACGGCGCCGTGTACGAAGGAAATGAGCACTGGAAATCGCTTCCTCTTCTGGAAAGCGAAATGTACCAGTGGGATGAAAAATCGACCTACATCAAAAATCCGCCCTTTTTTGACGATATGCCCCTAGAGGTTCCCGCATTACAGGATGTGAAAGGCGCACGTGTGTTGGCGTTTTTGGGTGACTCCGTAACGACGGATCACATTTCGCCTGCTGGTTCCATTCCTGTGGACGGCCCTGCGGGAAAATATTTGATTGCCCACGGCGTTCAGCCCAAGGATTTCAATTCTTTTGGTTCCCGTCGTGGTAATCACGAGGTTATGATGCGCGGCACATTTGCCAACATCCGCATTAAAAATCAATTGGTTCCAGGCACCGAAGGCGGCTGGACGATTTATCTGCCAACCGGCGAGAAGATGTTTATTTACGATGCGGCAATGAAATACGAGGCAGACGGCACCCCACTCCTGGTCATTGGCGGCAAGGAGTACGGAACAGGTAGCTCTCGCGATTGGGCGGCTAAAGGAACGGCTCTTTTGGGTGTGAAGGCAGTGTTGGCTGAAAGCTTTGAGCGGATTCACCGCAGCAATTTGATCGGAATGGGCGTGCTTCCACTTCAATTCAAAGAGGGTGAAAACAAAGAATCTCTGGGGCTCACCGGTAAGGAAGTATACGATATTACGGGCATTTCTGCCGGACTCGAACCCGGCCAGGATGTGACGGTAACGGCTACATCCGACGACGGTTCGGTGAAAACCTTCAAGGCGCTGGTGAGACTCGACACACCGGTAGAAGTGGATTACTACCAGAATGGCGGAATTCTGCAAACGGTCCTGCGAAATATGATCACACATCAGAAATAACCTGTTGCAAATAATTCAATTGCAAAAATGAAAAGAGGGCAGCCTTGTGAACTGCCCTCTTTGTTTTAAGAAAATTCTTTTTCAAACCGATTATTAAAAGAATTCTGCAACAATTCAATGACCGGGTTTCAAATCCGCTACAAATGGATTTCATTGCGGTTTTCAGTAAATTTTAATCACCACAAGCGTCACCGCTTTTTATGAGGCAGCGCCAAAGGATTCCAAACATATCGCCCCTATTGTAAATACAACGGATACAAGACACTGACTATCAATTAGATTGACACCAATGGCCCATTATCGGATGTGGTAGCGATGGAAATCTTGACGAAATAAGGAACAAAGTTTGGATTTTTGAATAAAATATAGTAAATTTTTAATAAAAGCATTGTAAGATTTTTATGAAAGCGGTCTGTGAAAAACGGTCACAGATTTTTCCCGTGTGTGCAAAGAGCACTTCAATGGGATGAGTAGTAAAATTTTCTCTTAAACAGGATCGATTCTAATTGGAAAGGTTTTCTTTTTTTATGAAAAGAATTTTCACAATCAGTAGTCTGTTTCTCTTTTTATTGGGTATCTTTTTTTTGAACTGTGCAAAAAAGCAATCTTCCACTTCCCCCGTTACGGACAAAACTATTATCGCCACCGTGGACAACCGCAACATCAGCGTGCACGATTTTAAGCTTTCGTACGAGCTTTTCCCTTACATGATTCGTCCCAGAGGAGGATTTGCGTCCAAAAAGGGGCAACTGGATCACATGATTCAACGGATTCTTTTTGCACGGGAAGCAGAAAAGGAAGGATTTGCTTCCGATCCAAAGATACAAAAATATATTGACTTTTATCGAAAACAAGCAGCCATTAAAGAGCTCTACCGGAAGGAAATCCAGAATAAAGTTACCGTCTCGGATGATGAAGCTCGTCAGGCTTATCTGAAAAGTTTGACTAAATTCCATGTGCGGCACCTCTTTGCCCCGTCTTACCGCGCAGCCTCGGATATTTTGAGGCGTCTCGAAAACGGGGAAGCCTGGGAGACCATTGCGCGAGAAACTTTCAGGGACAAAAAATTGGCACAATCGGGAGGAGATCTGGGCTGGGTGTCTTGGGGAGATATGGATGAGAATCTGGAAAATACAATCTATCATCTTAAGCCAAATGAAATCTCTGCGCCCGTTCGATCTCGTTGGGGATATCACATTCTGGAGGTGTTGGATGTTCAAAAACAGGCCATTCCCTCCGAATATGATTTTCAAACACACAAAAAGGACTTCGTTCACAAAATCAGGATGCGGAAAGAAAGGAAACTGGCCGGGCAATATGTGAAGAAGATCATGGATCCGAAACACGTGATATTAAAAGGGAAAGCCTTTCATTATCTGAATCAGCAATTTCAGCAGATTTTCGGGAAGAATCCGAAGAAGCTGCCGCCCTATACGCCAAATCTTTTCGATCGGGAAATCGGGCAAATCAATTCCGCATTGCAGAATCATTTAAATGACACCTTGCTGGTTTTCAAAGGCGGGCATTGGACGATCGGCGATTTTCTTCAACGATTAAAAAACATACCGGTGATGAATCGTCCGCACTATGAAAATCCAAAAAAGCTTTATGATGATATTGGTGTCATGATTCGCAACGAAACACTGGCAAAAATCGCATTAAAGCGTGGATACGATCGTCATTCAGAAGTGCGAAAAGAATTTGAGGAAAAGCGGGACGATGTTCTTTACAGCAAAATGATGATGGTTTTACTGGACACGATAAATGTTACGGATGAAGATGTTCGGGCGTACTATGAATCGCATCCACAGGAATTTATGGATCCAGCCAAGGTAAATATTCGGGAAATCCTTGTCCGGTACAAGAGTCAAGCCGAAAAGCTCCTTCGGCAAATTCGAAAGGGGGCTAACATGGAAAAATTGGCTCGAAAATACTCCGTACGGACGTGGGCTGCTAAAAAAGGTGGTGAGTTTGGTTATTTCCGTAAAAGCGGCCACGGCAAAATTGGCGAGATTGCCTTTTCTTTGAATGTGGGTGATTTATATGGCCCGCTGGAAATTTCGGGCGGTCCTCCACATGGCGGCTATTCCATTTTCCGCGTGATTGGCAAAAAATCGGCCAGGAAGCTTCCTTTTAGTGAAATCAAGGATAATTTGAAACAGCGACTGCTGCAAAAACGCCGGCTGGCAGCCTTGAATGAATTTTCAGAGAAACTTCAGCGCAAATTTTATGTTCAGGCCAATTACAATCTCCTAAAAAGAGTAGAAACAATCGACGACAAGGGAACAATGCCCATGTTCGTTGTGCCCATCCAGAATTTCTGATTCTGGAGAGAGATTCTCCATCTGCTTGAAATCCGACCAGATTATCGGAAAAATCTTCCCTATTTACTTTCGGAAAACATGTCTGTTTTAGGCGAATTTTTCAGAAACAGATTTGTAATTCCCTAATTTCAAAATAAACAATGCAGAAGAAGTGTATTATTTCGATACATCCAACGTCAATGTAAAACACTTTTCCATGGTTTTTCTCGGCATATTGTTTGCAACTCTTGGAGCAAAAGCGATATGTTCAGTCGGAAAGGATGTAAGAGGAATGAAGCAGGTTCTAATTGCAGACGATGAAGAGGATTTGACGTGGAGCATTTCCCGCAGCTTAACACGTGACAAGAAAGATATTCAGGTCATTTGTGTGAATTCGGGAGATGAAGCCCTGCGAGTCATTCAAAACCAGCCAATTGATTTGTTGGTCACAGATCTTCGTATGCCCGGCTACACAGGGCTGGAACTGATGGATGCGATTCTGAACAATCATAGAGATGTGAAAGTCATTGTTATGACGGCCTATGGTTCTCCGGAAACAGAGGACAGGGTAAGGGAAAAGGGAGGGCTCTATTATATCGAGAAGCCTTTTGAAATAAATGATTTGAAACAAATGATTTACAGTGTATTGTCCGAATCAAATAATTCAGCGGCTTTGGCAAAATCGCCGGTTGGCAGACGCATCTACGAGATTAGCCAGCTTCAAAAGGTCAGACAAGGCTATTTCATGCTGAATGTCATTAATAAGGAAAAATCGGGGCAGGTTTATTTTTGGGGGAACACAATTATCCACGCCGCCTGTGGCCGACTAAAAGGCTGGAAAGCGCTTCACGAGATTTCCTCCTGGCAATCCTGCATTTTCAAGGTGAATTCCAATGTTAAACCGAAAGAACAGACCCTTTTCCCTTCAAAGCAAATCGACCTAAAAAATCAACAAATAGAGACAGCACTGGAAAAAAACCGTAATTAACTGTTCGGAAAATATTTGTTTTGTCGAATTTTTTGCTATGGTTTTTTCATGGGTATGACGATAATTGTATTGAACGGTCGAAAAGCTCGTAAAAAGAAATGATGAAAGGAACAGGTTAATGGGCGAGGTCATATCCATAGCCAGTCAAAAAGGGGGCGTGGGGAAAACAACGACAACTGTCAATTTGGGTGCATCCTTTGCATCTATGGGCTATAAGGTTCTTCTGGTAGATGTAGATCCCCAAGGAGGGATTGCGGCAAGTTTTGGGTTGAGTCGATACGACATCAAGGCAGGTGTTCTGGAGCTATTTTCTCAGACAATTGATGTGCGCGAAACCATTCACAAAACGGAAATGGAGAATCTGGACGTTATTCCTTGCAATGTGTGGTCAGATGAAGAAGAAAAACGCCGGCTCATCGGTTCGGCCGCTGAATCTCGGCTAAAAGGAGCGCTAAAATCTATTAAAAATAATTATGATTTTATCATCAACGATTGTCCCCCATCTTTGGGAAACCTCACATACAACGCCCTTATTGCGTCTGATTCAATCATTGTGCCCATCCAATGCGAATATTATGCATTGAAAGCGTTGGGCAGATTTCTGAAAATGACCCGTGCGGTTAAGGAGGAACACAATCCATTGTTGCGGTATCGGGGCTTTTTGCTGACGATGGTTGATATGCGCAGCAATTTGACGAAGCGTGTAATTGAAAAGGTGAAATATACCCTAAAGGGAATGGTTTTTGAAACCTACATTCCGCGAAATGTGCGCCTGGCGGAAGTGCCTTACTATGGCCAACCTGCTCTTTTGTTCGATCCAAGGAGTAAAGGGGCGAAGGCATATTTGAAGCTAGCAAAAGAAATCCTTGAGCAGAATTCGCAATTGCAATCAAAAGAAGTGGCATAAATCTTGCAATTCTTAGGGTAAACGGCATTTCCTGAAACAAAGAAGGAGTGAATGTCAAGATGCGACCTAAAAAGTCAAGTGGAAGTTATTGGGTTGTCCTGGTTATCACCGGACTGGTGTTGGGTATTTCGGCGGTGGGATTTACATTTCGGTATTACGATATTGAAAATTCAAGTCAACAGGTACAAAATATTGAAAAAATGGTAAATGATTTGCGTGCGGCCATGAATGTGGATGCCGTTCGTCAATCGAACATTCAGAAAATCATGAAATTAATTGCGCAGTTTAATCCCAAAATGCCTTCCAATTTGAGATACGACATTGCCAATGAGATTTACGAAATGAGCATAAAATATTCAAATTTGGATGTGGATTTGATCTGCGCAACCATTACCCACGAGAGCGCACGAACCTGGGATCCGAAAGTGACATCGCCCGTTGGGGCAATGGGTCTCATGCAGATTATGCCGGGAACAGGGATGTTTCTGGCCGATTTCGAGAACATTTCGTGGGTAAATCCCCAATCGGTTTTGTTTAATCCGATTTATAACATCCGCCTGGGTTGCCGATATTTGTCAACCCTAATCGATATTTACGGATTACAGGGCGGACTGGCGGCCTACAATGGGGGCGAAAAGCGGGCGGCCATGTGGCTGGCACATAATAAGGCAAGCGGAATTCTCTGGCCCGAAACACAAAAATATGTTCCTGCCGTGCTCAATTTGTACCAACAATTCCAGAATTAGCGAGGATATTTAATGGCTGTTGCGGCAAATAGTTTCCCGGGGATGAGCGATTTTCATAAAGAGCTGATCAATCGTTTCTTCCATCCTAAGAGTTACTTTATTTTTAGTTTTATCAATGAATTAAAAACTCAGGAAGCGCTTCTTGAGAATCCTGAAAATGTGGCTGTTATTGGCCTGGTGGTTGATGAAATCATCAATGCGTCAAACAAGATTGAAATGCTCTTTAACCTTACGCGGATTCCTGGCTTCGATGTGTTCTATCATACATTGATGGAAAAGGTGGAATATCTGCGCTCAACACACCTGACAACTGATCAAATGATGGAAACCGTGAAAGAGCTTGGGGTATCTCTGGCAGTCACCTTTACATCCATGATGACCCGACCCGATTCCAGGAGTGAGCTTCTTTCCTACGCGGGACTCAAAGAAACACAGCCGTCAATTTCATTGCATCGAGAAGCATCGCCTGTTCAAGAGAATCTTTCATCTGCCGTGAAATTAGGTGGAAAACAGATTTCTCGAATGTCCGGTAAAGAGACGCGATTTTCTGGTGTGGAAAATTTGCTTCAGGAAGGACAAAAAACGCCCGACGCTCCCGATCCGTGGGACTTTTTTCGTGATGATGTTTCCAAAAAACTGGATGAAATCAACGTATTTCTGGAAAAATACAAGAGCCAGCCGCACAACCGTTCCCTTTTGAGAAAGGTAAAGATGGGCTTTCAGGAATTGCGGGAATGGGCTATGATTCAGGGGAATGATGGGATTGAAACAATCTCGATGCGCACGTTGAATGTTTTGAATTTAGCCTTACGCACATTTGGATTCCCGCTGCAAAACGTGCTGCCGGATGTTGAAGAATCGGTAAAAGCTCTCCGTGAGGTAAATCGCTCGGGCTGGGCAGGAGAAAATCTGGACATTGTACCGGTGGTTCTTCATAGATTGCAGAAATTGTACAAAGAGGTGGAGACAATTGCTCAATCTGAGAATACGCAAGAAGCTACCTTTGAAACTGCCGATTTGCCCGAAATTCTCCCTGCGGAAAACAATGCCGTCGAAGAAGAAAGTGATTTTGAGCTGGATGAGGAATTTGAGTCCCCGGAATTTCAAGGTTTCCCTGTTGAAAATCAGAATAAAGTAAAAAAAGGGGAAGTGGCGGCATCTTTTCCGAAAGAAAATACAAATCCTGAGACTGACCTTGAAAACGCGTCTTTTTCGGAAGAAGAGTCCCCCCTTAATGGCGAAGAAGAATCCCTCACGGAAGAAACTGTACCCGACATTTCCTCAAAACAGGAAGATGTTGCCGAAGCCATTTCCGATGAGGAAATCGCTGATGAGAAAAAGCAGGAAATTCCACTGGTAAGCGAGAATAATTTTTCCATTTCTGAGATGGAAAAGCTGTACGATGAGATGTTCCCTCAGGAAGACCTAACTGAAAAAGATGATCTTACTTCGGAAGAAATGGCTTCCAGAGAGACCCAATCTCCAGTTGCGGATCAGGAAATTGAAGCGCAGGAGGAAATGGCTATTTCAGATGACTCTCTTGGAGAGATTGTGGATGAGCCTCTTCTGCTTTCGGAAGTTGATGAAGATGAGGAGCCGAATGTACCAGCCATTGAAAAAGAAGAGGATCTTTCTTTGCCGGGAGAAGATGATGAAGACCTGCTGGAGGTGATTGACGAATTGTCCGAGGAGCTTCCGGATCATTCGAAAGCGACAAAGGAAGATGGCGCTTCTGAGCCGCCCCACAAGTACTTCACCAATCTGCTGGAATCTGAGCAGGATGCCCCAGAGGAGATACCCGCTTCCGATAAGAATCTGATGTCTCAGGAAGAAGGTTTCTCAGAATCAGCGCAGGCCCCTCTTTTTACACGGGGCGGAAAGGATTTTGTGGAAGAAGCGGAAATGTATTTTCAATTTGCCAAACGGGCATTTGCGCTTCTTCTGGAAAACGCCGATAATCGTCGAGCCTGTGAAGATGTAGAGCTGGCGTGTTATTCGCTAAAAATTCTATCCCGAAAGCTGGGCTACGACACGGTTACGCGAATCGTAGACAAGGTGGAAACCATTTTTAATAAGATTCTCTCAAGAGAACTGCTTCTGGAAAAAGAAAAAATTAGTCGGATTTCGGATGTTATTTTGAAGATGGAAGAATTGGGAGAACAAAATCGACTGTCCGACAAAGACATTTTTCCTTGGGCATCGGAAGTTCTTGCAATGCTCAATTCATTTGAAGAAAATTCTCTAAGGAAAAAGATGGGAGGAAATCATCAGGATCCCGAACCCGATGGATCAAAAGATCCCCTGGAATTTCTTATGTACGATGATGCTGGAAAATATTTTAAGCAGCTTTTAAATGAATAGGAGCTGACGGAGGAGATTCATGCAATCAATTATTAAATCAGCAATGGATAACGAACATAAAAGAGATCGGAAACGGCCGGAACTCTCGAGTGAATTTGATAAAGAACTGGAAAAGATACTTCAATCACATCGAACGATTATTAAAGTCGTGGGCACCGGAGGGGCCGGAAATAACACGATCAATCGCCTAATGGAAATTGGCGTTAAGAATGTGGAAACAATTGCTGTGAATACCGATGCGCAGGATCTCTTGTATGCAATTGCAAACAAAAAAATTCTCATCGGAAAAACCATTACAAATGGATTGGGAGCCGGCAGCGATCCCGAAATTGGTGAGGAATCGGCAAAAGAGAATTTGGAGGATGTCAAATCCACTCTGGCGGGAAGCGACATGGTTTTTGTAACCTGTGGACTGGGTGGGGGAACGGGTTCTGGTTCGGCGCCTGTGATTGCCGAAATTGCCAGGGGTAGTGGCGCACTAACAATTGCCATTGTCACAATTCCCTTTAGCGAAGAAGGCGTTCTGCGCTGGAAAAATGCGCAATACGGCTTGGAACGTCTAAGAAAGGCTGCCGATACAGTCATTGTAATTCAGAATGACAAACTCTGGGAAATTGCCCCGGAAATCCCCTTAAACGATGCCTTTAAGCTTTCTGACGAAATTCTGGTAAATGGTGTTATGGGAATTACGGAACTGGTTACCGAGAAAGGGCTGGTCAACCTGGATTTTGCCGATGTACGAACCATTATGCAAAATGGTGGAACAGCGCTTATTGGTTTGGGTGAAAGTGATTCAGCCAACCGCGCTGTGGAAGCCGTAGAAATAGCTCTCCAAAACCCGCTGGTTGACCTGGATATTGTTGGCGCCAAGAGTGCGTTGATGAATATCATGGGTGGGACCGATATGTCCGTCAAAGATGCAAAAACGGCCATGCAAACCTTGGCGAAAAAATTGGATCCCAACGCTCGTGTAATCTGGGGTGCTCGTGTGAATCCCGATTTGAACAATTCTGTCCGCGTGATGATTATTGCCACAGGGCTGCGTGAACGTGAGAACGACAGAAATCTCGGCAAGTCCACAAAATTGAATCCGGCCGTCCATGCGCCGTACGAGGATCATTTTCAAATTAAGGAGCAGGAAGAATCATCTTCCGAGTCGAAGTCGAAACATGAACGAGGCGAAACCGAGGCAAAAGAATCCGGAAAAACAAAGAAAATATTTCAGGAGATTTTGGAAGAAGAATCAGATGCCGATCTTCAGGCATTTCAGGAGGCCTTAGTTTCCCTTTCGGGTAATATTCTGAATTGGAATGCCTGGGATCAGATGAAAGCGGCAAGTTCCTCGCTTTCAGGAACGGCACAGATGTTTGATTTCTATGAAATTAGCAGACTTATGACGGAAGTAGAAGATTTTATTTCTGTGGTACAAAAACGCAAGCAGGTGCTTCCGGATTCATTCGTAAAAATTCTGGAAGAACTTCCGGATCTTTTTCTGGATATGATTCATGGAGAGGAAAGCGCCGCCGAATTTGCTGAGGAATTTCAAACGAAGCTGGTTTCATTCCGCGAATATCTTGAGGTTGGTGATGACCTTTCGCCTGAGACTGTGGCTGAAAAAGCAAGGGAAATGGTTTCCGCACTGGTTGAAAAGGGAAACTCGGATTCCGGTGGAGATCCGGATGGCTCTAAAAAAAAAGACTTGATAGCTCATCCGAAAAAGGATAAGAATATTCAATCGGTAAACGATGCCGTTAAATACGTGGACAATCTTCTGAAGGGCTTATCGTAGCGGAAATATTTTCTTTGAAATTGAGTATTTGAAGAGTGCGGGTGGATTCGTCAGGGGAAAGTGGATTTGAATTGAGGGTAGATAGCAAAAAACAAAATGGTGATTTTATGCAGGAAAAAGAAGCAACGGCAAATGTTGGCATGGTTCAGGGGTCTGCCAAAGAATTCGTGGCATATTATCAGTCAGAAATTCAGCATCAGGTGAACAGGATTCGCGATCTTATTCATCAGATGAGAAAAGAGCCCCAGAATCGACCTCTTTTGGATGAAATTTGCCAGTCGAGCCGATCAATTTCCGATCTCGCAATGGTGTACGGTTTTGAAGGTGTGGAGGTGATTGCTGATCGGATTGAGCGGGCAGTCGAAAAGCTGGCAGGGAAGGAGGCATCAAAAGAATTTCTGACCCGACTGGAAGAGGCAACCGGTGCTATTGAAAAGGCTATGATTCTAATTGATGAACGGCGAGAACGCCAGATTATTCGTGAATTATCCCAGCAGGCATTTGATTCCGATTCTTTTTCCTACGTCGAGCCGGCGGGCGAAGAATACCCCGATGAGGCCAAGATTCAAGATGATGACTTCAATTTTGACATTAAGGAAGATGAAAAACTCATTTCCATCTTGAGCGATGTAGATGACGAGCCCTACGAAATTGAGAACAAACCCATTCCGCAAAGCAATGAGGAAAAACCTGCCCCTGCTCCCGATTTTGAGCCAGTGGATTCCTCAGAATTGAATTTTGATTTTGAAGTAGCGGAAGAGGGTGAATTTCCTGCTGAAAAGCCAACTGTTGAGGAAGATGTTTTGGAAATCGATTTTCATAGGGCCGATCAAGATTCGGAGAAAGAAAAGGGTGGATTCTTTCATAAAATAGGCAGACTTTTTGGGGGAAAATCAGAAAAAAAGGAAGTGTTAGAACATTCGTGAACCCAGAAGTAAAGACCTAAATGATCCTCCTCCCAGGCCAGGGCTTTGCCCTGGCTTTTTTAAATCGGGATTTGCCAGGTGATCAGCAGAGCAAAAAATCTATAAAAGCGGTAAATTGAAATAGGCAGAAACTCTTTTTTTGACGCAGATTCAGAAAACCCGGAATTTACAATAGAATGATATCCCAAAATGGTTATCGGGACCATTGTGCCATGTGGTGAACCACGGGGCTAAGATTGGAAAGAGTGCTAAAGCACACTGTTTTTCAGGCACCATTTAGTGTGCTTCCTATTCTTAGTCCCATCGTTCACGGTGGGGCATGGAATTCGAGCAACAAATGCCCATTTTAAATGATTTTCCGAACAAGGGTTTAAAATATTTTACGTGTGCATTAATTCCTATTTTTAAGGAACCAAATTGGAGCAGCAATGGAAAAGGCATTTCAGGAATTTATTAATCGGCATGTGCGTGTTGTTGAACCCCTTTCACGGGAAATGAATTTGAGTTTCTGGAAGGCATCGATTTCCGGCCAGAAAAAAGATTACGAGTGCACGGCAGCCCTCGAACTGAAACTTCGACATGTTTATGCCAATCGGGAGGATTTTAAAAAGATTAAAGCATTTAAGGACTCGGGGGAAATCCACGATCCCTTATTGCTGCGCCAGCTTACCATCCTTTTTAATGCCTACTTAGAAAATCAGATTGACGATGTAATTATGAAAAAGATTGTTTCTCTCAGCAATGAAATCGAAAATATTTTCAATACCTTTCGTGGCGACTTGGATGGGAAATCCGTTACCAATAATCACATTCTCGATATTCTACGTCACAGCACGGATTCGCGTGCGCGCCAGAAAGCCTGGGAGGCCGGTAAGCAGGTAGGACCAGTGGTGGTTGACAAGCTTCTCAATCTCGTGAAGCTGAGAAATCAGGCGGCACGGCAATTGGGATTTGAGAATTACTACGTCATGTCAATGATACTTTCTGAGCAAGAGCCGACAGCCATTGAATCCCTATTTCAGGATTTGGCTGATCGAACAAATGGCCCTTTTCGGGAATTAAAACAAAAAATTGATCAAACATTATCTGGGCGGTACGGAATTTCCATTGAAGAAATGCAGGCCTGGCATTACGAAGACCTGTTTTTTCAGGAAGCTCCTCATGTTTCCGAGATTGATTTCAATCAATTTTACGGTGACAAAGATGTGGTAGATTTGGCGCGAGGGTTTTACTCCGGCATTCATCTACCTGCCGATCCGATTCTTAAAAAGAGTGATCTTTATGAAAAGCCAGGGAAAGACCAACATGCCTTTTGTATCGACATCGATCGAAAAGGAGACGTCCGTGTTTTGGCTAACGTAAAAAATGACGAATACTGGATGTCTACGATGCTGCACGAGTTGGGGCACGGCGTGTACGATTACTACATCGATCGTAATCTCCCATTCTTGCTGCGGACCCACGCGCATATTTTCACAACGGAAGCAGTTGCTATGTTTTTTGGCAGGCTTTCGCGCAATGCGGATTGGCTCGAAAAGATGATTGGCATTCCCAGTAATCTGAAGCAGAATGTCTGGGCGGAAGCACAGGAAGCGCTTCGACTGCAACAGCTTGTGTTTACTCGATGGGCGCAGGTAATGGTCAATTTTGAGCGTGAGCTTTACGGCAATCCGGAACAGGATTTAAACAGCCTGTGGTGGCAGTTGGTGGAAAAATACCAGTTTGTGCGAAAGCCTGAAGGTAGGAATGCCCCAGATTGGGCGACGAAGGTTCATATTTGCTCGGCGCCGGTCTATTACCACAATTACCAGTTGGGCGAGTTAATGGCGTCTCAGGTACACCATTTTATACTGACACAGGTTTTGAATCTGCCACCTGATGAGCAGGTTGGATTTGCGGGCATGCCGGAGGTCGGTGATTATTTTCGCGAAAAAATCTTCGCGGTGGGAGGTCGTTACCGCTGGGACGATTTGTTGAAATACGCCACAGGAGAAAGCCTGACGCCCAAATATTTTGTTCGGCAATTCGTGTAGTGTCCGTTAATTTTGTAAGAATTTTTTCACTACATTACAGGATTTTTTAGTTCATCTTTTTGATTTCGTGGTTCACAGCCGAGATTCCACACAGCACATTCCCTTCATATTTAGCCTCCTCTTGCCGATAATACTATAAGCGTATTTCCATGCCCGAAATGTATCAAGAGGAGCGCATGTCTCTGAGAAAACAACAAAAATTATCTGCGTCGGCCCACATTCTGTTGGTAGAAGATCAACCCGAACATGCTCGTTTTACGAAAGTTTACTTGCAGCGGAAGGGCTACCAGGTGGTAACCACGCCCTCAGCTCCCCGAGCGATAAAACTGGCTAAGCAAAACGATTTTGATCTGATTTTGATGGACGTTATGCTGCCGGATGGGAGTGGAATTGACGTGTGCGGCAAAATTCGCCAGGACACCCGCCTTAAAAATGTGCCCATTATGATGGTGACATCCCGAGGGGATTTAACGGACAAGATTAAGAGCTTTGATGTTGGCGCGGATGATTACATTGTTAAGCCATTTCAGTTGGAAGAACTACTGGCTCGTGTGGAATTAATGATCCGAACAAAAGAGCTGAGGGAATCCGAAGAAAGATACCGGGATCTGGTTGAGAATTTGCAAGACCTGGTTTTTATGATTGAAAAGGACGGCGTGATTCGGGGGATCAATGTAAAAACAGAAAAAATACTTGCTAGGAAGCGGGAAGAAATTCTCGGAACTTCACTCTCCACCTACATTCACCCGGATTTTCAGAAGACTTTCAAAGCCCTTTTGCAAGATGTGAAAGCAGGCCAATCAACTGAGAATGTGTATTTGAAACTAGTAACTCCGGATCACCAAATTGTGCCTGTGCGGACAAGCGGCTCGGCTATGCGTGTTGGTTCAAGAGTGATTCAAATTCGACTGATCATGCGAGATGTGACGGAGCAGGAGCGTTTGGAGGCTGAAATCCAGCACTACACCCAGTTGCTGGAGGAAAAGGTGGCTGACAAAACGCGCCAGCTCAACGCTACGCAGCAGAAGCTCATTCTTGCAGAAAAAACGGCCTCGTTGGGGCAGTTGGCTGCAGGTGTAGCTCACGAACTTCGGAATCCGCTTAATATCATCAGTACGTCTATTTATTATTTGTCAAAGGTCATTCGCGGAGGCAACGAAAATGTACAGGAGCATTTAAGCATTATTCAATCAGAAATCGAGCGAACCCAGAGAATTGTTACCAATCTCCTGAATTTTTCAAGAAAAACACCCGATGAGCGTGAAGCGGCCGACGTGAATCAAATCCTAAAAAATCTCATCACACTTATTGAGAAGGATTTGCGCCAGTCGGATATTGACCCCCGGCTTAATCTCAAGCCTGTTCCTTACTGTAAAGCTAATATTGACGACATGAAGCAAATTTTTCTGAACCTCATTATTAATGCGAAAGAAGCCATGCTGAATGGCGGTACATTGTCCATTAGTACGGATTATTCGCCGGAAGGATGGGTGCTGATTGAAATTTCCGATACGGGTTCGGGGATTCCAAAAGATATTCATGACAAAATATTCGATCCCTTTTTTACCACAAAATCCGAGATGAATGGCACGGGGCTTGGATTGAGCATTGTTCAATCGGGGGTCAAGCGAAATAAAGGGGAGATTGATCTGGAATCGGAGCCGGGCGTTGGAACCACGATTACCATTCGATTCCGAGCCCAATAGCTATTCTGTTGAAATCAAGCAAAGCGTTAACACAGTCGAATGAGCAAAACCAAAGCCAAAATCCTTATTGTTGATGACGAAAGAAATCTTCTGAAAACGCTGAAAGATTCTCTTTCTCTGGAAGGCTATCATGTTATGACGGCCTCAAATGGGCGAAATGCGCTACAAATCCTCACTATGCAGTCTGTGGATGTGGTTCTCACGGATGTAAAAATGCCCGGGATGTCCGGCTTTCGGCTTCTCAAAGAAGTGAGACAGAAATGGCCGGAGACGCATGTAATCGTTATGACGGGTTACGGCTCCATTCAATCGGCTGTCGAAAGCATCCAGCAAGGCGCCGCCAATTACATTCTAAAGCCCATCCACGTGGAAGACCTTTTGAGGAATCTTTCCGAATTGATTCAGGGCCCCTCCACCCGCAAGATGCTGAAAATTGATGAACAGGCCGCCTTTATTGTTGGGGATGTTGTAATTATCGGCAGTTCCCCGCGGATGAAGCGCGTTTTCGATACGCTTAAAAAAGTGGCGTCAACTGACTTACCTGTGCTTATTTTGGGGGAAAGCGGTACGGGCAAGGAACTGGTTGCAAGCGCTCTGCACAATTTGAGCAACCGTTCTGGCAAAGCCTTCATAAAACTCAATTGTGCAGCCCTGCCTGAAAATCTGCTGGAAAGCGAGCTTTTCGGCTATGAAGCGGGAGCATTTACCGATGCCAGAAAGCCAAAAGCCGGAAAATTGGAATTGGTTGAAGGCGGCACGCTTTTTCTGGATGAAATTGGCGACATGTCGTATCCCATGCAAGCGAAATTGCTTCGTGTGCTTGAATATCACGAATTTGAACGGCTGGGGAGTACCAAAACCCTGAAATCCGATTTTCGTATCGTAGCTGCAACGAATCAAAATCTTTTTAAAAAGATTGATTCAAATGAGTTTCGCGAGGATTTGTTTTACAGGCTAAACACCATTACACTTGAGCTTCCAAATCTGCGGGAAATTAAAGAGGATATTCCCCATTTCTTGAATTTCTTTTTGCGGGATTATTGTGAGCGCTATAATCTTCCGGTCCCTGAGGTACTCAGGGAAACGCTTGAAATTTTAATAAATTACCAGTGGCCCGGAAATGTTCGGGAATTCAGGAATGTTATTCAACGCGCCGTTGTTCTCAGTGACGGCAAAAAAATCTGTCCCTCAGATTTGCCACGTTATATGTGGAGAGAAAAACACTCTTCTACTCCTGGCATAGAGCTCACAGACAAAATTCCCTCCCTTGAAGAGCTGGAGCGGGAACACATTCGCCGCATTCTGGAAATTACGCACGGGAATAAAAACCGCACAGCCGCTATTTTGCACATCCATCGGGACACACTTTACCGTAAATTAAGAAAATACAATCTGAAATAATCCTATCTGAGTGGCCTATTTCATAAATTTCCTCATGCGCCTTTGGTGAGTAATTCGCATTGTGCAATCTTTGGTTTGAATTAGCAATTGCCAATTGTCCATTTGGCCGCACAGGTCGTTGAGTGATTCGCCGCTTGGCCATTGGTGTCAACTTAGTCTTTCTGTTTGCAAATACTGTGAGGTATTCCAAAAGGCTGATCCTGTTTGTGTAGAAATGAAGGACGTATTTTAAAATCCGAAACACAAAATCCGAAATCCGAAACAAAT
>CAZMRE010000018.1:0-19271 GCA_964568545.1 uncultured Deferribacteres bacterium | reverse complement strand
GACGAAATGCATAATGAAGTCAGGCGAATGAACAAGCAGTGGGGAGAGCTTTCCAACAAAATGGGAACAATGGTGGAAGACCTTGTTTATCCAAGCCTGACTCGAATTATAGACGAACAATTCGGCATGGTTCCGGAATCGATTGCGATCCGGCTGCGGAAAAGGCTTCCTGATGGACGACAAAAAGAATTTGATGCAATTGCCGTATCTGGAAATGTGGTCTTTTTAAATAGCACCAAAAGCACCTTGCAATCCAAAGATATTGACGATTTTATTCGCGAAATTCAAATCCTCCGCGAATTTTTCCCAGAATATCGCGACAAAAAAATTGTGGGCATTCTGGCCACTCTCACTATTGACAACAGTGTTCTGGCTTATGCTGAGAAGAAGGGCTTTCTCGTTTTGGCCGTTGGAGATGAAATTATGGAGGTTAAAAATAGCAAGGATTTTCAACCTAAATATTGGTAATTTGGGCAGAGTTTACATATCAAAAAATATTTTCAGTTCTTGCACAATGCTTTCCGGTTGAGTAAGATTCATCAGCTTCGCCCGAAATCGACTGGCTCCTGGCAGCCCTTTCGCGTAGGCAGCCAGATGCTTTCGCATCTCAAAGACGCCCTTCCGATGCCCATAAAATTCCAATGCCCACTGAAAATGCTGTAGGCAAATTTCTCCCCTCTCCTGTAATGTCGGCTGAGAAATTTCCCCTTCCCCCTTCAGCAAAGCACCAATTTCCCGAAAAATCCAGGGATTCCCGATAGCGCCCCGTCCGACCATCACAAAATCGCAGCCGGTTTCTTTTATCATTTTCAAGGCATCCGAAGCACTCCAAATATCGCCATTACCCAACACCGGAATGGACACCGCTTTCTTAACATCCGCGATAGCCTGCCATACGGCACGGCCGGAGTACCCCATTGTACGGGTCCGTGCGTGAACGGCAACGGCCCGAACACCCGCATCTTCCAAACGCCGTGCCGCTTCAACGGCCACAATTTCTTCCTTTGACCATCCGATCCGGATTTTTGCCGTAACGGGAATTTCCGAAACATCCACCATCGCTTTGGCAATGGCTTCCAATCGATCCAAATCCCGCAAAAGGGCCGCGCCTGCTCCTCGCCTTACAACCTTTTTCACAGGGCAGCCATAATTAATGTCCAGCACATCCGGTTCAAAACGATGAACAATTTTAGCGGCACGGGCCATCACTCCGGGATCACTGCCAAAAATTTGAATGGCAAACGGATGTTCTTCTTCCAAAAAATCCAGTAAATCGAATGTCTTCCTGCTTTCATAAACCAGACCGTCAGCGCTAACAAATTCGCCGAAAAGAAATCCTGCCCCCAATTTTTTGCAAATGCGGCGAAACGGCTGATCGGTAAAGCCCGCCATCGGCGCCAAAAATGCCTGGCTGGCAACCGGGATTTTCAAAAATTCATTTTTCACGCTTAAACAGTCAATCGTCTTCTTACCGAACCCAAAGCTCGGCAAATTTTTCGTTGTAGTCATCGAAACTAAGCCGGATAATTTCCAGCGCCTCTTCCCGTCAGGAAACGGATTATTAAAACGTGCAATCACTTGAGAATAATACAAAAATTCAAAAAGTTCAAGGCATTTTCAGATTTCACGCGATTTGAAGAAAAAAATCTTGCATTTTCAGATTTTCTTTTGTACTTTTAAAATCGCTTAACTTGAATTCAAAGGAGATACCTAAAATGGCAAAGCGTTGTGAAATTTGCGGCAAAGGCCCAATGGTTGGAAATAGCGTGAGCCACGCTCATAACCTGACGAAACGACGGTGGTTACCGAATCTACAGCGAGTTCGCGTTCGCCTGGAAAATGGAACCATTAAACGAATGGTCGTTTGTACCGAATGTATTCGGTCTGGCCGCGTGACCAAAGCCGCCTAACCCTGAAAAATCGTAACTGTAATTCAGGGAAAGTCGAACACTCGGATTCGTTATTTCATTTTTGGAAAAACAATCTGAATAGTGATTTATTAACATCCCATTCAATCAAACTTTTAAAAGCGGAATTTTCTCCGCTTTTTTATTGTTTCAAGCTCTGTCATTGCAAGTTCAATGGAAAAAATACAGCCGGGATTCCGTTCTAATAAGGACAGCAGCATGTTCTTTCCGGTTGTTAAGTGATTCGCCAGCCGGCGAATCATATCGAAACCACCGCTTTTATCCCGAGCCGACTCGGCACATCCATGCTTCGACAAAGCTCAGCAACCATACTTCAACAATCGTCATCGGCAAAAAATCCGGCAAAAAAACTCCTCTGAATAAAATGGCTTTTTTGATTTTAGGAGAAACAGAGACTTCCCCTGCCTTTAATTCCCTAATTCCTGTGCCTGTTTTTTCCTCATAAATGTTGGAATGTCCAAGTAATCATCCGATGGCGTATTTGCTTCTTCCTTTAAAGATTCGTTGGATGTTTCAAATGGAAAGGCCGGTTTTTCTCGTCGTTTGAATGTTGGAATGTCCAGCACCTTCCGGCGTGTTCCGAAAAGCTCCAGAACGTTTCGATCTTCCTCAACACTCTGCGTAGAGGTTCCATCATTCAATCCGGTGGCAATCACTGTTACACGCACTTCATCTTGAATCGTTTCATCCAGAATAGCGCCGAAAATAATGTTTGCATCGGGGCCTGCCGCTTCAAAAATAACGGAGGTGGCATTGTTCACATCGTCCAGCGAGAGATCCAACCCGCCGGTAATATTAATGAGAACGCCCTGTGCTCCGGAAATAGACACATCTTCCAGGAGGGGACTGGAAATAGCGCGCATGGCGGCTTCCTGGGCGCGATCCTGACCCGTGGAAATGCCCGTGCCCATAAGCGCGTCGCCCATCTCAGCCATTACCGTGCGCACATCGGCGAAATCCAGGTTAATCAAGCCCGGCTCGGTAATCAGGTCGGAAATTCCTTTTGTTGCGTGAAGCAGCACATCGTCGGCCATCCGAAAAGCTTCCAGCAGGGGTGTGCCCTTCGGCACAATGGAAAACAGACGCTGGTTGGGAATAATAATGAGTGTGTCCACCTTATCACGCAGATGGCGAATACCTTCCATCGCCCTTTTCATGCGTTTCACACCTTCAAATTGAAAGGGCTTTGTTACAATTGCAACGGTTAAAGCGCCCAATTCTTTGGCAATTTCAGCCACAATCGGAGCAGCGCCCGTTCCGGTTCCGCCCCCCATTCCTCCGGTAATAAAAACCATGTCCACATCCTGAAGAGCAGCTTCCACAGATTCCCGATCCTCTTCGATGGCTTTTTGACCCACTTCGGGATTGGCACCAGCACCCAAACCCTTGGTAAGCTTTTTCCCAATTTGAATCTTATTTTTGGCTTTGCTCGTATTTAACGCCTGAAGATCGGTATTGATCGCCAAAAAATCAACACCATTCAATTCCGATTCAATCATCCGATTAATTGCATTTCCGCCGGCACCGCCCACGCCAATGACTTTCATTTTGGCGGATTGGTCGGCTAAGCTGTCGTATTCAAAGGTCAGAGGCATTTTCGTTCTCCTAATTATTTAGTTAGATATTTTTTTGATTATTTTTGAGTCTATTCTAAAGAAATTTTGCACACAAATTTTAACCAATTGATTTTACGTTCTTCGCGAAAATACGCATTTTTTTAGTCCATCGGCTGCAATCATCCTAAGCAATAAAAAATCAAATTATTATTTAAAAAATGCAAGCATTAGTCGGACAAGCCCTAAAAATATTCCGTTACCCACCGTTTCATTGTGCCAAATATTTTATTAAAAAGATGATTTTCTCCGCCACTATTTTCTTCTTCAATCGCAAGGAATTCCTCGGAACCGTGGCGGATTCCGTAATAAATCAGGCCAACACCCGTAGAATGGATGGGTGTTCGCGCCAATCCCACCAGTCCGCCAAAACCCTGGGGAATTCCGGCCTTCACGGGCATATCGAAAATCTGTTCAGCCAGCTCCACGATTCCCTCCAGCATGGATCCGCCGCCGGTTAAAACAAGCCCAGCGTTGAGAAAATCCCGATAGTCGGAGCGCTGGATTTCCCGTCTGGCAAGCGTAAGGATTTCCTCTACTCGCGGCTGAATAATGGACGTCAGGTAGCGCCTGGGAACATTTGTTGCGGCGCGTCCTCCCACACCGGGTACTTCAATCAGATGATTCTGATCGTCAGACCTCGGCAAAGCGGCTCCAAATTTTCGCTTAATTTTCTCCGCCTGATCCACGGGCGTTCGAAGCCCTTGTGCAATGTCGTTGGTTACGTTTCGGCCGCCCAGACCAATCACGGCTGTGTGGCGAATACTTCCTTCAAAGAACAGGGCGATATCCGTGGTGCCGCCGCCCAGGTCAATCAATCCCACGCCGATTTCCTTTTCATCATCTCCCAAAACGGCGTAACTGGATGCCAACGGCTCCAGCACCAAATTTTGAACATTCAGTCCCGCTCGCTCCACACATCGGTAAATATTTTGTGCCGACGTTACGGCGCCAGTCACAATGTGAACTTCCGCTTCCAAACGCACCCCTGAAAATCCCACTGGATCCTTAATATTGTCCTGATCGTCCACAATGAATTCCTGGGGAATCACGTGAATAATTTCGCGATCAATGGGAAGCGACACGGCTTTGGCGGCGTCAATGACGCGGCGAATATCGTCCGTTTTGATTTCGTGATCCGGCCCGGAAACAGCCACAACCCCCCGGCTGTTGAAACTGTGAATATGATCGCCGGCAATCCCCACATAGACCGGGCCAACCTCGATTCCGGCCATAAGTTGAGCCTCACTAATAGCCCGCTTAATGGATTGCACGGTCTTTTCCAGATTTACAACAACCCCTCGCCGCAAACCATCCGAAGGTGACACCCCCACACCAACAATTTTGACATCATCCATATCGTCCACTTCCGCAATGATGGCTCCGATTTTACTGGTACCAATATCCAGACCCGTAATAATTTTACGGGATACACTTTTCGCTTTTCTTTTCGGTGAAAAAGACGTACTCTTCTCAAGCGATCGTTCTTTGCGGGAAGTTCCATTGCCTCTATCAGTCATCGAAAACAAATCCAGACTTTCTACATCTTCTCTTCTTTTTTTCATGGCTGCAACCATTCTTAAGGTTCAGAAAATGACTTCTGATAATCTATTTTGATTATTCCTAAAGCGGCTATGCCGCAATTTAAGCACAAATGATTAAATAAACCGGTAACTATTTATTTCACAACCACCTGATTTGCAAAGCGAAGATCCACGTATTTCACATTTGCCACGCGGCGTTCTCGTGTCAGTTTCCCCAAAATGGCCTGCATGTACTCAATCTGGCGAACGTCCAGATCGTTGCCAAAATAAAATGGAAACGGGCGCCGCGTCAGATAAACGACCATCCCTTTTTGTGCTGTGTAATCCACCGAATTCACTTTGTAAAATAAATCCTTATCTAGAATTTTCAAGGTTGATAAAAACCAAACCGTCTGCCTCAATTTAGGATTCTCAATTTGCCCGCCGGCTTTTTCCTGAAATGTTCCGATATGCGTAATGACGGGCAGCGCAAGAGCCTTTTTGCCTGTTAGCTTTGGCAAAATAATACCTTCATCATCGATCATCCATACTCTCTTCCCGACAACATACGCAATTGGCGCACGCTCTTCTACCTCAACCTCTAACGTTGACGGATATTTTCGGTACACAATCACTGTCTTCAAATAGGGATTTTTCAGAATCTCTTTTTCGATCACAGAAAGCTGCACATCGGTTAATCGAGTCCGATGTTTGAATGAAACATTCTTCAAAATATCGTCCTCGTCCAAAATGCGATTTCCCCTTACATCAACTGTTTGAAGCAAGAATGCGTTGGAATGCACCGTCCAGGAATGCAAGCCCCACAAAAATAAAACGAAGAGAGCCAATCCGAAAAATGTCCAGAAAACACGTGTTAGCAATGTCGAACGTCCGGCAGCGGAAGGTATAGGTTGTTTGAGAGCACTCGGCCTTTTTTTAGGCGGATGTTCGACAATAATCGCTTCACTCGGGTTTTTTCTTGTATTCTGCGTCATATTTACCAGCCAACAAGTTCATTCTCGAGTTCGAGACGGACACCGTATTTTTGAAAAACGTTTGAACGCACGATTTCGATCAATTCCCTTATTTCGGAGGCTGTGGCTCCGCCGGTATTAATAACAAAATTAGCGTGTTTTCGGGAAACCAGCGCCCGCCCGTGACGAAACCCTTTTAATCCTGCATCCTGAATAAGCGCTCCTGCGTAGTGCCCGGGGGGACGCTTAAAAACGCTGCCCGCAGACGCCCGGGAAAGTGGCTGCTTTTTCCGCCTCCGATCAAAAATTTCGTGCATGTCCTGCTGGATTTTCTCCGGATCTCCTTTCTCCAGTTCAAACGTTCCCGAAAGAATCACCCAGTCCGGATTAACAATTCCGCGACGGTAACCGAATCCCAGATTTTCCTTCGGAATGCGCTGGATTTGCCCGGATAAATCCATTATTTCCACCCACAATAGGTGGTCAGCGATTTCCGTTCCAAAAGCGCCCGCGTTCATGTGAAGGGCGCCGCCAACGGTTCCGGGAATCCCGTAAATCTTCTCGTACCCGCTAAGCCCGGCATCGGCCAGGCGTTCCAGCGCCTTTTGCAAAAGCCAGCCCGAACCGATGGTAACGCGCGCATCCGCTTGTTTCCAATCGCGGCAGCAAGAGCTCAAATGCACAACCAAACCCCTGAACCCGGAATCACTGACCAGAAGATTGGTCCCTTTCCCCAAGATGAATACCGGCAGCTCTTTTTCCCGAGCCCATTCCAGTGCACGCCTGAGACTGTCCCGATTCGCAGGTACAATGTAAACATCTGCCGGGCCTCCCACCCGATACGATGTGTGCCTGGCAAATGGCTCCCGAACCCTAACCCTGCCTGACACACGGGATTTTAGATCCGCCGTAAGCTCTTCAATTTCATCCAAATTCTATTTCCACGATTCTAATTTCAACTCTGCAAAAATATCCTCTACGATTCTCCTCGCCGCATCCACCTTCGCCAATTTCTGGGCAGCTTGTCCCATTTTTTTCAATTTCTCCGGATTCCCGAGCATTTCCCGAATGGTTTGCTCCAGAGATTCTGGCGTCAGCTCCTTTTCCAAAAGGCAAATGGCCGCTGCCTCGGCTTCAAAACTGCGGGCGTTGAAAACCTGGTGGCCGCCCGTTGCAAAAGGGTACGGGATTAAAATGGATGGCAGCCCGCAGGCGGCCAACTCAGCAAGCGTTGTAGCCCCCGCCCGAGAAATAACCAGCGATGAGACGGCGTAAGCGGCTGGCATATCCTTAATAAAATCAAATACCCTCACCCGATTATTTGCGCCGATTTTTTCGCGAATTTCGTCGTAATCAGACGGCCCCGTGCTCCATAAAATCTGAAGGGGCGTTTTTTCAAGTAAATCCGGTAAAATGTCCGCGATTAACTGATTGATCCGCCGCGCCCCCTGACTTCCCCCAAAAATAAAGAGAACTGGTTGTTCCGGCGAAAACTCAAACATCCGAAAGGCTTCGTTCCGATTTGCCTGGTGAATATCCGCCCGAACAGGATTTCCGGTTACCCGCAGCTTTTCGCGGTTCTTAAAATATTCTTTTGAAACCTCAAATGCTACGTACACGCGTTTGGCGATACGGGCAAGCAGCCGCGTAGTGGCCCCGGGGTAGCTGTTCTGCTCCTGGATAAAAACCGGAATCCACAGCAGCCAGGCCGTAAACGCCACCGGACCACTCACGTACCCGCCTGTACCGATTACAGCCTTCGGGCGTTTCACAAGTAGCAATCGAAAGGCTTTTACAAAACTGGCAGCCAGCGCAAATGGAAAAAGCAAATTCCCGAGACTGAGCCGCCGCCGAAATCCCCGCACCGGAATTAATTCTAATGTGAAATCCG
Source organism: uncultured Deferribacteres bacterium (assembly GCA_964568545.1). Lineage (GTDB taxonomy): Bacteria > Zhuqueibacterota > JdFR-76 > JdFR-76 > BMS3Abin05 > BMS3Abin05. The sequence continues at coordinate 11,342 of CAZMRE010000018.1, read as the reverse complement.
TAGTTGGGAGAATCTTCGCCTCAATCCCCCGCCTGGTTCCCCAGAATGTAACTTCTGCCTCCGGAAACCGCCGCCTGATCTCATTAGCAATCGCCAGTGCGGGGAAAAGATGCCCGCCCGTTCCGCCTCCCGCAAAATAAAATCGGAGCGTCTTTTTTTTCGCGGGTTTCATTTTTGCACCCAGGCTGCCCGAGGCCGAAACGCCCGGTCTCTTTCAGAGGCAGTCTCTTCCTCATCCGAAGATTGCTTCATTATGTTCACCAGAATGCCGACCCCCCAAAGAATCGAAATTTGAAAACTCCCTCCGTAGCTGATAAATGGCATTGGAAGCCCCTTTGTTGGCAACAAACTCGTAACCACGCCGGCATTTACAAACGTGTACAGGGCAATCGTTGATGTAATACCGACGGCCATGAGCATCCCTTCTTTGGTGGATGCCCGCTGAGCAATGCGGTATCCCAAAATAATGACGATGAGAACGGCCGTTAACACCAGGAAAATGCCCAAAAACCCAAATTCTTCGCCAAGAATTGAAACAATGAAATCAGAAAAAGGCTCGGGCAAAAAGTGAAGCTTTTGCGTGCTATTGTCCAGCCCTACTCCCCAAAATCCACCCTTTCCCAAACCCACCAGGGACTGCGCCACCTGGTACGAAACCGGCTGCCCGTGAATCACGGAGTTCAAGAATTTAATAATTCTCAACCGCTGGTAATCGTGCATGAGAAGAAATCCCAGTGGAACAATTCCCACAAACGGCGCCAGAAATTTAAGGGGAATGCCACCAGTAACGAACAAAATGCCAATGATAATCGCCAGAATCAGGGCGGAACCCAGATCTGGTTGAAGCAGAATCATTCCCAGTACAATTCCAAGCACAATCAATTGAGGCAGGAATCCTTCTTTGAACTGCCCCAAAAGGGTCTCCTTTCGTGTGAGAACATCTGCCAGATAAAAAATAACAAAAAGGCGTACAAAATCCACCGGTTGAAATTGAAGTCCGCCAATCCTGAGCCAGCGGTGCGCGTGATTAATAGTTAAGCGATACGGACTAGGAATCAGCACCACCAGCAAAAGCGAAAAGGAAATCAAAATGAGCGGGCGGCCTAATTTTGCCCATTTTTGATAGGGAACTGCCATACCGATGGCCATTAACACAAAACCAATAATTAAGCGAATAAAATGACGCAGCAGGAAAAAACTGGAATTGCCGTATTTTTGCGCGGCAATCGGATGACTCGCGCTGTACACCATCACAAGGCCTACACAGATCAGGGCAAATGTGAGGGCACCAAGGTACAAATATTTTTTTGAATCTTCCGGCATAGTCTCTTTCTTAACGCACCTTAAATGTTGTCAGACTGAGCAGAAGAAGCAGAATCCCGATAATCCAAAATCGCACAACCACCTTTTGCTCTGGCCAGCCCAACATTTCGTAATGGTGATGAATGGGTGCCATTTTGAAAATTCGCTTCCCACCGCGATAACGAAATGATAGCACCTGCAAAATCACCGACAGACTTTCCACTACAAAAACACCGCCAATGATGATTAAAAGCAATTCCTTTTTTGTGAGAATTGCAAGCGTTCCTAAGGCGCTTCCCAGCGCCAGCGACCCGGTATCGCCCATAAACACCTCTGCCGGATTCGTATTGTACCAGAGGAATCCCAACGCCGCTCCAATGGCAGAGGCACAAAAAACGGTGAGTTCTCCCGCTCCCGGCAGGTACGTAATATTCAAATAGCTTGAAAAATCCACACGTCCGCTGATATAGCTAATGGCCGCCCAGGCCATAATGGCAATCCCAACCAAACCAATTGCCAGTCCATCCAGGCCATCCGTTAAATTAACAGAATTCGATGTTCCGGCAATTACCAAAATAACCATTGGCACGTAGAGCCAGCCAAAATCCAGCATGTAATTCTTAAAAAATGGCAAAAATGTTTTGGTACTCACCCCGGCAAAAACAGACGATTTTAAAACAATAATTCCAATGACCGTGCCCAGAATAAATTGTCCTGCAAGTTTGTACCGGCCAATCAGGCCCTTTGGCTTCTTTTTGACCACTTTGAGATAATCGTCCAGGAATCCGATGCCCCCCATCCACAGCGTTGCCAGAACAATGAGCTGGGTAAAAATAGTGTCCAAACGGGCAAAAAGCAGTGTTGGCACGAGAACCGCAATCAAAATAATGATGCCTCCCATTGTGGGAGTTCCCTTTTTCTTTCGATGCCATTCGGGCCCCTCCTCCCGAATTTCCTCCCCGATTTGATGCCGATTCAACATGCGAATAATCCAGGGGCCCACCAAAAAACTGATCAAAAGAGCCGTAACCGCTGCAAGTGCCGAACGAAACGTAATGTATTTGAACAAATTAAATCCAAAATAAAACGATTTCAACGGGTACAGAAGATGATAAAACATGCGCGTATCCTTATTCCTCAGGTGAATGGTTTGCATAGCGATCCTTCAAAAATTGAACGATCGTTTCCATTTCCATTCCCCTGGAACCCTTGACCAACACCAGATCACCACCCCGCAGGTACGCCTGCAAAAACTCCTCCAGGTCTTCTTTTTCATCAAAATGATAGGCGTGAACCAGTCCCATTTCCAGAGCGCTCTGGTAAATAGCACGTGCTTCTTTCCCAAAAGTAAGCAGAAAGTCAATGCCGATTTCGGCAGCAATTTCTCCTACCAATCGATGCTGCTCCTCGCTCTTCTGCCCTAATTCTAGCATATCAGCCAGCACAGCAAACGACCGTCCTCCGCGCTGGTGCCGAATGTGTGCTAATGTTTTTAATCCGGACTCCATCGAAGCCAGATTAGCATTGTAGGTATCATTAAGAACCAAAATGTCGTTCACTTGCAGAAGCTCCATCCGTTTCCCAACGCCGGAGAATGCTTCCAGTGCATTTTTGATCTGCTCGATTGAGAGTCCGGCGTAAATGCCAACGGCTGCCGCGGCCACTGCATTTTGAACCTGATGAATTCCAGCCACACGCAGATGAATTATTTCGCCGTTTACACGAAAAACCGCTCGTCCCAAATCGTCCAGAGAAAGGATTTTCCCACTTACTTGGGCTTCTTTTGCCAGACCGAATGAAAATTTTCGGGACAACGGGCGGGCAATTTCTACAACAAGCGCATCATCCTGATTCACAAATCCCAGTCCCTGTTTTTGGGACAGGTAGTTGAACAATTCTCCTTTTGCGCGCGCCACATCCTGAACACTGCCAAAATACTCCAGATGCGCCCCGCCCACATTCGTCACCAGGCCCCAATCCGGATCGGCAATTTCGCACAGGCGGGAAATTTCGCCAAAATGATTGGCACCCATTTCCACCACCGCGAATTCCGTTTGGGGATTTATGTCAAAGAGCGTTAGGGGCAGGCCAATGTGATTATTGAAATTTCCGGGATTTTTGACCACCCTATATTTTTCCCCCAGAACCGCAGCTGTCATTTCCTTGGTTGTGGTCTTCCCATTTGAACCGGTAATTGCCAATACCGGAATGTCAAATTTTTTCCGATAGAAGGCACTCGCATCCTGCAGAGCCCGCAGGGTATCGCCAACGACAATTAACTGGCCGTGAGGTAAAACCGCCTGCTGTTCAAACCACTTTTGTTCGACAACCGCCGTTGTTTGCGGAACTTGAAAAACAGCATCCAAAAAATCGTGGGCGTCGTGGCGCTCACCCCTTAAGGCAAAAAAGAGATCACCTGGCAACACCTTCCGTGAATCACTAACAGAGGCATGTACCGGTTTCCTTTTTGCCTTTTCAGAAACATGAACAAATTCCCCCTTAACAGATTGTTGAACCTCTTGCAGCGTTAAATTCATTCGTCTTTTACCGGTAATAAAATGTTCTCCTAATCAGCCAGAAGCAATTGGCAAAATATTTCTTTTAATACAACTCCTAATTCAGGTTCCTCCAGAATTATTCAACACGCAAAATTTAAAGGAGTTCACCCTGAATTGATGTGGGGTTTGCAAATAATTTTGCAAATTTTTTTCTTTGATTTTACAACCGATTGCCCGATCACAAAACCTGTTCCTTCAATTTTCACATCATAGCCCTGAGATGCCAGTCTTGCAACTGCCTGTCTGAGGCTTAACCCCCGAACATCGGGAACCACTTCGTTACCGGCAGAAAGAGCTTTTTGATTTTCCAGGGTTACGCTAATTGTTGAACCGGACCTTACCAGGTGCTCTGGAGCCGGATTTTGTTTGATGACAAAATTTCCATGCGTTGCAGCTGCAATTCTTAACCCGGCTTTTTCCAAAATAGTCTTCGCCCTCGAGTAGGCCATAAATTGCACATCGGGAACGGATGCCCACCCCGGCTTATTTTGATCCAAGGATTGGGCAATGGGTACGTGCGGCAGATTCTGATCCACAGAATCCACAATTCGCTGCATGATTTTCCGAAAAATCGGGGCAGCCACCTCACCGCCGTAATATTCCCCTTTGGGCTCATTTATAACCACCGCACAAACCACCTTCGGATCGTCGGCGGGAACGTATCCCACAAACGACGCCACATAACGCTTCCGGGAGTATGCGTGGTGCACGGGATCATATTTTTGTGCAGTCCCAGTTTTCCCGGCTACTTCCACATTTTTCAGCGCCGCGCGCTTCCCAGTGCCCACTTTCACAACCCCCTTAAAAATGGATGTAAGCAGATGAGCCGTTCGAGCTGACATGACTCTGCGAATGGTGTCATCTTTTACTTCCCGAACAATATTGCCATCTGAGCTAAGCACCATTTTCACAACATGAGGTCGCAACAAGTAGCCTCCATTTGCCACCGCTGCATACGCGTTTGCCAGTTGAAGGGTGGTAATGGATATGCTGTAACCAATCGGGATACGGGTTGCATCCGATTTGCTCCATAACGTGGCATTCTTCAAGCGGCCGCTGGCTTCTCCGGGCAAATCAATGCCGGTTTGATTTCCAAAACCCAATGCCCTCGCCATGTCAAAAACGCGCTTCTTGCCAATTTTACGGGCTATTTTTGCAACGCCAATATTACTGGAATGTTCAATGACTTCCTTAAATGTCAGATTTCCGAAAGCCTTGTGATCACGAATGGACACGCCGGCGATCCTGTAGAATCCCTTCTCACAAAATATTTTATCGCTCAGTTTAAAAAGCTGGCCTTTCAAAGCAGCCGCGGCTGTAACAATCTTAAAGGTAGACCCCGGTTCGAAAACATCCGCAATAGCCCGATTTTTATAGCGGCTCACATCGTAATCCCGATATTTGTTGGGATTAAATCCGGGATACGTGACCATCGCCAGAATCTCTCCAGTTTTCGGATCCAGCATCACGATGGTTCCGCTGCGCGCCTTATTTTTAATTACCCCCTGCTCCAGTTCTTCCTCGGCAATCATCTGGTAATTCATATTTAGCGAAAGAACCAGAGTCTCTCCCCGAGTGGCGGGTTTTTCCGGCAGATTGAGTCCCGGCGAAAGATGACTAAGAGCATCCATTCGAAAATATTTCCAGCCATCTTCCCCCTGTAGGATGGCGTTGTAGTTGCCCTCAATCCCATTCATTCCACGATTGTCGACATTGGTGAATCCAATAATGGCTGCCCCTGCCCGATTAAACGGGTAAATCCGTCTGTTTTCACGGATCGTCTGAAAACCGGGTTCTTCTTCCCTGCTTGGCAATTCCCAATTTTCAATTTCTTCCTTCTGAATATCTCTTGCAAGATAGACAAAGCCCCGCTTGGGACGAAGTTTTCTTAAAATGGTTTGAGGGGATTGATGGGTCGCACGAGCAAAGAGTGTGGCTAATTTCTCACGATCTCTGATCTTAGATAAGTCCGCACCCAAAGAATAGCGATAAACATTATCTGCCAAAACGGATAAATTTCGATCAAGAATCAGCCCCCTTTCCCCCTTCAATGTGACTTTTACCCGAGACTTGTTTCTCCGAATTTCACTGTATTTTTGGCGGGAAATGACCTGAATAGTGAAAAAACGGAACAGAAGGATCCCGTAAGCGAAAATCGCCAGTCCGATCCAAACAAAAATAATTTTTTGAGATTTTCTTGTCTGTCCCATTTTATGCGATGCCCGCCCAATGTTTCAATAATCATGCAAAGCAATTTTAATAAAAAATATTTCGATGCAACACAATATGCGCGGTGGCATATTTTTCTATTTTGAAAGTAACTGTGCAATTTTCGCGGGAACCTCTTGTTGCGCCAATTTCTTACGGGAATTGTCCGCTGCCAGGGCCTTATTTGCTTTTTCAAAAACAGGAGAATATCCCAGAAGAATGGGTTCGTGATCGGGATCGCTGAGTCCCAGCCGCTCCCGTGCAATTCGCTCAATCCAACCAGCACTGGTCAGTTGGGTAATTTTGGCTCTTAACTGCCTGTTTTCATCTTGAAAATTAGCAATCACCCGCTTATTTTGATGAATATTCCTTAGTGTGCGCTTGATATTATCTTTCTGCCACAAATGTCCCAAAAACAAAGCGGTTATTAGAGCCACCATCCACATAATTTTCCAGGAAAGATGCCGCTTCGTTACCTTTCGTCTGAACGGACGACGTTTCTTTAGGCGCGTTGCCATTCTGCAATCTCACTTTTTTTAAAGTTTTTCTGCTGCCCGCAGCTTGGCACTCCGTGACCGTGGGTTCCCTATTTTTTCCTCAGGAGCGGGCTCAACCGGTTTTCGTGTCAAGATTTTGAGTGTTGGCTCCTCCTCGCACGGGCAAATGGGCAACCCGGGCGGACACTCACACGGTTGAACCATCTTTCTAAAAAAATGCTTAACCAGACGATCTTCCAGCGAATGGTAACTGATGACCACCAAGCGCCCCCCCGGTTTCAGAAATCGAACCGCCTGGGACAGGGCATTTTCAAGATGAATCAGTTCCTGATTCACCTCAATGCGGATAGACTGAAATATCCGGGACAGCACCTTATTTCGATGAACAGGGGAAACTACCCGGCTCACAATTTTTGCCAGCTCGTCCGTTGTTTGAATGACCTCTTTTTCCCGGGCTTTTAGGATGGCCATTGCAATTCGTCCGGCTTGTCGCTCCTCCCCGTACACCTTAAAAATCCGCTTCAGATCGGCATACGAATAGGTGTTCACAACCTCAAAGGCGCTTAATTTATCAGAGACATCCATTCGCATGTCCAGAGGCCCCGGATTTAAATAACTAAACCCCCGCCTGCCTGTATCCAACTGAAAAGAGGAGATTCCCAGATCCAGAAGAATTCCATCGACCGCGGAAATTCCACTTTCGGGGAGAATTATTTCCAACTCGTCATAATTGCCCTGACGCAAAAGAAGCCGCTTTTTCAATCGGGCCAGCCGCTTTCGCGAAAATGCAATTGCATCCCCATCCCGATCAATGCCCACCAGTTTTGCATCCGGCGACAAACGTTCGAGAATTGCTTCGGCGTGTCCGCCGCCGCCAAGAGTTCCGTCCACGTAAGTTCCCGACGGATCGGTAATTAGAAAATTCAGAACATGCTTCAATAAAACAGGAACATGGTAATCGGAAGCATATCTTATTGATTTTTCGGACAATTGATAATAACCCTTTCCCGCAAAACGGCCATTAAGCTGAATGTCAAAAAGCATCCCGGTACTGACATCAACGAAATTCTCCTTTGCCATTTCCCCCGAATAGCGAACCCTTGCCAGTGAAAAATCGGACAGACTCAGATGGTTCCACAACGGATGATTGAGATTCCACCCTTTCGAATGCTTTCGTAACGCCAATAATTGCGTTGTAGTCATAATTTCTAAATTTAATCTTGATTTTTTATCTGCAATTCGATACTTTAATTTTTGTCGAGATTTTCATGTACGTAAGACTGATAGGTTTGAGGATTCCAGAACTCCATTTTGTCAACGGTACCCAGGATTAAAACCTCTTTCTGGATTCCCGCTTTTTGCATCAAATGTGCGGGCAGGTAGATCCTCCCCTGTTTGTCTATTTTTACGACATCAAAATTTGTTGCCATTTGGCGAATCCGTAGGCGAATTTGTGGATCGTCGTAATCCTTCAGGCGATTTCGCTCAATTATTTTTTCCCATTCGTCAAGGGGGTAACCGTAAAAGCTGTTATCATGCCCCAGGGTGAGAAACAGCTTGTCGCGAATCTTGTCATCGATGGCATTGCGGAAAATGGCAGGAAGGCTGAGACGACCTTTGTCATCAACGGTGGTTGTTGCATTTCCAAAAAGATAGGACATCTTCCCACAGCCTTCCTATATTTTCCTATTTACACCTTTTTATTCCTATGAAACAATTATAATATTTTTTATTGACTTTGTCAAGGAAAAAATCGGAATATTACCAAAATTTCACAATTCAAGTAGTATCTTATTGTTTTTCAAGCAGATTAGATATTAAAAGCCATCCCAGAGGAAGGAAGGGGAGTGTCACAAAAAAGAGACAACTTGCGGTGGAATTTCATTCTCGTCTGTCAAAGGATTTTCCTATTTCTTCCCCCACAGTTTCAAGACTAAAAGTCCCCAGAACTTTTAAAATGCCGGGGACTTACGAAAAAATATGCATTATTTTGATAACCCCAAAATATCGTGTAATCTCGTCAGCAATTTTTTTGGTTGATGCGAATTGTGATTGGCGGGGTGTTCCTGAAATGTCGGATTGATAAAGCGATATTTCACCCGTTTTCTCTTGCCAAAAACGCATCCTGCAATTGTTCCAGGGTTTGAACGTCCTGATTTTCCAATCGCTGTAACAAACGGCTGAAAATTTGGCTGAGTGCACGGGCATCGCCACGGGCGCGGTGGTGCTGCGAAAGTTCAATGCCAAAATAGGCCGCCACCTGCGGAAGATTGTAAGCATCCAGGCCCGGCAGCCATTTTCTGAAAAGAGCCAGTGTGTCGATCACAGGGGCAGCCAGCCGAAAATGGGACAACCGACTCCATTCAAGATTCAGAATACGAATATCGAAACGGGCATTGTGCGCTACAAGCACGGCATCGCCAACAAAATTCGCAAATTTTCCCAAAACCACCGAAGCATTCGGGGCCTGCTCCAAGGGCTCTCCGGCAAATCGGGAGGGCTCCAACCAGCCAGGCGAAAGGGGACGCCCCGGATTAACAAGAGAGTAAAATTCGTCCTGCACCACACCGCCTCGCATCTTAAATGCGGCCAGTTCCACTATTTTTGAGGATTTCCCCCGGCCAATAATTTCTGCATCCAGAACAACAAAAGTCACGTCCGCAAGAGGCACATTTAGGCGGAATTGGAGGCGTTCAAAAAACCATTTTCCTTCGATTTCCATGAAGCGACCATCGTCTTCAAAAAGCGACTTCAGCAATGTTTGCCCCAGCGACTCTGTTATATTTTCCATCTGGAACAGATATTCTGCCAGGTCTTTGGAGGCAATCCCATCCCGCTTTTCCGTCAGAATATCTATTGCTTTCTTAACCAACACAGATTTTCTCAGGAGATTTTCACTCATTTCTTATTTGTTCTCTTCAAAAGCACTTTTGTTGAAAAACTGAAACAAACCCATTTAACTCCACCTTCTTTGGAAAATGGCAGAAGTTTCACCCACCAGTGTTTAATTTACCAGTAATCAGGACATGGGATTGGAATTCAACGAATCGCGGCAACTTTCTTGAGAAAAAAACCGCATATTTTTTCAATCAACAGAAAATATCCTTTAAATCCTGTCAAAATTTTCTTTGGATTAACGCCCACTGCTACAGGTAAATACGATCAATCAATTGTGTCTTATTTTACAAAAAATTAACCTGATTTTCAAGCCAATTTCGTGTTTCATTAAATCAACGATTGTGCCGATTATTAATTAGAATCTTTTCCTTCAACATCTACGAAAGCGCGTAGACGTTGGGAGTACTGATTGAGACAAGATCTACATCTGGCGGATTAGATTGTGTAGTAAAAATCAAAGCATGAAGAAAATGAAAATGATAGGTGTAGGTTAAAGGCATGAATCTAAAAAAACGCGAAGAGCACTAAGATTTCCTATCGTTACAAACTTCAATTAAAAAATAATAGCGCCACGAATTCACGAATTTTATTCGAATAATAAATCGTATGAAACATAAAAAATCACTGAATTTATTTCCTCATTTCTTAAACAAGCGGTTTGCTTTTCCACTGACTGTGGGAATTATTCTCCTTCTTCTGGGTTTTATCTCGCTTCTGAATCTGCAAATCAACAATACAAACCAGAAACGGCTGACTGAAGAATTCCAACAGGAGCAGGAAACCATTGCAAAAGCAATTGGCATCAATCTTTCAAATACTTTTCACGCTATTTACAAAGAGCTGTGTCTTTATGCCATCGATCCTCGGGTACAGTCGTCCAATTTTGACAAATTAAATTTTGCTTTAAAGAATCTTTATTTAAATCTTGCACCATCCGTAAGAGCCGTTTCCAGAGTAGATTCAAATGGTGTTCTGATTGCAACCTATCCGCAAAAGCCATTAGCCGTGGGGAAAAATATTTCAAATCAACCCCACATTCAATATCTTCTGACCCATCACAGATTCATCATTTCGAAACCCATTAAGGCCGTGCAGGGGTACAAAGCCATCATCGTGCACGTTCCCGTTTTCCACCAAAGGAATCATCAAATAATTTTTGCCGGCTCTTTGGCAGCTCTTATCCCGGTCGAGTTTTTTCCCCGTCTTTTTCAGGATTTGATTTCTTCCAAAAATCGAAATGACCAGATTTTTATTATCGACAGAAGCGGCACCATTATTTCACACAGCAATCCGCATTTCATTGGCAAGAACGTGCTTTCAATCGCAAACATTATGATTAGCAAAGATTCCCTCGCTCGTGCCTTTCAAGCCCACCGTGAAATTCCCCTTTTTCACAAATCCCCGCTTTTTCACAATGCGTTTATCGCAAGTCAGGACATCAAAATTGCCACTATGAACTATCACCTTTTCATTGTCGGGCCGCGTTCAGAGCTATCGAGACCGTTGAGAGAAACTTATTTTCGCCAACTGCTTCTTTGGGCGATTTCTCTGACAATCATTTTTTTGCTGTCATTTATCATTATTCGAAGTTACCGCCGGTGGACTGATGATTTGAACAGCGAACTGGAAAATCGCACGCAAGGGATACTTGAATCTGAAAGAAAATTTAGAGACCTCTTTACTGAAGCCCTGGAAGGTATCTACCAGAGTACTCCAGAGGGGAATTTTATTCAGATCAATCCGGCTTTTGCCCAGATGCTCGGCTACGATTCGCCCGATGAACTGATAAGCACGCCTATTGCAGAAACCATTTATTTCCATCCAGAAGAGAGAAACAGATTTATTCGCGAATTGCTTGAAAAGGGATCGATTCACAACT
>CAZMRE010000017.1:2964-19427 GCA_964568545.1 uncultured Deferribacteres bacterium | reverse complement strand
GTGGATGTGACCCAGTTGGAAAAGGTCAAGCCGCCGAAAAAACGCCGATCCAAAATTTCCGTTGTGGGCGGAAGCGTATCTAACCGGCCAACCGATGAGATCGATCTGCGCGGAATGACCATGGACGAGGCGGAGCCCGTACTGGAGCGGGCCATTGACCAGGCGTATTTAGGGGGATTAAGTCAGATTCGTGTAATTCACGGAAAGGGCACGGGGGCGCTGCGGACGAAGGTTCACGACTATTTGAGAAAACACCCGCGCGTGGCGGGTTTTAGCCTGGGCAATTGGAACGAGGGTGGAACGGGAATGACGGTGGTGGAGTTGAAAAAGAATTAATCTCCCACGAATTGTTATGAATGAAAATAAAAAATTAGTGAAAATTAGTGAAAATTAGTGGGCCATTTTTTAATCTCCCACGAATTAACACGAATTGACACGAAGGGAAAAAATGCCAAAGATTCCTGAAAATAAAATAGAGGAAGTCCGGCAGGCAGCGGACATTGTTGATGTTGTCTCCGACTACGTTACGCTCAAGCGAAGCGGACAAAATTATTTCGGACTGTGTCCGTTTCATCAGGAAAAAACGCCCTCATTTTCTGTAAATCCCGCCAAACAAATTTTCTACTGCTTTGGCTGCGGAGCGGGTGGTAATGTCATCTCGTTTATAATGAGAATTGAAAAAATCAGCTTTCCCGAAGCCGTTTTTCATTTGGCCAGAAAGTACAATATCAGCATTCCTTTGGAAGAAGAAAATTCAGAAGAGGCGCGTTTAAAAACTGCTATTTACGATGCCAATCGTTTTGCGGCGGAATTCTTCCACAATCATTTACTGAAAACCCCATCCGCTCAAAAAGCTCGGGATTACCTCAAAGAGCGGGGATTTTCTCAAGAGATGATTGAAAAATTTAATCTGGGGTGGTCACTGGAATCCTGGGACGGACTGATTCAAGCGGCGAAAAAAAAGGGAATCTCTGAAAAAATTCTGAAAGCGGCCGGACTGGTGCTTGCGAACGAACGGGGCGGCACCTACGATCGCTTTCGGGGACGCCTGATGTTCCCGATTTACCAGACATCGGGAGTGGTAGTGGGATTTGGCGGGCGCATTCTCGACAAAGAGGCCAAAACGGCCAAATACCTGAACACATCGGACACGCCCGTTTTTCAAAAAGGGCGAATTCTTTACGGGCTTTACCAGAATCGAGAGGCCATTCGCAAGGAGGATCAGGCAATTCTGGTTGAAGGTTACGCTGACCTGATTACTCTCGTGCAGTTTGGAATTGAAAATGTGGTGGCGTCTTCCGGAACGGCACTGACAGAGAATCAGGCCAATTTATTGATGCGAATGACCCGGAATGTGGTGCTGCTTTACGATGGCGATCTGGCCGGCGCACACGCCGCTTTGCGAGGAGTGGACACACTGGTAAAAACGGGATTGCGCGTGTCCGTTGTGGCGCTTCCCCCGGAGCATGATCCCGATTCCTACGTCAGAGAATTTGGCGCGGAGAAGCTGCGGAATCTCATTAAAACCGCACAGGATTTGATCGATTTTAAAATATTTGCGTACCGTTCCGAAAAGTCACTGGATATTCCTCAGAATAAAACGGAGCTGCTGCACCAGATTGCCGGAACCATTGCGAAAATATCGGATGAGGTACTGCGAAATCTCTACGGACAGCGAGTAGCGGCAAAATTGAACCTTCCCGAACGTATTGTTTTTCGGGAAATATCTGCCAGTCAGCGGCAAGAGAAGGCTTCGCCGGAAGCACCGGTTGCAAAAATTGGCGATAATTTGTCCAAAAGCGCATCATTTTTGGCAGAACGCGATCTTATTCGGATTGCCGTGGAACATGCGGAAATGCTTCCGTTTATTTTTCAGAATCTTACATTGGACGAATTCGGATATCCAGGATTTCGGCGGATTTTCCAGATGGTTTTTCAGCACTACCAGCGAAATGAGGAAATCCAGGTGCAGGAATTGTTCGATTCAATTGAGAACCCGGATGTTCAAGCGCTTTTGGCAAAGGTCAATTTTGAGGAAACGGAAGAAATTTCAGAAAAAGATCTCAGACTCTGGGCGGAGGATTGCGTGGCCACAATTAAGTTGGCGGAGATTCGGCGGCAAATTGACGAGGTGCGTCAGGCCATGCGTCAGGCTCAGATGAGCGGTGGAGCGGATTTAACCGCGTTGAACCAAAAATACCTCGAACTCAAACAGAAGGAACTGGCCATCCGTCAGCATGACTTTATCGAAAAAGAAAAAGACACAGACGACGTGCCGTTTTAGAATCTTCCCACGAATTGACACGAAGGTAAAAACAATTCGTATTGAATTAGTGCAAATTAGTGGGCAATTCTTTTCGGGAATTTGCTCATCATGTACTCTGCCAGGGCGGTAATGGTTAGACTGGGGTTTACGCCCAAATTTGTCGGTAAAATTGATCCATCAATCACATACAGATTCTCATAATTGAAAACCTTCCCGTCGAAATTGATGACCCCTTTCTCAGGCGATTCGCCCATCGAGCATCCCCCTAAAATGTGGGCGGTTGTGGCTACGCCAAACAGCACCTCCGGCAGCATGGACATCGGTTCACCATGGATTTTTTCCGCCATCATCCGAAAGGCCTTGTTGGCAATCGGCATATATTTGGGTACTTTTGCGCTTGTCTGCCAATCCGTTGTAAATCCCTTCCGGCCAAATAGAATCCACCGACGCTTATAAGAAAGCCGCAAATAATTGTTGGTTGGCTGCATTACCAGCAAAATGGCGGACTTTTTTGCAAATCCAAACGGCCAGAGCGAGCGAAGGAATCGCAGCGGGTGTCGAATAATTGTTCCAATCCACCAAAGCTGCCGGGGCAGGCCTTTCCCGCCTTCCGTTAAAATGGTTTTTAAAATGCCCTGAGCGTCCTGGCCGGCTCCGTACCGGACGACTTCAATGTGGGTATTTTCATCCACATCTACACCGGAGGTGATTGCCACACCTTTAGAGCAATCCAGATTTGGGTCGCCTGTGGCAGCACCTCCTAGCGCCTCAGAATTTGTCCGTACAAAATCACCCAGGGCATCGGACAAATTAGGAAGTGATCCCTTTTGTTTGAGCTTCAAAAGTAGACGGACAGTTCCCAAAACGCCGCCTGCAAAAATGACACCGCCGGAGCGAAATTCCTTTTTGGGATGAAGCAGCCCCGTTGATTTTTGGGTGACAATTCTGTACGAATCTCCCTCGGGAATGACATCAGTAGCCTCGGTTTCCGGGAAAATTTCAACTCCTAATTGTTCGGCAAGATAAAGATAATTCTTGTCCAGTGTGTTTTTGGCATTATGACGGCAACCCACCATACATCCGCCGCAGAAAGTGCATCCACTTCGGCGGGGGCCCTTGCCGTCAAAATAGGGATCATCCACTTCCACATCCGGCTCACCGAAAAAAATACTGAGCGGGTGCTTTTCAAATGTGTATCCCATTCCCAGTTCTTCGGCAATTTCCTTCAATTTGTAATCGGTGGGATTCATGGCTTCTTCCGGAGGCAGAGCAGCCCCCAGCATGTTGTAAGCCAGGTTGTAAAAAGGCTTGAGCGTTTCTTTGGTAATGTGGCCCCAACGAGGATCATCGAATACTTTATCCGGAGGAATGGGCAGGGTGTTGGCGTACACGAGACTTCCGCCGCCCACACCGGCTCCGTGAAGCACAAATACATCCTTGAGGAGGGTCATGCACTGGATACCGTACATGAAGAGTTTAGGCATCCAATAGAATTTGTGGAGCACCCAATTCGTTTTCGGGAAGTCCGATGATTGCCAGCGCTTTCCTTTTTCAATTACGGCGACGCGATAGCCCTTTTCGGCCAGCCGAAGTGCCGAAACACTTCCGCCAAAGCCCGAACCAATAACAACGTAATCGTACATTTCGTAAATCCTTTTTGTCTCCCACGAATTACCACGAATTGCCACGAATGAAAAAAATTAGCGTAAATTCTTGCAAATTAGTAGGCTATTAATACTATCGAATCTTAGCGAAAATAATTGCAAAAATCAAGTGAAAAGTTTTTCTATTTAGCAAATGCTGAAAATTATTGCATTCATTTGACAATTTACTTTTTGATTTTGGGGAAAAATTTAATATATTAAATCAATATGAAAAATTGGATAAATAGCTTCCAACCTCGGCGAAAAAGCCCAGAGATAGGAGTACTGATAAAAATGCTTGAAGTTTTGCACTATATGCCATTCCGACGGATTAGGCAATCTAACTATAATGAGTGCCATACAGGGAAAATGTAGATGAATATTTTAAAGGGACTCTCGGTTTCGGAAGGAATAGCCATTGGCAAGGCATTGGTGCGTGCTCCTGATTTTATGGAAATACCTCTGAGGAAACTCCGTTCAAATCAAGTGGAAGGAGAGGTGCGGCGGTATCTGAAATCGCTTGACGAAACGGCCAGTCACATCCAACAAAATAAAGATCAGGCTGAAAAAGACCTCGGTAAGATTACCAGTCAAATTTTTGATGCCTATGCGGAAATCATTAACGATCCTTTTTTCAGGGAAGAAATTCCCCAGAGAATTCGAACTGAACATATAAATGCCGAAGCCGTTCTTCAAGAGGCTGTTCTGGAATACAGTAGCTCTTTGAAATCCACAAAAAATGACTATCTGAAAGAGCGCTTAAATGATATTGTTGCCGTGGAACGCTGGATTCTTCGATGGCTTTCTTCACCTCAAAAACGGTTTCTATTCGAACCGCCGGAAGATGCCATTTTAATCGCCCACGAATTAATGGTGCAGATGGTCATGAACATTAATCGAAAACGCATCATTGCCATTGTAACAGAAAAGGGTGGGCTCACCGGCCACGCGGCCATTCTGGCACGATCGTACCATATTCCTGCCATTGTTCAAGTAAATGGGCTTTTGGAAGCGGTCCATGATGGGGATTCGGTTATTGTTGATGGGGATTCGGGAAAGGTGATTGTGGAACCGCAGCCCGAGATTGTGCAAAAATATCGCATGAAGCTTCAGGAAGAACTGGAGCATTGGCAGATTTTGCAGAAGAAACGCTTTGAGCCGGCCGTTACCAGAGATGGACAGCAGGTCAAAATTCTGGCGAATATTGGGTCTGCCGATGAGGCTCGTGAGGCGATGGAGTATGGCGCAGAAGGAATCGGCTTGTATCGAACCGAGTATTCGTTTATTGAAGCTGGCAAATTCCTGGATGAAAATGAACAGTTTGAAATTTATCGGGAAATTGTCGATATAATGAATGGAAAAGAAGTCACCATCCGAACGCTGGATGTGGGGGCGGATAAATTGCTTTTTCGCGAACAAAAAACGCTTGAAGTGAATCCTTTGCTTGGACTTCGTTCCATTCGTTATTTTTTGACGAAAGATATGGCGAACTTTGAGCAGCAACTTCGTGCCATTCTTCGTGCAAGTGCCTATGGGGCGGTAAAAATTCTTTATCCCATGGTAACCACTATGGAAGAAGTCAATAAAATTGTTGGTGTGTATGAAAAAGTACGAAAACAAATGCTTCAGGAAAATGTTCCCATTCGCAAGCGGATTAAACGGGGGGTAATGATTGAGATTCCTTCGGCGGCTCTGCTGGCTGATCATTTTATTGCAAAATGTCAATTTTTGAGCATCGGCACAAATGATCTGATCCAGTACACGCTTGCGGTCGATCGCAACAACGGTGCTGTTGCGGACTTGTACCAGCCGCTGAATCCATCAATTTTGAGATTAATTCAGATGACGGCAGATGCAGCATTGCAGGCTGGGGAAGAAGTATCGGTTTGCGGTGAAATGGCTTCGGAACCTGCGTATGTTCCTTTGCTTGTGGGATTGGGAATTCGCACTCTGAGCATGAATCCTGTTGCCATTCCGGTTGTAAAAGAGGTGATACGAAATATTTCGCTGAAGGATTGCAGGGAAATGGCTCAGCAGGCACTCCGCTGCGGAACCGTTGGTGAAGTAATGAAAATCTTGAATGCCTAACCACCACGCTTTTCTGCGGGAGTAACGTCAGGGATGTAATAGCATAAAAAAGCTTGAATTTTTATATTTCAAATAATATTTTTTAGATAAAATAAATGAGCGGAGTCTAAAAACCATTAATTGCACAAATTATGCGGGGTTCAATTCTATTAATATCAATAAAATCAATTTGTTATAATTTGTGAATTTGTAGGAGAAATCCTTTTTAGGCTGGACTCATAAATGATTTGTTTGAAAAAGAAGTACATTTTCTCGAAAAATGAGATAATGCTATAATTGTTTAATAAGTTCAGGAGGACGATAAATGTCTGTTTTAAATGTAAAAATTTATGGAAATCCCATATTACGCAAAACAGCGGAGGAAGTCGGGAAAATTGACGATGACATTCGCCAATTTGTGGACGATATGTTTGACACGATGTATGCTGAGGATGGAGTAGGGTTGGCCGCTCCACAGGTGGGTGTTTCTAAGCGCATTTTTGTTATTGATGTGAGCGAAGTGAAGGGCGAGCCCCAGGAACCCATGGTTTTTATTAATCCGAAAATCATCTGGAAATCGGATAGAACGAGCATTATAGAAGAAGGATGCCTGAGTATTCCTGGCATTCGCGAAGATGTAAAACGATCCGAAGAAGTGGAGGTGGAGGCACTAAACGAAAAGGGTGAGTCCGTACACTACAAGGCAAACGGATTATTTGCCCGCGCGATTCTTCATGAAAATGATCATCTGAATGGTGTTCTCTTCGTGGATTATTTGGGGCCGGTTCGAAAAATGATGATCAAGGATCGATTAATGGCACTGGAACAGCGCTCAAGACTGGAACAAGAAGCCGCTTAGCGGATAGGGAGATTTGAAATGATGGTTGCATTTTATATAATTGGCGGCGCTATTTTATTTTTAGCCGGATGGCTTTTTGCAAACGTGTATAAACAACGTCGCACACAAAAAGCGCTTTACCGGGCAGAGGATATCATTAAGCAGGCGATTCGTCAGGCTGAAAAACAGAAAAACCAGATTATTCTTCAGGCAAAGGAAGAAAAATACAAGATTCGGGAATCTGTTGAGGCGGAGTTTAAGGAGCAGAGACGAAACCTTGAAGAGACGGAACGGAAACTCCAACAACGGGAAAAAAATCTGGACAATCAGTCGGATTATTTAAATGGAAAAGAGCAAAAGCTGATTAATCAGGAGAAAGAGATTGCTCGTTTGCGCGAGAAATATGAGAACAAAACTGCCGAGTTGGAAGAAGTTCTTCACAAGCAGATGTTGGAACTGGAGCGCGTGGCGGGACTTTCCATCGAGGAAGCCCGAAAAATTCTGTTCAAGAATATTGAACACGACACCAAATTGGATGCGGCTCATCTTACCCAATCCATTCTGACCGATGCAAAAGAAAATGCGGTTAAGGAAGCAAAAAAAATAATTACCGAAGCCATTGAAAAGGTCGCTTCCGATCACACAGTGGAGTCCACGATTTCTGTGGTGAATCTGGACAATGAGGATGTTAAAGGGAGAATTATTGGCCGGGATGGTCGGAATATTAAGATATTTGAAACCCTCACTGGCGTTAAGGTTATCGTGGACGATTCACCGGAAGCGGTTGTGCTCTCCGGATTTGATCCCGTGCGGCGCGAAATTGCCCGCATTTCTCTTGAAAAGCTCATTCGGAATGGAAAAATTAATCCGCAGCGGGTGGAGCAGGTGATTAAGCAATCTGAAAAAGAGATGGAGCAGATTGTCTGGAAAGCCGGTAACGAAGCTATCCGCGAGGTCGGCGTCGGTAAGGTCCATCCGGAAATTGTCAAAATGTTGGGTAGATTGAAGTACCGCACCAGCTATGGTCAGAATGTGCTTCAGCATTCCAAAGAAGTCGCGTTTCTTACCGGTGCTATGGCGGCCGAGCTTGGATTTGATGTGCGTCTTGCCAAACGGGCCGGTCTGTTTCACGATATTGGAAAAGCCATCAGCCAGAATTCGGAAAGCACACACACACAGATTGGCGTAGAACTGGCTAAGAAGTACCGGGAACATCCCGTTGTAATTAATGCGATTGCCTCGCACCACGAGGATGAGGAACCCACAAATCCCATTTCCATTCTGGTTTCTGCTGCCGATTCTATTTCGGGATCGCGGCCCGGTGCTCGCCGAGAAACTCTTGAAGGCTATGTCAGGAGAATCGATCGACTGGAAAAGTTGGCCGATTCATTCGAAGGCGTGGCAAAGGCCTACGCTATTTCCGCTGGACGCGAAGTTCGTGTGATCGTGGAGCCAGAAGATATCTCAGACGAAGAGGCCTTTGTTTTGGCATCGGACATCGCTCATAAAATTCAATCCGATATGGAATATCCCGGTCACATTAAAGTGACCGTTATTCGGGAAACACGAGCCATTCAATATATCTAAAACATTACAAAAAAAGGTGACAGAAAAAGTCACCTTTTTTGTATTCGTAAAGAAGGAGAATCCTATGGATCAAATGACATTGGAAGAAATTCAACAACTGCCAAAAGCGGAATTACACGTTCATCTGGATGGTTCGATTCGCCCGGAAACGCTGCTGGACCTGGCCAAAAAACAAAACATCGATCTGCCTTTTTCAGACGTCCCATCCCTTCGAAAATATTTGCAGGTGGGGAAAGTAGTTACGGATTTAGAGGCTTATATTAAGCGATTCGACATTACCCTGAGTGTGATGCAAACGGAAAATGCGCTTTTCAGAACGGCATTTGAACTGGCAGAGGATGCTGCCCGGGAAAATATTCGGTTGTTGGAAATGCGCTTTTCGCCCATCCTTCACACAAAAAAGGGATTGAATATGGAAACCATCATGGATGCGACCATCGAAGGGTTGCGGGCGGCAGAAAATAAGTACAATATTCGCACAGGCGTCATTGTGTGCGGTATCCGCCACATGGAACCCGAAACATCCCTGCAATTGGCTGAGTTAACGGTGGCGTATAAAAATCGCGGGGCCATTGGTTTCGATCTGGCAGGAGCAGAGTACAATTATCCCGCCAAGCAC
Source organism: uncultured Deferribacteres bacterium (assembly GCA_964568545.1). Taxonomy (GTDB): domain Bacteria; phylum Zhuqueibacterota; class JdFR-76; order JdFR-76; family BMS3Abin05; genus BMS3Abin05. Next base: position 10,407 of record CAZMRE010000017.1, on the reverse strand, counting down.
CACGTGGAAGCTTTTTACACGATTCGGAACAATAATATCAACTGTACCGTGCACGCAGGCGAGGCCTACGGCCCGAAAAGCGTTCACCAGGCCATTCATTATCTGGGAGCTCATCGCATCGGGCATGGCACGCATTTGATCGAAGACATGGATTTAATGGATTATGTGAACGATCACCGCATTGCCCTGGAAATTTGTTTGAGCAGCAACCTGCACACGGGCAGTGTTCAATCGCTGCACAATCATCCCTTGCGGCGATTTTTAGATTATGGGCTTCGCGTGACGCTCAATACGGACAATCGCCTTTTTTCGGATACCACCGTTTCGAAGGAATTTTTTCTTGCGCAAAAGACATTTAATCTTACTGAAGAAGAAATCAAAAAAATCGTGATGTTTGGTTTCAAGAGCGCGTTTATGCACTATCGGGAACGGAAAAAGCTCCTCTTGAAGATTGCGGATGAGTTACACACCTCATGTTTGTAGCCTTGTGCCCTTTGCCCGAAGAAATAAGATGACTGCCATGTTTCAATTGAAAGTCTGGCAGCGGTCGTCGAGTCACGGCGATCGGTCGCTAAGCGGAGTCGAAGCGATGCGGGCAAAAAGCGGTTGTTTGGATGAGATGGCTGGCCTTCAACTCCGCTTATGCACCAGCCTTCGACGGAGTTTATCCTGAGCAGAGTCGAAGGACTCAGGCACCAGCCATCACCCAACGATCGAAATAAAAATTCTCTTGTCCCTATTTGAAATAGAATCCCGAGCAGAAACTGTGAGCTTCTTTTAAATTCTCTCGAAAATCACTTGACAAAATCAAAAATTCTCCGTAAAATGTAACATTCAATTAAAAAATCGTTCTTCTAAATAAATGTGAGGTGAGATATGCATCCAACAAGTAGTCCGGTGGCTTACGCCATTTATTTGGTGTTTTTTGTTGGCATGATGGTGTTGTTTGGGTACTTGATCTGGCAGCGGTTAAAGGTGATGCTTCAGGCCGAACCGATCAATCGGTACGACCACATTGGTGTACGCATCTGGGAAACGATAAAGATCGTTTTGGGACAGACCCGAATCTTGAATCGGCATTTTCTGGCCGCCGGTTTCATGCATGCATTTATCTTTTGGGGATTTGTGGTTTTGCTGATTAATTCCAGCGATGTTATTTTCGGGGGGCTCTTTCACGGATTCCACTTCCCGCTTTTGTCTCCGGGATCAGAGACGCTTACAGCATATTATTATATGCGTGATATTTTTGAAATAATTGTTGTGATTATGGTGCTGGTTGCCACCTTTCGGCGTGCCGTTCTGCGTCCCGATCGACTGACCATCAATTTTGATGGTTACTTAATTCTGACCTTCATTTTTCTGATCATGGTTTCTGACTTTTTTATGAATGGTGCCAATAAGGTTATGCATCCGCACGACCTGGCCAATGCGTCGCTCATCAATTTTTGGGTCGGAAATTATTTTCTATCCCACAACATGAGTTGGAATACGGCTCATATTGTTTTTAATACGGGCTGGTGGGTACACGCGGCAACCGTACTTGTCTTTTTGAATTTCTTGCCGGTATCCAAGCATTTTCATGTGATTACGGCGGTTTTCAACGTATTTTTTAAACGGCTGGACAAGGGTTATTTGCCCAAGCTGGACATTGAAAATGCCACACATTACGGGGCTTCGAAGCTTCACCACTTCGATTGGAAAGATATTCTGGACGTGTACACCTGCACCGAATGCGGGCGCTGCCAATCGGTCTGTCCGGCATTTAATACGGGAAAGCCGCTTTCGCCAAAGAAAATCAACGAGAATATGCGGGAATATCTTTTCGAAAACATTGGCACAATTGTCGGCAATCCGCGTGAGAAGCTGGATGAACTGGAATACAAGGGCGATCCCCTGGTGGGGAATACCATTTCGGAAGATGTCATCTGGGCGTGTACGAGCTGCGGTGCCTGCGAAAATGTATGCCCGCTCACTATCGAATTTATCGATCGCATTGTCGAGATGCGCAGGTACCTGGTTCTTGAAGAGAGTAAATTTCCGCAGGAATTGGTAACGACGTACAAAAATATTGAAAACAACAGTAATCCATGGGGAATTGGCGCCAGCGAGCGGGAGGCGTGGACAGAAGGCCTGAATGTTCGCAAAATGCGCGATGTGAAGGAAGTAGACGTGCTTTACTGGGTTGGATGTGCCGGGGCCTTTGATGATAATGGTAAAAAGACATCTCAGGCGATGGTGAAAATCTTTGAAACGGCCGGTATTGATTTTGCCATTCTCGGAAAGGAAGAAAACTGTACAGGCGATCCGGCCCGGCGTACCGGGAATGAATATCTTTTCCAGATGCAGGCCGAAACAAATATCGAGACCCTGAACAAATACAAATTCAATCGGATCGTAACGCAGTGCCCCCACTGTTACAATACGCTGAAAAATGAATATCCGCAATTTGGTGGAAATTACAATGTGATTCACCACTCGGAATTTCTTGAAGAATTAATTGAGTCGGGCAAGATAAAATTAACGAAGCCTCTGAAGGAGCGGATTACCTATCACGATTCTTGTTATCTGGGCCGGCACAACGACATTTACGATGCGCCGCGGAAGGTGATTACGGCCATTCCCGGTGTGGAAATGGTGGAAATGCCGCGAAATAGGGACAACGCGTTTTGCTGTGGGGCAGGTGGTGGGCGAATGTGGATGGAAGAAACCATCGGCACCCGCATTAATCACGATCGCGCCGAGGAAGCCATTGGCGTCAATCCGGATGTGGTGGCAACAGCTTGTCCGTTTTGCCACACCATGCTGGACGATGGGTTGAAGGATAAGGGAAAGGAAGACATCCAGACTCTGGATATTGTTCAATTGGTTGCTGAAACGATGGAATAAACACTGCTCAATGATTAATTCATTGTTTTCGCGAATATTCTGATGTATTCGGAGCGGCTGATCTTGCTAGTGGAGAAGTGGAAGACACGCATCAAAATCCGAAGCACGAAATCCGAAATCCGAAACAAATGCGAATGGCCGAAATTCAAAACAAAGCAAAAGATTCGTTTGATTCCAGATTCGGAAAACGGCTCGTATATGGGTGTCATTGCAAAAAATAGCGATTTATTACTCCAAAAAATCCTGGCGACGAAGCTAAAGGTGTGCCCACAGGCGTGCAGCCTTTTGGCAATTTAGGCATGAGATTATTTCGTGCGTTTGCGAGGACTCGTAATGACACCTATTTTTGCATTGTTTTTGTTGCTGTATTTGAGTTTTCCGAATTTGAGGTGCTTGATGCTTAGGAAATTGGATCATTTGAATTTTGGATTTGTTTCAGATTTCGAAATTCGGATTTCGTGTTTTTATTACAAATATTCTTACAATGCTAATTGCCAATAAAAATATGTAACAGAACTTATGAAATAGAGCACTTATTAAATCATGTAGGATTGAAATATCTTCTAATTTTGCAAAGGAAGTGGAATTTTTAATGCAGGAATTTGAATATCACGTGTTGGATAAAGGGGTAGTGCGCCTTGTGGATTTTATGGGCGGAGACAATGCCGTCGTTCAGGCGGCACGCGTCTCGTTTGGACAGGGAACCAAGGGTGAAGAAAAAGATCGCAAGCTAATTGATTATCTCATCCGGAATGCTCACGAAACGCCTTTTGAGCAGGCACTTTTTAAGTTTCATGTGAAATGCCCGATTTTTGTGGCACGCCAGTGGTTTCGACACCGCTGGGCCAGCTACAATGAGATTTCGGGTCGCTACACGGAAATGCCGCATGAATTTTACGTGCCGGACAGATTTCGAACTCAGGAGAAAAAGAATTACAAATATTCCGATCTGAATGAAGCCTTAAGTCAAAAGTTGCGGAATAAAATAGAAGCATTTTACGAACAAACCTACCGGCTTTACGAGGAATTTTTGGCGGAAGGTGTAGCGAAGGAAGAGGCGCGGATTGTTTTACCTCTTTCACTCTACACGCAATTTTACTGGGCGGTTAATGCACGTTCCCTTATGAATTTCGTGAAGCTTCGAACCGATGAGCATGCCCAATATGAGATTCGCGTCTACGCCAATGCCATTGCTGATGTTTTTCAGAAAAAAATGCCATGGACATTTGAGGCATTTAAGAAACACATTTTGGAACCGACTGCGAAATCATTTTGATTCCTGCATTCACGGCAATTAAATTTGGATTAGAATCGCTGTCAACAAGTGTTCAAAAAATTGGTTTTTGCAAAAAACAGAAAAAAGTGTATTGACAATCTGGATTTAATTTTTTATATTTATTTAGTTCTTTCAAAAAACACAATTTCGGTGCTTTTGTGATGTGAACATTGGGTTCATCAACACAAAGCTGAAAAGGGAATCCCGTGAAAACCGGGAGCAGCCCCGCTACTGTAAAGGGTGACGAAAGCCGCACATTGCCACTGTTCATGAAAAAAAGGATGGGAAGGCGCGGCAAGTAGACAGACCCCTGAGCCAGGAGACCTGCCGAAGTTGCAACCGATGAAACCTTCGCGGGCGAGGTTTGGGTATTAAATCCGATAAGAACACACGCTTTAACCCCAATTTTCATAACGAAGGTTGGGGTTTTTTATTGCCCAACCGAAATACTCCTATTCCCCGCAAGGTCTTCACAACGTTTAAAGGAGAGTTGCCATGCCAACAAAGCTCAAAAAGGGGTACGTCCAAATTTACACCGGAAACGGAAAAGGGAAAACGACCGCCGCTCTCGGGCTGGCTTTTCGGGCAGCAGGAAATAATTTTCATACATTTATCGGTCAGTTTATGAAGGGCCAGAAGTACGGCGAGTTAGAAGCCGCGAAGCGCCTTGCCCCGTTCATTACAATTGAGCAGTTTGGAAAACCCACATTCGTTCACGTGAGCAAGGCTACGGAGGAAGACATCCGGCTGGCCAAAGAGGGATTGGAGCGATCGCGCAATGCCATGTTAAGTAAAGAGTACGACATCGTTATTCTGGATGAAATCAATGTGGCGATTTTTTTCAAACTGGTGACCAGCGAGGATGTCTTGGCTCTCATTGAGGAAAAACCTGCCGGTGTTGAATTGATTCTGACCGGGCGGTACGCTCCTAAAGAACTGATTGAAAAAGCCGACCTGGTTACGGAGATGAAGGAAATCAAGCATTATTACACACATGGTGTTCAGGCGCGCAAAGGGATTGAAAAGTGAATGAGCTACGACGCGCCATTCTTTTGCTAGTTTTCCTCGGCATTGTAGGCGCTGGATCAAAAGGATTTCCTGCTTCTCCCGGGGGAAAAGGAGACTTCCAGACTTCTGCTAAAGTGGCCGGGCAGGTGATCGATGCCGAAACAGGCGATCCCCTCATCGGAGCAAATATTTTGGTGGCAGGAACCAGTTACGGGGCTGCCACCGACCAGGAAGGGCGGTACGAAATTGCCAATCTGCCAGTGGGTACGTACACAATTCGTGTCGTGATGATTGGTTACACCGAGGCGCAAAAATCAGGCGTTCGCATTTTTGAAGATCACTCGGTCAGTCTTGATTTTCGGCTTCAACCTAAAATTATTCGTCTGGGGAGTTTACTCGTGTGGGGGAATCGGGAGGCATCTTCTTTGTGGGAAAATCCGACGGCGCTCGAAATTATCTCACATAAGCAGATTGAAATCAGCACCGCGCAAAATCTGGGTGACTTACTGAAATCTGAGCCGGGGCTTTTTATCTACGATACGGGTGGAAAAGGCGGCAGCAAGACGGTTTCCATTCGGGGTAGCCACGCCAACCAGGTGCTTGTTCTGATAGACGGCGTAAAAATAAATCCCGCTCAAAATAATTTGGTAGACCTGTCTAGCATTTCTCTGGACTGGATCGACCATATTGAGATTCTTAAAAGCGGCGGCTCGACTCTTTTCGGGAGTGACGCCATCGGTGGTGTAATCAATATCGTGACGCGCAAGAGCGCTTCTCCCAATCAAAAAATAATACTGACTCTTGGAGAGGGAAGCTTTGGTTCAAAAGAAGTAGGGGGGAGTGTGTTCCCGGGATGGGGACGGTTCCGGATGAATGTTTCCTATCAGGAGCGCACGTCGAATGGAAATTTTCCGTACGTTGATTCTTTTGGCAAAAAGGCAATCCGCAGAAATAACGGATTTCGTGATCAGAATTTGTTTGTACAGGTTTCGACGGCTTCCTTGCTCGGCGGGCGGGCATTCGTTTCCGTGCAAAACTTTCAGGCGAAACGGGGTGTCCCGGGAGCGCTGCGCCAGCCGACGCCGAAAGCCTGGCTTAAAGATCGACGGCATCTTTTTCAAGCAGGCTGGAATATTCCTTTTCGAAAACGCGTCCTCTTTGAATGGTCAGCTTACTGGCAGCGGTTTGATCAGGATTTCTTCTCGCCTCGCCCCTGGGTTTTTTCTCCCACCAACAGCGCCTACCGGAATGAGGCGTACGGCGTGGATCTCCGAACGAGAATATTTGAGGCATCAAATCAACCTCTTTTGGTTGGGGCAAGCGCGCGGGTCGATCAAATGCGGGGGGAAGACCGCATTCGTCCACGGTTCAGCATGGGCCGGGTCGTAAGGAGAACCTACAGTTTTTTCGCTTTATGGAAGGCAAAATTTGCACTGCCGAATAATCCATTCTTTCAAAAGATAGCTTTTTTACCGGGAATTCGAAGAGACTGGCCGACGGATTTCCAGCCGACTACCTCGCCTTCATTGGGGGCATCTCTGTCTCATCAGGGGAAAGTAAGAATTGCCTTAAACGCTTCCTGGGCGAAAACCTACCGAGCACCCGCCTTTAACAGTCTTTTTTGGGTAGAAGACGTTTTTGCAAGAGGCAATCCGAATTTGCGCCCCGAAAGTGGTGAAAACAGAGACACAGGCTTGAAAATGGGATTTCATTTTTGGGGCGATTGGCAGGCCGGGGTACACATATTTGATACGCATGTGAAAAATCTCATCTACTGGCGGCGAGCGTTTGATGGGAAATACATGCCCGTAAATGTAGCGGCCGCGCGTTTGAGAGGACAAGAGGAATCCCTTCATTTGGAGATGTTTGAGGGGAAATTAAAAATCGATTGGAATCACACGCACCTGCTGGCGGTAAATCACAGCGGGGAGCGCACGACGGAGAACAAAATTCTTCCGTTCCGCCCGGAACATGAGGAGAATCTTACGGTGAGCGGAAAATGGTACTTACTCTACGGAAATGTGTCCTACCGGTGGGTCAGCAAACGGTTTACCCGGGAAGCCAACACAAAATTCCTGAATGCCTACCGCCATTGGGGGATTGAAATCGGATCCACTTTTGACGTAAAAAGAATGCAATTTAAACTGGGCTGTACAATTGACAATTTGACGAATTCAAGATACCAGATTTTGGAACGATACCCGATGCCTGGTCGATCTGTTCAGATTACTCTTAAAGTAAAGAGGTAAAGCATTGTTTGTTTAACTTTTTTT
>CAZMRE010000017.1:0-2864 GCA_964568545.1 uncultured Deferribacteres bacterium | reverse complement strand
TTTTTCTCTGTGGCTCTCTCTTTTTAATTTCTGTGGTTCTCTGTGTTATTCTTTTTGTTATACAGATGAACACAGAAAAGACACAGAGTTACACAGGGAAAAGTAAACTTTTCTTTTTCTCTGTGGTTTTTAATTGATCAAAACAGTCATTAGACAAAAGAAGGAGGTCATTTTATGAAACGTTGGTTTAGCACGGTGATGTTGGTGTTGTTGTTTGCGGGGATGGTGCACGCTCAGACAGTTTATTCAAACCTATTTGTGGTGAATGGTCTCGGGGAGTCTGTTTCAAGGATTGATGTGTCTGAAAATCGTGTGTGGAATAATGTATTTACAACGGATAATGTTCCCAATCAAGCAAGAATTCAGGGTGATTCGCTGTACGTGTTGAATTCAGTTTCCAGTACGCTGCAAATTTTTGATTTGCTTTCCAAACGGGAAGTTAAAAAGATTGATTTAGGTACCAACAAAAATCCATGGGATTTCACCCTTTGCAAAAGTACTGGGGAAATTTTTGTTTCGAATCTTATGGCCAATTCGGTTTCTGTTGTGGATGTGGCATCCGGCTCGGTGATGGATTCTATTGCTGTGGGGATTTCCCCGGAGGGAATTCTGTCTGCAAACGGAAAGGTTTATGTGACCAATACGGCCTACAATGCAAGCACCTATTCTTATGGCCAGGGGACTGTTTATGTGATTGATGCGGTGGCACGCGCAGTGGTTGATTCTATCCTGACGCCCACGAATCCCCAGAATATTGCCATTGGGCCCAATGGGCGTCTGCATGTGGTTTGCACCGGAAATTTTTGGAATGTTCCGGGCGTAGTGGTTGTCGTTGATCCTTCGGCCAATTCAATCATAGACACCATCGCCATTGGAGGAACGCCTTCAAGTATTACATTTGCTCCCAGTGGTCTGGCGTATCTGGGTGCAGGCGGCTGGACGGATTACGGGCACGTGCTAAAATACGACGCCATAAATGATACGGTTATTCGCAGCGATGCCAACCCGATTCTTACCGGTAAGGGTGCCATGGGTGTTCTTGCGGACGATGACGGGCATGTTTTCGTAGCTGCCTTCAAAGAGGATCAGGTGGATGTGGTTGGCACCGCGGTTGATTCGGTAGTTCAGCGCTACAACGTAGGCGATGGCCCGCAAAACCTGGCATTGTGGAACACAACCGTTTCAAGCGTGAAAGGGCACGAGTTAGCGCAGGAAATTCCTGTCCAATTTAAATTGGAACAGAATTATCCCAATCCGGTTCGCGTGAGTCCTATCGGTAGCAGCGAAACACAATTTTCTTTTCAGATTCCAGCGGAAGAAACCGTTTCACTGAAAATTTTCAATCTTCTGGGTCAGGAAATGCGTTCCCTTTTTGAAGGGAAATTGCCTGCGGGGCAGCATATCCTCAAGGCCAATTTATCTGGATTGAGTAGGGGGCTATATTTTTACCAGTTACAAACGGCAAATGGGATTCTTACGAAGAAGCTGTTGGTAACGCCGTAATATTAAAACGCATAAGTCATTAAGTCCAACATAGGGGTTTTTCTCCCCGATTCTGGGGAGATATGGAGATTTTCGGGGAAATTTGGATACCCCGTTGCTTGCAGCGGGGTTATTCCTTTTTGGGGGAAAGGGTTATGTTCGCAGTGATGTCATAAGGCTAACTCCGGGGCATATCCGAAGCATGAAATCCGAAACAAATTCGAATAGCCGAAATTAAGAACGAAGCAAAAGAGCCATTTAGTGACCGTTTAAAACAGCCCCAATTATTTCTCAATATCTCCAACTTGGCTGTTGTGAGCGAAGTGGTTGCCAAACCAGCGTCCAAAAGAGCATCCAGGCCGTTTCTTTTTATGCAAACTATTAATATTCTTATTTAAGTTATTGAAAAACAAAGGGAATGTCAAGAAAAAATAATTTTTTGATGAGTACACTCTAATGACGACCAATTACATAAATTTTAATTCCATTAATTTCAATAAAATCAATCCGGGGGAATTTGTGGAATTCGCGGCTGAAACCTTTTTAAAATGGACGCTTACCTCAATTTTCCATAGAAAGATTCCGCAAGACACGGCGCTTTTTGGAAATTATGTGTAGTCAACCCGGGAGCGCATTTTTTTTAGCTCGCTTCGTCGCTTTTTGGCTTCCAGTCGTTTTCGTTTGGCGGCGGCGGGAGGGCTTGTTCGGTAACGGACTTTTCGCCGCTGGGAGGCTTTCCGTAAAAGGGCAATCAAGCGGTTGAGGGCTTCTTTGCGATTTCCTTCCTGGCTCCGATGAGAATGGGCTTCAATGATTAAAACGCCTTCTTTTGAAATGCGATTTCGTGCCAAGTGGAACAATCTTTCTCGAATTTCTTCTGGCAGTGAAGCAGAGTGTGCAATATCAAATCGGAGCTGAACGGCCGTGGAAACCTTGTTTACATTTTGTCCGCCTGGCCCCGAGGATCGAATAAATTTGAGCACAATTTCATCTTCGGGAATCGAGAGCTGTGGCATAATTTCAATTGAATACCTCATTTTTGCACCGGTTGTAGATATCTTCAGGAAACCAAATAATCCGGAACGCATTCTACCCGCTTAACCTTATTAGTGGGTGTTTTTAAAAAGGCTTCCGTTTGTTCGATTATTTTTTGAATACGAGAGGCAACTGGTAATTGTGAATTCACCCGTGTTCGGATTTTTTCCAAAATATCCTGTATGGTCAGGTTCACACTGTTTTCATCCTGTCTGCTACCAAAACTTTTGTCGACGGTTTCTTCCTCAAATAATAAGGGGTTTTAACCCCGATCATTTCAGTCTTTTGGGGATTAAAACCCCAAAAATATGAATTAAATTGTGATCCACGAGCTGAAGCTCGTGGCA
>CAZMRE010000016.1:6037-19537 GCA_964568545.1 uncultured Deferribacteres bacterium | reverse complement strand
CCCGATTGGATTGAGGAAGCTGGGAAAATCTTCGACCGCTGCTATGAATTTGAAATTGACACACTTGGCTATCGAAAGCCCCCCGTTGATAATCCCAATGATCCGCAGATTGATGTTTATATTCACAACATTAACGCCTACGGTTTTACAACTCCCGATTCTCAATTTGTAGACAATGACCGCCACGTCTCCAGCTACATTGAATTGGACAACGATTTTAAAGGCAGGGGATTTGCAACACATGGCCTCGATGCCCTCAAGGTGACAGCTGCGCACGAATTTTTTCATGTCATTCAATTGGGGTACATTGTTCGAAGCAAGGATTTTTATTTTTACGAAATGTCCTCTGTTTGGATGGAAGATCAAGCCTACAATTCCATTAATGATTATTACGCCAATTTGCCCGATTTTTTCAACAATACCAATCTTCCTCTGACTACCTACAACGGGGCTTATGAATACGGCGCTACCGTATGGCTGCACTTTTTGTCCCAGCGTTACGGTAGGAAAATTGTGCACGACATTTGGGATGACATGCCAAATGAGAACAGCCTGAAAGCGATGAAACGTGCCATTGTAGCCAATGGAAGTGATTTTTCAACAGAATTTGGTACATTTGCCGTCTGGAACTATTTTACGGGGGAGCGAGCCGACACAACCAAATATTATGATGAAGGGAATCATTACCCTGAAATTTATGTGTCGCAGGTTATTCCTTTTCAATCGGACACCTCCGTTTCGGGCAGCACGACATTCTTGACATCTCATTATTGCAAGTTTATTCCACAGGAACCCCAAACCTACTGTCTAAATCAGTCGTACAATGAACCTACAGAATGGATGAGTGAAGCCATTGTTTCAAAAGATAATCGATACAGTACATTCCTCTTTCACCCGGATGATGGTGGAAATATCGGGTACGTTCCGGCTCTCTCCGAAATTATTGCTATAACCTCCAATACCCAGTGTCCTGAGAAATACGATTACAGTTCAAGCTTCCAGAAAAAGCGGGATTTCACGTTGCAAATTGTGCGAGGCAAGGGGACTCTCTCGTATGCGAATTCCCTCAAAAAAATCTACCCCAACCCGTTTGTGATTGGCCGGGAGAATTATTTGTCCTTTGAGTTCACGGCAAAGGAAAAATCATTTGTGGAGTTTTCCATTCTAACCGAAAACGGACAAAAAGTATTTAGTCGCTCTCTGGGCCGTGTGGCAAAAGGATTTCATTTCCGTACCATTGCCTGGAATGGTGAGTCTTCCTCAGGGGATTTTTTGCCTTCCGGCGTTTACCTGGCGGTCATTTCCGGCCAGGATGTGTTTATGGTGAAAAAGATTGCCATTGTGAGGTAGTTGTGATGAGTGGTCTATTTCATAAGTTCTGTTACGTATTTTTGTAAGCAGTCAGTGTCGCAAGGTCATTGGTCAAAACAAATGCGAAATCCGAATTATGTTGCCAGCAGTTATCCAAATTCATTTGGGTGTTTTTGGTTTTGACTGCTTATCTAAATGGTTCCTACCGGGGAAAACACTGCCTGTTAATAGGTAAGAATTTCCCTTTTTTCCTATCTTTTTTAAATATACCTTTTTTGACTACAAATTTATCTTCATAAAAAACAAGCCAATAAAATCATCCCCAATAGAGAATTCCGTTTGGCACATCCATTGCTTTAGGGTTGCTCTGAAAAATAGGAGCACCTTCATGATTTTGAAAAGCTTGTTTTCGCGTATTAATGTTCCCGTTTTAAAGCGCTCTTTGGATGCGGCCTCTTTGCGTCAAATAACTATTGCTAGTAATCTTGCAAATGTCGAAACGCCTAATTATCAGCGCAAGGAGGTAGTTTTTGAGTCGGAGCTTCGGAAAGCCCTGGATCCAGAAAAAATTTCTGGGATGGTTACCAATCCCAAGCATATTCAAATTGGAACAAATGACATTGAAAATGTTCAACCAAAAGTAATCGTGGACAAAGCACGCACGCGAGCTAGCGGTGTCAACAATGTGGATGTGGATCAGGAAATGTCGAATTTGGCGAAAAATCAGCTATATTATGCCTTTTCTGCAAAACTGGTTTCCATTCAGTTTAATCGCTTAAAGGAAGCCATCAATGAACGGACACGGTAGAGGAATGGACAAATGAAAATTGCTCCCTTGTTTTCTTCCATTGACATCAGCGCCTCCGGAATGTCGGCTCAGCGGCGAAAATTAAATGCGATCGCCAGCAATATTGCAAATGCTGAAACCACTCGCACGCAGAATGGCCGGCCATATCAGCGAAAAATTGTGGTCACGAAAGAGGTAAAGGAATCAACCCCGTTTAATGAAATGCTTGCCATGCAGGATGATCGACTTGTTACTACTGATCCCTCTCACATTAAGACCGTTCTGGATCCTGTTAACAGTGCCGATCCTGCCTCGGGTGTGACGTCTGACGAAACGCTACAAAAAAAGAATCCCTATCGGTTGGTGTACGATCCTGACCATCCGGATGCCGATGCGAATGGCTATGTGCGCTATCCAAACATTAATATTGTTGTGGAAATGGTGGACATGATTACAGCGTCGCGGGCATACGAAGCCAATGCCATGGCAATCGAATCGGCGAAAACAATGGCCAAAAAGGCACTTGAAATTTAGAGAGAGGTACTTATGAAGTTAAATTCAATCTCAAATAGTCCTCTGTACCAAAACCCAAAGGTTCAAAAAAGCGGCCGTGTTGTTCCAAAAGAGGTTCAAAAAGCAGGATTCGGAAAGAATCTGAAGGCGGCTTCTGTCAAAAAAACAGATGGGACGGAAACGAGAGTGTTCAGTCCTCAGGCAGAAAAAATTCTGTCAGTTAAGGAAAAAGTGGAAATTCAGGCAAAATTTGAAGCCCATTCTGTTCAGGATGTGGGGTATTCGCGAGGGGGGCATGTGAAAGCAAATCCGGCTTATTTGGGCCAAAAACTTGATCTAAAGGGATGAGATGAAAATGCTCCAAAAGATACAGACAACGCCCGGCAGCTTAATACCCGCCGAAATCACTCAAAAGAAGAATCTTCCGAAACCGGAAGGGGAGAGTTTTGACAACACGCTAAAGGGCTTTATTGCGGAAGTGAATAAATTGCAGCAGGATGCCGGGGAATCAATCAATAAACTGGCGGCCGGGGAAATCAACGATGTACACGATGTAATGGTAGCAGTTGAAAAGGCCTCTACCAGCTTTGAATTAATGATGCAAATTCGGAACAAAATTCTTGATGCCTATCGCGAAGTGATGCGGACACAAGTGTGAGGAGGAAGCTAAGGGCAAATGGGTGACCAGCTAAAAACAATTTTTGCACAGATTAAAGAGACGTTTTTTAAGTTTGATAAAAGTAAGCGGGTCGTAATTGTTGGAACAACAGTTGGAACGCTGCTCTTGCTGACCATTGTTGTGCTTTTTTCGTCAAAGAAAGATTATCAAATCCTGTTTTCACAATTGGATCCCCAGGAGGCCGGAACAATCGTTGAAAAATTGAAAGCTGACAAAGTTCCCTTCAAGTTGGCATCCGGGGGGACGACCATTTTGGTGCCCCGCCGTAAGGTTTACGAAGAGCGTATTTCGCTGGCCAATCAGGGATTGCCTGCTCAGGGAGGCGTTGGCTACGAAATCTTTGACAAGAACAATATCGGAGCTACGGATTTTGTTCAGCGGGTCAATTACCAGCGTGCACTTGAGGGAGAATTGGCCCGTACAATTTCTTCGCTAAATGAGGTCAAACGGGCCAGAGTCCACCTGGTTTTGCCGGATGAGAGCCTGTTTGTTGAGGATCAAAAGCCTACGACGGCATCGGTAACCCTTCAGCTTCAGCCGGGTGCAAAATTGAGGGATCAGCAGGTTAGGGGCATTGCAAATTTGGTATCCTCAAGCGTCGAGGGTCTCCAGCCCAACCACGTTACCATCATCGATTCCTATGGAAATATTCTTTCCAAAATTTTGGGGAAAGACGACACGGCGGGACTGACATCCTCACAAGTTGCTCTTCAGGAACGAATTGAATCCTACTATTCAAAAAAAGTGCAGTCGCTACTGGAGCAGGCGGTGGGCAGTGGAAATGCCATTGTCCGTGTTAGTGCCGATCTGGATTTCAACAAGGTTCAGAAAACATTTGAAAAATACAGTCCTGACACCACCGTTCTCCGCAGCGAGGAAACCAATTACCAGCTTTCTCCGGGCGACACGAGCAATGGCAGCGGGGGGAAGGTGGAAAATTACGTTCGCAACTACGAAATAAACAAGACCGTCCAGCAGGTGGTGCAGGGCGTAGGAACCATTCGGAGATTGAGTGTTGCCGTTATGATTGACGGAAAATATGTCACGACAAAGGGAAAAGATGGAAAGCTTGTTCGAGAATATCAGCCGCGCTCGCCTGCAGAAATGCAGAAACTCACGAGTGTTGTAAAAAGCGCTATCGGCTTTAGTGCGAAACGCCACGATGTGATCAATGTGGTTAACGTGGCCTTTGACAGAAGTTTTCTTCACAAGGAACAGGAGGCGCTTGCCAGAGCGGAAAAGCAGGCATTTTGGGCCGGAATTATTCGGAAGGGGCTTTACGGGCTTTCCATTGTGCTTGTTCTTTTTGGAGTTATGAAAATTATTCGAAGTTTCAAAACGGAAATTCAACCTTTAAAGGATACGGAACTGCCTTTTGGAGATGATGAAATTGTCCAGGAAATTCCCCTTGAAACGCAGAAAAAGATCCAGATTCAGCAGAAGGTAGCTAATTTGACCAGCGAAAATCCGGATGGGGCAGCCAAACTGTTAAAGGCCTGGCTGGTAAATGAAGTTGAGGATGAAAATGCCTAAGTTAGCTTTTAAGAATCTGACCGGCCGCCAAAAGGCAGCCATTCTCCTTGTAGCAATTGGTGTGGATGCTGCGACAAAGATTTTTAAAAATCTAAAACCGGCGGATGTAGAGACACTAACCCAGGAAATTGCCAATCTAAAAACAATCCCTTCCAATATTATTCATGATGTCATTGAAGAGTTTTATCAGATGCTGTTGTCCCAGAATTTCATTTCGGATGCGGGAGAAGATTATGCCCGGCAAGTTCTGGAACGTGCGCTCGGAGATAAGCAGGCGGAAAAGGTGCTCCGAAAATTGAAGAATGTAAAAACCGTTGAGCAAAAGGGTTTTAAGAGGCTGGAAGAAGTTCCGAAAGATCGGCTTCTGAATTTTCTGGAGAAGGAGCACCCGCAAACCGTTGCCGTGGTTTTGGCCCATCTGGATCCGGCCAAGGCGGCGAGAATTTACGATGAGTTTTCCCAGGAATTTCAGGTAGAGGTGGCCTATCGCCTGGCACAATTGGATCAGATTTCCCCGGAAGTTATTGGGGAAATTGAAGGATTTATCGATGCCAATTTCAAAGGCGAGATTATTCATGAAATTGGCGAAATTGAGGGAGAAAAGGTGGTCGCCGATTTACTGAACCAGGCCGGAAAAGTGACTGAAAAAACGGTTTTGGAGGGACTGGTACGGGTCGATCCGGAATTGGCCACGCAAATTAAGAATCTCATGTTTACATTTGACGATCTCATTATGGTTGACAACCGCTCGATGCAAAAGATTCTGAAAGAGGTTGATTCAAAAGAACTAAGTCTCGCTTTGAAAGGCGCCTCGGAAGAAGTAAAGGCAAAAATCTTTGGAAATATGTCAGAGCGCGCGGGAAATATGCTCAGGGAAGAATTGGAGTATATGGGGCCTGTTCGTGTAAAAGAAGTCGAGGAGGCGCAGCGGCGCATTCTGGCAATTGTGGCAAATTTGGAGGAAAGTGGCGAAATTGTGATTCACCGGGCTGGTGGAGAGGAGGATGTCATTGTTTAGGCTGCGTTCAGGTCGCGTCCTTAAGAATCCGAAAATCGAAACCACTCAAGAGCCATTTGAGCGATTTGATTTACTTGAAGATGAGTTACTTGGTGATTTTCGGGGGGATGGTGAGTCGAAGCATTCGAAAAAAGAAGCCTTTCAAAAGGATTCCCCCGCTAGTGATTCACATTCCTTCCAAGGAGGCTTTGAACAAACGGGGATCAATCTGGACGAATATCTTCCAAAGGAGGAGGTGGATCGGCGCGAGAAATCGGCCTATCAAATGGGATTCCATCAGGGGAGAGATGAGGGTATCCGCATGGGACAGGAAGAAATTCGCCCCTACGTTCATGCGCTTCAAGCCATTTTAAGCGAATGGGAAGAGCGGAAAGAGACGCTTTTCAAGGAAAACGAGGTGGCCATTGTTCAATTGGCTTTTGAGATTGCAAAAAAAGTGGTTCATCAGGAGATTTCGGTGAACCCGGATCTCATTCTGTACACGGTTCGGGAGGCTTTGAAGAAAGTCGATCAGAGAAGCTATCTGATTGTCAAACTGAATCCTGAAGATACGGCTGTTTTTGAGCGCGGAATTGAAACATATCTTCCTGAAATAAAACAATTTACTGATGTCCAAATTGTCCCGGAAAAATCCATTGAAAGAGGCGGCTGCATTTTGGAGTCCGATTCAGGGATCATCAACGCAGAGTTGGATGTGCAATTGCAAAAAATTGAGGAATCTCTGTTGGAGGAAAAGCAAGATGAAAAGTAGTCCGGAGCGAGATATTCTGGCGCATTACAACAGACGCCTCAAGCAGGTCGATCCGATTGTGCAGATAGGGAGAATTTATCAAATTATTGGAATGATAATGGAATCCGTTGGCCCCCGTGTGTCTCTGGGCGATCTGTGCACAATTCGGCCCAGGAATGGACAAGAGGAGGGACGGGCCGAGGTGGTGGGCTTCCGGGAAAATAAAATTTTGTTGATGCCGCTGAATGATATTTCCGGCTACAGCCCTGGCTCTGAAGTGGTTGCTACAAATGAGGACTTGAGCATCGGCGTGGGCGAAGGACTGCTTGGACGAATTCTCAATGGATTGGGTGAACCCATCGATAATGACGGCCCGGTTGATTACGCCGAAAAGCGATCCATTTACCAGATGCCGTCTAATCCGCTTAACCGCCCGCCCATTCACCGTTCCATTGCAACGGGAGTAAAGGCAATTGACGGCCTGATTACTCTGGGACAGGGACAGCGAATGGGGATTTTCGCCGGCAGTGGCGTGGGAAAAAGTGTGCTGCTGGGTATGATTGCCCGAAACACCTCCGCCGATGTGAATGTGATTGCATTGATCGGCGAACGGGGACGCGAGGTGCGGGAGTTTATTGAGCGAGACCTTGGCAAAGAGGGGCTGAGACGATCGGTTGTCGTGGTGGCCACATCGGACAGCTCACCTTTGGTGCGAATCAAGGGAGCGTTTACGGCCACAACCATCGCCGAGTATTTTCGGGATCAGGGGCTCAATGTGCTTCTCATGATGGATTCCGTGACCCGCGTTGCCATGGCGCAGCGGGAAATCGGGTTGGCCATTGGGGAACCTCCGGCAACAAAAGGCTACACGCCGTCCACATTTACGCTATTGCCCAGATTACTGGAGAGAGCGGGAAATTTTACTGTCGGCAGTATTACGGGTTTATACACGGTTTTGGTTGAGGGAGATGACCTCAACGATCCGGTGGCGGATTCCGCGCGTTCCATTTTGGATGGACACATTGTGCTTTCACGGGATTTGGCCAATCGGGGGCACTATCCGGCAGTCGATCCTCTGCAAAGTGTGAGTCGCGTCATGTCGGAAGTGGTTGAAAGCGATCACCTGAAAAAGGCGCGGGAATTCTTGAATTTGCTTGCCGTTTACCGCGAAGCTGAGGATTTGATTAACATCGGGGCGTATGTGAAAGGGAGCAATCCTAAAATCGATCAGGCAATTGAAAAAATCGATAAACTGAACCAATTTCTTCAACAGAATGTGGATGACAAAAATACTTTTGATCAGATTGTGGATGCTTTGTTCTCGATTGTTTAATTTGTCTAATGTTTTATGGCCGCAAAGACTCGAAGACGCGAAGGACTCTAATTCAAAAAGATAATACCCACTAATTTTCACGAATTGATTTTATTGAAGCCAATAGGATTGGAATCTGTCTCATTAGTGTTTTTGGGAGTGCATATATTTTTTAGAGATTTGCTGTCCTCATGGCAAAAATTTCAACGGATTCTGATTAAGGTGTAAAAACAGGAAAAGTCTGGGTGAAAAAATTCAAATTCAGGCTGGAAAAACTGGAAAACAGCAAGAGGCATTTTGAGCAGCAAAAAGCCCTTCAATTGGCTCAAAAAATCAGAGTTCTGGATTTTGAAGAGATGAAATTGGAACAGCTCTGGAAATTGGAAAAGACAATTATCAGGGAAATGGCGGAGAAAAAGACATTCAAGGCCACGGAAATGCTTAGTTATTACAAGTATTTAAATCAAATTCGGCATTCAAAAAAGGATCAGGAAATTCGGGTCGAGGACGCCCAAAAAGAGGTAAAACGAGCGGGAAATGAATTAAAAAAAATTTCCCAGGAAAAGAAAATATTGGAAAAATTACACCAGAAAAAATACAAAGAATATATTTATGCCTTTAATCAGGAAGATCAAAAAATGATTGATGAATTAGCAACCCAAAGCAAGGCACGGACAAAATGGCAAATAGAGGCACAGTAACGAGTTCGGAAAACGGGGCTCTAAAGGGATTGGCATTTGGGCTGTTCGGATTTTCCCTTTCATTTTTTGCAATATTGCTTGTCACTTACGTGGCGCTTTACGGGCCTGAGCTTCCGGTTACGGTGAGGTGGCGAACGGAGGTTGTAACCGGTGAGAAATTGCGCCTGCAAAATGCACTGCAAGAAAAAAAGACATTGCAGGATTCTGTGAAGGCTCTGCAAGGTGAAATTGGCAGCATGAAAACCTCCATTAAAGACTTTCAGAAAAAGATTAAAAAGATTCAAGCGGATTACCGAAAACTGGCGACAAAAAAGTCCACACTTGCAATCAGAGTGGCTGTTTTGCAGGCGAAGAAAGACAGTCTGGACAACGCCCTGACTCAGGAGCAGTACACTCGTGTTCAACGGGTGGCAAAAATGCTAAAAACCATGAATGGGCAAAAGGTAGGCAAATTTTTGCTCAGTCTTGACAACAAAACCATTTTAACCCTATTGCAGATTAGTCCTGAAAGGCAGGCGGCTACCATTCTTGGGGCACTGGAGCCTTCCCGGGCGGCGGCATTAACACAAAAATATGTTTCATTGAATTGACTGGGAGCACACCATGGGTGCCAATACCCTGATTTCACTTTTTGGAATTAAACAGAATAAGCAAAAGGCCACGCTGCCGGTATTGCTTCAGGGCGGTCAGGAAAAAGCGGGCACGGCAAGGATAATTTTTTCCAGATTGTTTGGGAAACTTCTTGGATTTTCTGTGGCAAATGAAGTTGTGTCGTTCAAAGCTGCGCATTTAAAGTCCGCTTTACCCGTACGGCATCTTGCATTTGGGAATGTTCCCACTCAAGATTCGGCGATTGCACAAAAGGAATTCCTGCTAAAATTGGCGATGGGCAGTTTACACTCCGCTTCCTCCTTCAACAGGCGGAAGGCCCAACCGGAAGTTTTCAACGCTCTTCCACAAAAGGCAAATGGAAAAGGTGAGAGTGCTTCGATTCGGCTTCCCGGAGGGATAAAGATTTTGCCCGAGGCTCTTTTGAAACACCTCTCAAAAAATCCGAAAGGGATTCAAAAAATTTTGGTGACAAAATCGCCCAAAGGATCTGACAAAAAAGGAGCAAAGGAATCAGAGGGTGTCTTCATTGCTATTCCGGTTTTAATTTCTGGAAAACAAGCAACCGTGCCCGGAAAGAAACTGCCTGTTTCCGGGAATGAAGATGTTCGGGCAAAAGGGAGCATGCAGAAGAAAGAGAAGGCTTCAACGGAATTGCTTATTGCGCTCGAAACCGAAGGCGGTCGGGAAGGGAAATCAAGTGAAACAGTAGAAGGCGGTGCGGCACAGGAATCGGTTTTGCAAAAACAAACATCTGTTCTGGGGGGGAAAGCGGCTATTTTTGAAGAGAGTGCTGTCCGCGCAGAGGGGCGGCCGGTGACGAAAGGGACGTCCCCCCAAAAAGCACCCGTCTTGTTAGACACAAAAGGCACAGAGGAAAAGGAATCGGGCAAAACAACCAAAAACAGCCAAATGCAGAAAATAGTGCTTTTGTTACCGCCCACAAATGAGAAAACGCTTATTTGGGAAGATAAAACTACCGGTGCGGGCGCAGACAAACTCGCAGTTCAAAGCCGTGGCGAAACCCCGCAAAAAGAGGTATTCTCCTGGATGCTACTGCCCGTTTCTGAGGAAGCTGAATCCCAGCATGCGCTGTTGAATGAGAAGGGTGCAACGGCGAAAGTGGCAGAGATGATTAAAAAGCCAAGCGGCGAAACGAAAGGGTCTGCGAAAATGCGGGCTGTCCATTCGGAAAAGGAAGCGGCCGTTGGTACGCTGAAAAACGAACCGCTCGCCGAGATTCCTGAGTGGAAATCCAAAAGAAATGGCGAAGCGGCTTCGCCGCGGGCTTTGCGGATTTTCAAAAAGGGTGGCTCTGTAAAGTCAATTCTTATTTCTGTGGAGGGGACTGTAAAAATCTCGGAAAAGGAGCCTATTGAGTTTGTTCCCGCAAGGGATTCTCAAAAGAACATTTCAATAAAGGTTCAGGAAGTGGATATTCGGGATGAAAAGGCCCAGAAAAGACTGGCGCAAAAGCTGCCTCAATTGATGGAAAAGGCAAGGGTTGTGAAATTGGCCGCCAAGGTTTTTCCTTTAAATGAAACATCCAATTTGCAATTTGTTCAAGAGAAAAATGCCTCGCAAAAGGTTGAATCCACTGAAAAAAATCCACACTCAACACGCGAGAGAGCAAACAGAAAGCAGGCAGGTTTTCCAGCGGAGAAAACGAGTCTTTCCGGGGGGGGAAAGGTTCCCGCCAGCGATCCCTCTCCAGTGGGAAAAAAGAATCGAGTAACTGCTCCTGGTAAAAATCTGGAATCATCGGCTTTGCCAAAATCAAAACCTGCTCAGGCGCAGGGTTTGCATTTTCAGCAAGTGGCGCCCGAAAAATTAGCAATCGAAGAAATTATTTCAGTCCCGAAAGGGATTTCCAAGTCTGCTGGAGAAACCATTAGTCAAAAACAAATTCGGCAAAGTGAAGCGAAAAATTCCCACCCAATCTTTGCCAAAAAGAGCGATTCAATATCTCATCCGGCAGTTCAATCGACGCTGACAAAGGGGTCGCAAACGCCCTTAAAATTTCGGCAGGGTCGAGACAGCTTAATAGAAAAGGGCGGGGCAGCCCCATCCGGCAGCCTGCCAGCAGAGAATGATAGAGCTGCCGAACCGCAGCCAAAATTTTTGGAAAGTGCGTTTTCTCGGGAGTATTCTACCAATCGATCCAAAGTTGCCGGGGAACAAGCCATTCAACTTGTAGGGTACAGAAAATCTCAGAAAAAGCCTGCGAAGAATGCGGCAATTCCAGCGACAAAATCCGCTGAAAAAAAGGCTTTCAGCGGATTGCGAAATCAAATGACGCACCCGGCAAATCATTCGAATCAGGATGCCAGACCGGCACCCCTTTCAAGCAACCCCGGATTAAAATCTGAAAAAATTCCTTTTGCATTCGATGAAAAGGGATTCGCGGCTGATAAGAAATCGATGCACACGGAGAAAACATCTTCTCACGGGAAAGAAGTTCTGCAAAAAACACCGCAGACAACAAAGAGCAGAATAAGTCAGGTGATTCCGGAAAGTAATTTCAGCCGCACGGAAACGGTTTCACAAAATGGAAAATTGACTCCACTTCTTGAAAGCGCGGCGGGGTCTCCAATCCCAAAGCAAATCTTGAATAAGCTTGTTCAAAGCACGCGACTTTTAATTCAGCAAGGCGGCGCCCAGATGCAGATTCAACTCAAGCCGGACAGTCTTGGCACTATTCGATTGCTGGTGGAAACCGTGCAAAATCAAATTAACGTGAAAATTTTGGTCAACAAACCCAAAACACAGCACTTGTTGAAGCAGCACATTCAATCGCTACAACACTTTCTGGTACAGCAAGGTTTCAAAATTGAACATGTGCAGGTGAATCTGAATCTGCAAAGTGAGCCATTCCAGCAGGGACAATCATTTCAAAATCAACCACAGCAAGGAGGTGATTTCGGACAGAAGCAGGGCAAAAATCAGTTCACGAATTCGGGGAATTTTTTGAATCAACACAACGAAACAGAACAACAAACACGCAGCCGCAGATTTGGTTACAATTCTGTGGAGTATGTGGCGTGACAAAAAGGAGGTGATTGTATGAGTGCCATATCAGGTGTTGCCGGAAAAGCTGGCTCCGGGACGGACATTAGCAGCATTATGCAGGTGAACGGCGCCAATTTGGGAAAGGAAGATTTCCTGAAATTGTTAGTCACGCAATTGAAATACCAGAGTCCTATGGAACCGATGAAAAATGAGGCCTTTGTTGCCGAACTGGCGCAATTCAGCTCGCTGGAAGGAATTCAGAATCTGAATACCAAGTTTGACAACAGCGTTAAGTCGAATGCCTTGTTGGCGCAATCCATCGGAAATTCGATGGCGACCACGTTGATCGGCAAAAGCGTCAAGATTCAGACGAATCAATTTCAATTAAACGAAAATGACGGAATGGAAATCCATTATAATTTGCCCAAAACGGCAGACCACGTGTCCATTGAAATTTACGATGGTCAGGGAAATCTGGTGACTACCCAAACATTAGGCGGGGAGTCATCCGGTGACCATGTGTACCGGTGGAATGGCGAAGACAAGGATGGTGAACCCTTGGCCAGTGGAACGTACAAGGTTGTAGTCAAAGGAATTGATTCTAAGAAAAAAGAAATTAACGTCCCGACTTATCTCGTTGGGAAAGTAGACAGCGTTCGTTATTCAAATGGCGGTGCCTATTTAATGGTGAACGGGCAAATGTACGGAATTGGCGATGTTCAGGAAGTTTTAAAATGATGAGGAACGTATGAATGCAAGGATTAATGATCCGCGCCTGATCATTCAGCCCCTGCAGCCCAGGCCTCAGTCTGGGAAACAATCGGGCGGAACATCTCCCGGATCGTTTCGGAAGCTGTTTGATCAGAAGCTGAAGGAGGCAGCGGGCCTGAAGTTTTCGGCGCACGCACTGCGACGGCTTGAATCCCGAAACATTCATGTGTCTCAGGCCGACCGCGAGCGATTGAAATCGGCTGTCAGCCGGGCCGCCGAAAAAGGTGCAAATGATTCGCTGATTTTGTTGAATCAATTAGCATTTGTTGTGAATATTCCGAATCGGACGGTGGTAACGGCCATGGCTCGCGATCAGATGGATGATGGGATTGTCACAAATATCGACAGTGCAATGGTAATTCAGAACTGAAAAAATCATTCATCCGGATAATGTTTACTTTTGTCATCTACTAATCAAATAAGAAATGGCAGACGAATGCAAAAATCAAATAGACCTTTTTTAGATGCGTAACCGCAATTGGTAGGTATTTTTGCATTTTAAGTTCTGATTTTGATTTTTTCAGTTT
>CAZMRE010000016.1:0-5937 GCA_964568545.1 uncultured Deferribacteres bacterium | reverse complement strand
CTGATCAAAAAGTATGCATTTTCAGGAAGAACCCAGAGAAACTAACAAAAGTACGAATGGGCTGGACTCCGAGAAGCCTCGCTTTAAGGAGAGGCCCAGAGCTGCTGACCGACAGAAGTAGCTCAGGAAAAAAGGAGGTATGTCATCATGATGCGATCATTATTTTCAGGTGTTAGTGGCATTAAAAGTCACCAGACACGAATGGATGTTATTGGCAACAATATTGCTAACATTAACACCATTGGTTTTAAGGCCGGCAGGGCTATTTTTGCCCAGGCAATTGCACAAACGGTAAGAGGAGCCACGCGCCCCTATGATGGAAAAGGCGGCACCAATCCCATGCAGGTTGGATTGGGGGTTCAAATGGGAAGCGTTGACACGATTTTTACTCAGGGCAATTTGGAATCCACCGGTGTAAAAACAGACATGGCCATTCAAGGGAACGGGTTTTTCGTTCTAAGTGATGGTTCCAATGAATACTACACCCGTGCCGGTAATTTTCAATTTGATGCCAACGGGCGATTAGTGAATCCCACTACCGGCTACGTGGTTCAGGGAATGATGGCTGACCCCAATGGCGATATTAAGCCGGGTACTCCCATTACTGATTTAATCTTGCCGTTTGGCCAGAAGGTGGCAGCAAAGGCTACAACAAAGGTGGAATTTACCGGAAACCTGAATTCCGATGTGAAACCGGTGGGTACGATTCTCAAATCGAATATCATGTTTGCCATTGAAAAGGCAGGCAGTGACAGCGATGTGAATGGTCTATACGCCAAGGGATCTGCCAATTCTGTGATGTCTGGAATTACACCCGGTGCAACAACGGTAACTGTTTCAGACGGATCCACTACAAAGGTTTACACATACGCGCAGAAGGACACGGGTACTGGACACGGCGATTTTCATTCCCTGGATGATTTGGTGGCTGAAATTAATAATGATTTTGGCACAAAATTTACGGCAACATTAACAAATAACGGTTCGATTCAAATTGCCGGTGTTGCCGGGGCCGGGGATACAACAGTTTCATTTTCCAGCAACAATGCTTCCTTAAAAGTGGCACTTTCTGGGGCCGATGGAACAGTGAATGATACGACCTCAACCAATACGGATCAATTCTCGCACAAGGCAACAAAAGATGATCTGCTAACCGATTTATTAAATTCTGTGGGCAATTCGCTGAACCTCTCTGCAAGCGATCAAATTGATTTAAGCGTGATGAAAAACGGTGCGCTGGTTTCTGGGAATTTTACGGTTGCAGCGGATTCCAAGTTATCTGATTTGCTGAATAAAATTAACACGGTTTTTGAAATCAAGAATGATACAGGTGCTCATATTGATGGCGGTGCATTGGTCGTAAACGGCGACCCCGGTGAAGAAAACGCGCTTCAAGCCATTACCGTTCGGGAAAGTGGGAATGCGGCATTGAATTCGATTATGAGTTTCGCCGAAATGCAAGCAGCCAAGGATGCCACCCACACAGCCAATATCTCCGTCTATGATGCGTTGGGGCAAAAGCACACGATGATTATGGAATTTAAGAAAACGGATATCCGCAATCAATGGACCTGGAATATTAGATTCAAAGGAAATGAGATTGTTTCCAGCGGGGGAAATGGAAAAATTTCCTTCAATTCGGATGGATCAATTGCTTCCTTTACCTACTCCGATGGTGCAAACAGCCTGCAGTTTGACCCGAATAACGGAGCGGTTCCGGTAAACATCAAACTGGATCTGGGCCGTTTTGGAGAATTCAACGGCTTGACGCAGTTTTCTTCTCCGTCGGCAATGGTGACAAAATCTCAGGATGGGTACGCCAGTGGAAATTTAAGCTCTATTTCCATTAATAGCCACGGTGAAATCACCGGTCTGTTTACTAACGGTGTGACCCAAAAATTGGGACAATTAGTCTTGGCGTCCTTTAACAATCCCGGTGGTCTAACCAATGTTGGCAACAATCTTTACATGACCTCTGCCAACTCGGGCACGCCAGTAGCCGGGAAAGCGGGCGAAATCATTCAGGCGGAAATCCTTCCCGGATATCTGGAAATGTCAAATGTGGATCTGGCTCAAGAATTCACCAACATGATTGTGGCGCAGCGCGGTTTTCAAGCAAATGCTCGTGTGATTACCACAAGCGATCAAATGCTAAATGAAATGGTCAATATTAAACGATAATAAACAGGAAAAGGGACCCTGCAAAGCAAAAGTAATTTCATTTTTGTCCGATAAAAAATAGTAGGTTTCTCTTAATTGATGCTTTAAAGGGTCCCTTTTTAAATACGCATGATCAAAGTAACAATGTTGGACGGCAAACCTATTTACGTGAATGCAGAGCTGATCGAAACGATACAGGAAACGCCGGATACAATTATTACGCTGACAAATGGAAAAAAAATGATTGTTTTGGATGATCCTCAGGATCTACTGCAAAAAATCATTGCGTATAAACGGGCCATATTTGGAATTGCAAATGATGAGTCGGATTACGGGCATTATTACTAATGTATATATGACGGGCTGAAATGGACTTAGCAACCATTATTGGAATTGTTGTCGGTGTTTTTCTAATTCTTTTTGCCATTTTGCAAAGTGGTCAAATTACCAGCTTCATTGATATAGGGTCCATTATGATCGTATTTGGGGGAACTTTTGGCGCAACACTTATCAATTTTCCTTTGTCTGATGTGCTAAGTGTCATTGGTGTTGTCAAAAAGGGCTTTCTGAATAAACCGCCCGATCCAACGGTAAATATTAAAATGCTGGTGGAATTTGCCGAGGTCGCTAGGCGGGAAGGGATTTTGGCACTGGAGGATCGAATCAAAGACATTGAAGACCCGTTCCTCAAAGAGGGTATTCAACTGGCTGTGGATGGCACCGAGCCTGACTTGATGAAAACCATTCTGGATACAGAGATCGAGTCTTTGCAGAATCGGCATGAATTGGGGGCAAGTATCATGAGAACTATGGGAACGTATGCCCCGGCCTACGGAATGATCGGAACGGTAATCGGATTAATCCTTATGTTGGGAACCATGTCTGATCCGTCAACCATTGGGCCTTCTATGGCCGTGGCTTTAATTACGACCTTTTATGGTGCCGTGATGGCAAACCTGATCTTTTTACCGCTGGCCGGTAAACTGGAAACAATTAGCTCCCGGGAAGTGATGGTCAAAGAATTGGTGAAAGAGGGTGTTTTGTCTATTCAATCGGGTGATAATCCGAGAATTGTGGAGCAAAAACTGGTATCGTTCATTCCTCCCAAAAAACGAGTGGTTTTTGAAGAGAAAGAATAAAATCAAAAATGGCTAAGAAGGAAAAGAAATGTGAAGGAGGGGCACCAGGTTGGATGGTTACTTATGGAGATATAATGTCCCTTCTGCTCACATTTTTTATCCTGATTGTGTCATTTTCATCCATTCAGATGGCAGAATATCAAAAGGCAATGGGTTCCTTAAAGGGTGCCCTGGGGGTACTGAAGTATAAGCAGTCATCGGTGAAATTGAGTCCTAAAAAAATGATCCAACTAAAAGGCTTTAAGAACACTTCAGCGGGCTCAAAGCTCAAGGACATTCAAACCTACATTGAGAAAAATAATCTGGCAGATTCTATTTCGATTGAGGTCACAAAAAATGGAATTGTGATTCGAATGATGAATCCCATTCTTTTTGATCTTGGTAAAGCGAATTTGAAAAGACGTGGATTGCCGTTACTTAACAAAATTGCTGGTGTTGCCAGGAGTTTTCCTAACAAAATTCGAGTGGAGGGGCATACGGATGATTTACCCATTCATACGCCGGAATTTCCATCGAATTGGGAGCTCTCGGCTATCCGGGCCATTAACGTCATTCATTATTTTCAGGATGTAGGACATATCAGTCCCAAGCGGCTGTATTACGCGGGATATGGTTCAAATAAGCCACTGGTACCGAACACATCGGAAAGAAATCGGGCAAAAAACAGACGTGTGGAGATTTATCTTGAAAATGTGAGCCCACAGGAAGTTCGGGCAAATCCAAAATTGTATGGTGTTTTCCCTGTTCCAAAATCTACAAAGCCTAAATTTGCAGTAAATTCAGTAAAGAACCACTAAATTCTATGGGACGCTCAGCATGGCAGATGAAGAGAAAAAAAACGATCAAGCCGGTGAAAAAAAAGATTCGAAAAAGGGCGGATCGCTTAAAAAGCTGATTATGATTTGGGTTCCTTTATTCCTTTTGCAGCTTGCTCTTTCTTACATAATTGTGGTAAAGGTTTTCAAAAAGAAAGCCATCCAACAGGAAGCCGAAGCGGCAGAAATGACCACCAAAAATAAAAAGGGTGTAGGCAAGGATAAAAAGCCGGGTGAAATCTATTTGGTGGAGGATGTCATTGTTAATCCAAAAAATACGGAGGGGCGGCATTTTGTGAATGTTTCTGTTGGTCTGGAAGAAGGAAAGAAAAACATTGGGGACGAGCTAAAAAATCGGGACGCTCAGATTCGAGATGTTCTTATCGATATTTTTGTGAGCAAAACAATTCAACAGTTGGATGATGTGGCTGACAAGGATTCACTCAAGAGTGAGATCGCAAGGAGGCTAAATAAACTGCTGGGCGCCGGTTCCATTCGTCACGTTTATTTTAGTAATTTTATTATTCAATAAGAAATGATGAGTCTAGTCTAAAAAGGATATTTCCTACCAATTTCAGGAATTATTACGAATTATCTTTATTAAATTTAATTAAAATTAAAGGGCTCCGACAAGTAGCTGGCTTGGATTGCACTAGCAAAAATTCTCAAAATAAGGCGGCAATGCTCGGTTACGTTTTAAACAACGCAAACTACCCAAAAAAATGGTCAGTTTCACATGAAAAGATTTCTTCCATTTTTTATTTTGCTTTTCTTATTTTCTTCTCTCCAAGGGACGGAAAAGAATCTGCGGATTGTTACCCATGAGAGCCATTATTTAAAAAAATCCACTCAGTTTTACATCTACTTGCCGAATGATTATCAGACAACCCATAAGCATTTCCCAGTACTCTATTTGCTTCATGGAGCCTATGGATGCTACCGGGATTGGGTCGAAAAAACCGATGTGGAAAATTTGGCGGATCAATATGATTTTATCATCGTTTTTCCCGATGGAAACCCGTTTGGGTGGTATGTAGACAGTCCAATTGATTCGACTTCTCAATATGAAAGCTATATAATTAAGGAACTGATTCCTTACGTTGATCAGCATTTTCGTACGATTAATGACCGCTGGCACCGGGGAATTTGCGGGCTTAGCATGGGCGGACACGGCGCCATTTCATTGGCAGAAAAATATCCGTACCTGTTTGGATCGGCTTCATCGCTCAGCGGCATTATGGACATTACCCGACATCCAAAGCAATGGCATATCGCCGATCGGCTGGGATCCTATTCCAAATTTCCCGGTCGCTGGAAAGCCAATAGCTGTTATTATCTGGCTCCAAAATTGGTGGGTGCTCATGTTGCTCTTCTTTTCGATGTTGGACGATCAGATTTTTCCTATCCTGAAAATCTTCGATTTCATTTGCGATTGGACTCCCTGGGCGTGAAACATATTTTTGAGGTTTACGACGGCACGCATAATTGGAAATATTGGGGAAGCCATATTGGTGACCATCTGTCATTTCACAATAAATGCTTCCTTGAAAAAAAACAAGGCGTGTTTAGCATTTCAGGGAGAATTGAGAAGGAAATCGTGCTCATTGTTCTTCTTTTGATTTTCTATTTTCTTTATCAGGTGGGTAGAAAGAAGTCCAGATCGGTTCGCCAGCGTCGCCGGGATGTGTTGGATCGCATCAAAAAAAATCGTGGAGGCCGGTAAAAAAATCTTGCATTCAAAGGAAAAAATCCTTATATTTTTTTTGCATTTTGCGGGAGTAGCTCAGTGGTAGAGCTTCTCGTTGCCAACGAGAAGGTCGCGG
>CAZMRE010000015.1:0-19606 GCA_964568545.1 uncultured Deferribacteres bacterium | reverse complement strand
GAAATGCGTTTACGGCAGTTCCTCAAAGCGCCTTCGCCGGATTTTACAATCCGGGCGGGCTGCCGTTTTTAGAAAATCCCCAGGTGGCCTTTTCCGGAGGAATTCTTTCTCTGGATCGGACACACAATTACGTGGGATTTGCCACGCATCTACACCCGCCAAAAGACAAGGGATCGGCTGATTCCCGAAAATCTTTTGACGCCGGTTTCTCCATCGGATGGGTGAATAGCGGCGTTTCCAATATTGACGGCCGGGATTCCAACGGAATACCCCAGGGCAGCTTTTCCAGCTCCGAAAATGCCTTTCTGTTCTCGTTTGCCGTTCGGCCGCTCAATCGCGTAGCCATTGGATTTAGCGCAAAGGTTTTGTATACCCGTCTGCCGAAAGTGAAGGAAGATAATTCAGCTCTTTCCACACGCGGCATGGGACTCGATTTTGGCATCATGGTGCACCCAATTGATCGTCTTTTTCTGGGAGCGGTTCTTCAGGATGTCCGATCGAAATACTCCTGGAACACCGAACACGTTTGGGAACGGGGGACAACAACGGTGGATAATTTTCCCAAAATTCTCCGATTGGGCGGCTCCTACGCGTTTGGGAAAAATCTCTTAGTTTCGATTGAATCCCATTATAATTTTGAACAGGGCTGGCGATTTTATTCGGGTGCGGAATACAGCTATCAGCATCGTCTGGTGGGAAGGATTGGCTTCAAGGCCGATCATGTGACCCTTGGTCTGGGAGTCAATGTGAAAATCTGGCGGCTGAATTCTCAAGTGGCTTACGCTTACGATGCCAATCCGGTGTTGCCCTGGGGGGACCAATTTATTTCGTGGATGATTACGTTGTAGCGAGCTGCCGGGTTTTGGGATTTATTGGGTTGTTGGGATTTTATGGCTCTGCCGTTTCGAGTGAAGCTGAATTGCCCGAGTTTCAGCTCGCGGATTGCAATTTATTTTACATTAAATCAAATTTCAAAAATCATGGGCTTGTATTGCATTTTTGTTCGGAGACTAAATTAAGAACGTGAATTTTGTCAAATAAAGGAGAATCGTCTTGAAAATTAAATTTATTGCCCTATTACTGTTTTTTGCCTCGCTTGTGTCTGTTGGTCGCGCCCAAACGGGGATTTCAGGCTTGGCTCTGGAGGTGGGCGGGCAGGCAGCCGGAATGGGTGAGGCCTATTCAGCGGTAACATCTACACCTGTGGCCCTGTACTGGAATCCTGCCGGCTTAAATCAGGTTTCGGATGTTCAGATTGCCATGGCGCACAACCAATGGATCCTGAATATCAAGAGCGATTTTGTGGCCATTGCCTGGCCCGTCAAAAATTTTCATGTGGGTACGTTTGTCAGTCTGACCAATGTCGGTGGAATCGAATACAGAGAGGGGCCTTCAAAAACGCCTCTGGCCACTATCGGCGAAAGCTCGTTTGTGACTGGCGTAGGTGTTTCAAAATCCCTGCTGTCCTGGTTAGACGTGGGGGTTGCTCTAAAATATCTGTATTACAAAATCTTTATTAATCAGAGCTGGGGAATGGCTCTGGATGCGGGTGCCCAAATGCGGACGCCCATACAGGGATTGATTGCAGCGGCTGTGATTCAAAATATTGGAAAAATGACACCGATCTATGATGAAAAAATGAAACTGCCCGGACAGATGCGGCTGGGCGCTGCTTATCGCGTACCGGGGAAGGTTCTCAATGGAAACTGGATTTTTGCATCTGACTATTTTATTGGATTTTCGAGCAAAAATCATTTAAATTTTGGTGTTGAATATAAGCTATTTAATCAGTTGTCGCTTCGGGCCGGCTACCAAACGAATTATGAAATTAAGAGCTGGCACGCCGGGGCCGGTTTCAGAGGGCACAATTGGCAAATCGATTACGGTTTTGTACCTCTTAATTTAGGACTTGCTCCCGGGCACCGTGTGTCGCTAACTTTTTATTTGTAAGCATAGCCGTTTCGACGGGGTATTGCAGATAAAGTTTTTCAAATGGAACAGAAATGGTTTTAGTTAAGGAGTAAGAGTGAAGACGGTTACGCTTGTGTTTGGAGTTCATGATCACCAACCGGTTGGAAATTTTGATTTTGTTTTTGAAGATGCATTTCAGCGGGCTTATTTGCCATTTTTAGATACCCTTGAGGCACATCCAAAAATTCGTTTGGCCATGCACTATTCGGGCATTCTGTTTGAATGGATTTTAGAGCATCACCCGGATTACATCGAACGCCTCCGAAAAATGGTT
Source organism: uncultured Deferribacteres bacterium (assembly GCA_964568545.1). GTDB lineage: Bacteria > Zhuqueibacterota > JdFR-76 > JdFR-76 > BMS3Abin05 > BMS3Abin05. The sequence continues at coordinate 17,361 of CAZMRE010000015.1, read as the reverse complement.
CAGTCGGGGCAGGTTGAAATGATGACGGGGGCATATTACGAACCGATTTTGATTTCCATTCCGGATGCAGATAAAAAAGGCCAAATTCGAAAATTAACGGAAACACTTAAAAAACAAACCGGCTATTCTGCAAAAGGGTTCTGGCTGGCCGAGCGCATTTGGGAACCTCATCTGCCGAAGGTTTTAAAAGAAGCGGGTATCGCATATACAATTGTCGACGACAGCCATTTCAAATACGCCGGTCTTCCCGAAGAAAAATTGGCTGGCTATTACGTGACGGAAGAACAGGGCACGACGCTCAACATTTTCCCGATTAGCGAAAAATTGCGTTATGCGATTCCTTTCAAGGAAATTGATGTAACAATGGATTTCCTGCGAAGTTTGGCTACGGAAGATGGGTCGAAAATGGCCATTTTTGCGGATGATGGGGAAAAGTTTGGTGTGTGGCCGGGAACTTACGAGCATGTGTACGAAAAAGGCTGGCTGGATGCTTTTTTTACGGAATTAGAAAAGAATCTGGATTGGATTCGGATGATCCATTTCAGCGAAGCCATTGAAAAGATCAAACCTTTAGGGCGGGTGTATTTGCCCACGGCCTCCTATCGCGAGATGATGGAATGGGCGCTTCCGGCTCAGGCAACTCGTGATCTGGAGGATTTCGAAAATGTCCTGAAGCTTCAAAATCTCTTTGAGTCGTATGGGATTTTTGTTCGCGGCGGCTTCTGGCGGAATTTTTTGGCAAAGTACCCGGAATCCAACAATATGCACAAAAAGATGCTCTACGTAAGCGAGAAGGTGTGGCGTGCAAAAGAAACACTCTCAACGGCGGCGTTTAAGAAGGCGCAGGATCATCTCTGGGCCGGTCAATGCAATTGTCCCTACTGGCATGGAGTGTTTGGGGGATTGTACTTGGCACATCTGCGCTTTGCCATTTACCAGAATCTGATTCAGGCCGAGACAATTGCCGATGCAGCTCTTTTCCCTGAGAAAAAAATCCGGGCTTTTAGAAAGGATTTTGACGGCAATGGCTACGAGGAGCTTCTGGTAGAAACGCCGGTTTTTAATCTCTATTTTGATCCTCAAATCGGCGGAAGGCTATTCGAATTCGATCTGTGTCAAAAGACTCTCAATTTACTGGACACGATGAGCCGCCACGAAGAGGCCTATCATCGCAAATTGACGGAGGCCGCCCAAAATCCGCCTTCCGGCGACGGGGACGAGGTTGCCTCTATTCACGATCTGGTTGTTACGAAAGAAGAGGGCCTTGAAAAACTGCTCAACTACGACTGGTATGAGCACGATAGTTTGATCGATCACTTTTTTCACCCCAATACAACCGTTGAGCAGCTTATGGCAGCAAAATATGGCGAGGATGGAGATTTTGTCAATCAGCCGTACACGGTTCGAACCAAGCACACAAGCGAGGGATTGACCACTACATTTGTACGCGAGGGGGGTGTTTGGGTCAAGGGCATCTGGACGCCCGTGCGGGTTCAGAAAAAAATCGTGGTAGCTGCAAATGATTCTGTTCTGGACGTGACCTATTTCATCGAAAATAAATCCGATCGTACCGTACCATTGTTTTTTGGTGTAGAATGGAATTATGCTTTGATGGCCGGAAAAAGCGACGACCGATATTACGAAATTCCGGGTGTGGCGCTGAAAGAGAATTATCTGGCCAGTGTGGGCGAAACGCCTGGGGTTTCCGAGCTCTGGCTGAAGGATGAATGGCTCAAACTCGGTATCCAATTTTTGTTTGATCAACCGGCTACTCTCTGGCGCTTTCCAATTGAAACCGTTTCGCTTTCCGAAGCGGGGTTCGAAAAGGTGTACCAGAGCTCGGCGGTTGTACCCACGTGGAAATTCGAACTCAAACCGGGGCATAAAAAATCCCTGCATTTTGTGAATAAAATAATCTCTCTCTAATCGATTGAACGAATGAAAAAGCTAGCACGCAAAAAACGATTTTTTCTTATTTTGATTTTGACGGGTCTTTTCCTGTACCAGTTTGGCGGGCAGATTCTTTTGTCCACCACCACCACATTTGACCAGATTCGTCGATTTATCATGGCATTTAATGCCATTCGAGAATTTTACGTGGATGATGTGAGTCCACAGGCTCTGGTGAATTCGGGCATCCGCGGCATGTTAGAGGAACTCGATCCCCACTCCGTGTTTATTCCTCCGGAACAATTAAAGGAGCTTACCGAGGAATACTCAGGGGAGTACACCGGCGTAGGCATCGAATATGTGGTTCAAAATCATCTGCCGATTGTGATTTCACCCATTCCGGATACTCCTGCGGAAAAACTGGGCATTCGTCCCGGAGACACTATTACCGAAATCAATGGAGAATCAACCTACGGCCTGACGGACGGAGAACTTCGCCGTAAGCTTCGTGGGCGACCCGGAACCACGGTGCGCCTGACCATTCGACGGGAGAAGCTAGCAACGCCGCTGATCCTCACTCTTACACGGGCCGAGATTCCTGTGTTGAGCGTTCGGACATATTTTATGTTGGATCAGGGTGTTGGCTACATTTATCTGTCGCGTTTTTCAAAAACAACGGATGAAGAATTTCAAAAGGCTCTGGTTAATCTGGAATTGGCGGGGATGAAGAAGCTTATTTTGGATATGCGGTACAATCCCGGCGGGTATTTGGAGCAGGCGGTGAAGGTAGCCGATAAATTTCTTCCCGGTGGAAAACGAATTGTCTACACGCGCGGCCGCATTCAATCGGCGAACGAGGATTATTATTCTACCGATCGGGATACACACCCGAATTTTCCGCTGGTTATTTTAATCAATCACGGCACCGCTTCGGCAGCGGAAATTGTAGCCGGAGCCCTGCAGGATTGGGATCGGGGAGTCATTGTGGGAGAGACAAGCTTTGGAAAAGGGCTAGTTCAAAATCAAATTCCATTAAAGGATGGTTCGGCCATTCGTGTTACTATCGCCCGGTACTACACACCTAGTGGCCGCCTGATTCAACGGCCCTACTCAAAAGACCTATACAGTTATTACAATCAAACGGCCGATAAGACAAAGCAAAATCCTTATGCAGCAAAAAAGGTGTACACCACGTTTTCAGGAAGGAAGGTTTTCGGAGGGGGAGGCATTCGCCCAGACATCCTCATAAAAACACCCAAGATAACCAGCACAACATCTTTGCTTTTGTCTAAACAAGCATTTTTTGAATTTGCTGTGCACGAGAGCCATTATTTAAAAAAGCATTATGTTTCGTTTGAAACCTTTAATGCGTTGTTTGATGTCGATGCCTATGAACTTCAAAAATTTCTGACCTTTCTTGAGGACAAGAATATCTTCGTCAACAAGCGGGAGTTTCTAAAAGATCGGAAATTCATTCAGCGCAAAATTAAGGCAGAAATTGCACGCAATTTGTGGGGGACAGATGCCTATTATCGTATCTTGGTTAAAAATGATCCTCAGGTAAAGGAGGCATTGCGTGCGTTCCCCCTGGCTGAAAAACTTGCATCGCTAGAAACGGGACTCAAAAAATAAAAAGGTGGCAATAATTTTGCAGATTTTTGGAACAAATTAATTTGCAAATAGTCATATTTATGAAAATATAAAAAAAGTTGTTGACTTTTTACAAAAAATTAATTATTATCTTTCACGTATTATCCAAATGTAAATATGTAGACTTGTACCAACTTAAGGAGTGTAACAGATCATGGTAGAATATTTTGTCAGAGGCGGCGCTTTTATGTGGCCAATTTTATTTTTCTTCGTTTTTGGAGTGGCGGTTGTAATTGAGCGGTTCTGGACGTTATCACGGGCATCCATTAACACGCGGAAATTTATGGAGAAGATTCGAGGCGCTTTGGATGAGGGCGGTATCCCCAAAGCAATGGAAGTTTGCGAACAAACAAGAGGTCCGATTGCATCCATTTTTCATGCAGGCCTGCTGCGTGCCAATCGCGGTTTGGATCAAGTGGAAAAAGCCATTATGAACGCTGGCGCCATTGAGATGTCTTTTTTGGAAAAAGGCTTGATCTGGCTGGCAACGGTTATCAGTATTGCCCCAATGCTTGGTTTTACAGGAACAGTACAAGGAATGGTGCAGGCATTCGATGCTATTGCTGCAGCTAACGACATTTCTCCGGCAATTGTGGCAGGTGGTATTTCCGTTGCTTTGTTGACGACATTGTTTGGCTTGATCGTTGCCATTACGATTCAATTTTTCCATAACTATTTTGTTGATAGAATTGACCACATCATTGTTGATATGGAAGAAAGCTCAACAGAGTTTATCGACGCTCTTATGGAACGTGAAGATAAACTTGGTTTGAAATAATTCTAAGCGAGAGGGTTTAAATTATGTTTTTAGATAAGGAAAGAGAACGAACCGCTGAAATCCCGACATCCTCTCTTGCCGATATTGCGTTTTTATTATTGACATTCTTTCTGGTTACAACTACAATTGATGTGGATAAGGGAATTGGTTTGACTCTTCCTCCCATTGGTCAAGAAGTGAAAGTCCGCGAGAAAAATATCACAAATGTGTTGATTAATGAACAGGGTGAAGTTCTGATTGATAATCAAACGGTGCAAATTCCGGCAATTAAGAATATTATCAAACAGAAAATTTTGCAAAACCCCAAATTGATCGTATCAATTAAAACCCAGCGCGGCACAAAATACGGTACCTACATAAAGGTATTGGATAAGATCAAGGAAGGCGGAGCAACCAGAATTTCAATAGCTGAACCGCAGACGTAGCGTCTTCTTTGGCTGTGCGGGATTTTCAGCTTTCCCGGAATTGGGAACAATATGATAAAAAAGATGTTCACATTATATGGAGAATAAATAAATGTTGGATAACTCTGATAAATTAAATGAGAAACCCATCGGAGAAACGAGTGATCTTTCGGAAGGTTCTTCCGAAGGCGGAGGGTATTCGCCCCCCGAACAAATAAAGTTTAAGAAAAAACAGAAAGCTTCTGCGCAGATTCCAACAGCTTCAATGCCGGATATTGTGTTTATGTTGTTGCTATTTTTTATGGTTTCGACTGTAATGAAACAATACACGGGACTGCCTGTAAATCTCCCGACCGCTCACAAAATTGAAAAATTGCCCGGAAAGCGGAATGTGCTTCACATTTGGATTGATAAAAAAGGGCGTATTTCAATCGATGACAAATTGGTCGAATTGGGTGCTGTTAAAAATCTTGTTTATAATAAACTTGTTGAAAATCCACGCATTATTGTCTCTATGAAGATCGACAAGAGTTCGGATATGGGGATTGTAATGGATGTTCAACAAGAATTGCGAAAGGCAAATGCTTTGCGCATTAATTATTCAGCAAAATATGGAGAATCATGAGGTGATTAATTATGGAAATTAGCGAACGCCTTAAATTCAAGCTCGACTATACAAAACGGCTTGAATTTGGTTTGGTTATCTCGCTTTTACTAATTATCTTTGCTTTTCAAGGATTTAAGCGGTTTCAGTCGAAGCGAGAATTGCCAAAGGCGGAAAAAGTTGTTATTAAGGCAGAAGAAATTCCGCCTACCCAGCAAATTAATCGTCCGCCTCCGCCGGAACGCCCCGCAGTTCCTGTTCCGACAGAAGATGAAGATGTTCCGGAGGATGTAACGATTGAGAGCACGAATATTGATTTTAACGAGCAGCCGCCTCCACCTCCACCGCCTCCGGAAGAGGAATCGGAAACGCCTATCTTCGTGGCGTACGACAGTCCCCCGGAGCCCATTGGCGGGTTCGGCGCAATTCAGAAAAATTTGAAGTATCCTGAAATTGCGCGGAAGGCCGGCGTCGAAGGAACAGTTATTATCCAGGTTTTGATCGATGAAAAGGGCCGGGTCATTAAAACGAAAGTCTTAAAATCGCTGGGCAATAACGGATGTGACGAAGCGGCTATTTCGGCGATCCGGAAAACACGATGGAAACCCGCTATGCAGCGAGATAAACCTGTGAAAGTGTGGGTTAGTATTCCGGTAATTTTCAAGTTGAAGAATGCCGGATAATCAATCGTATCTGAAGGTGAAAATTAAAGGCAGTATTCTAAAAAGAATACTGCCTTTTTGATTATGGGGAATATTGCCTCAGCAGGGACGATCCGCCAAAAGCTTCAAATAAGAATAGCATTTTGATTTAGGAGTTTGTATATTTTATTTAAGTGAAAAAATGTGAGGCCTTTAGGAAATGCCATGAATGCAAATTAAGAAAACAAAGATAAATAGGAACCATCTTCCACAGGGGAATTCATTGAATGTTTTTGGAATGAATTCCTTAAAGCAGGGGCATCCGATTTACCTGGAACGCTCGCTTGTTATTTCGCTCCTTTTGTTTATTGCGGTTTTTGAAATTTTTAAGCATGCTCCAAATCCAAGGCAAAAACTAAATCAGATCAAAATGCCAGAGTGTTTGTACGTGGAAAACGTTCCTGTTACCCGGCAAAAGAGTTTTGCGCCGAGGCCCAGTCGCCCGGTAGTTTCGATTCCTACAGAGGAAGCCAATGTCCCGGAAAACATAACCATTGCTCAATCAATTTATTTAAATGCTTCCGGGGTATCTGCCGCGGATATACGTGAAGGAGAAAGAAGCCTTATTCCGCCGAGGCCCGTTGCGGAGGTTTGGCCGGCTTACCCGAAAGAGGAGAGAAAAAGGGGAATTGAGGGAGAAATTGAATTGGCTTTGCAGGTGGACACCACGGGGCAAGTCGTCAGGGTCTTGACCCTGAAAAATACAACGAAAAGTGAAAGGTGCAAGAAGGCGGCTATTGAAGCTGCATACAAAACGCGATTTTTGCCCGGAAGGCAGGGGAATAAATCCGTTACAGCCTGGGTTAATAAAACCTACAAATTCTCACTTGAAAAATGACAGATAATCAGAAAAAATATTCTGGTGCAGCTATTCTCATCCTTAATTTGCTTCTTTTTGCGGGATGCGCGGGAATAGTTCCTCAGCCGGTTAATCGGGAGGCGGTTCCGCGGCTGCACGTTTTGTTAATTCCGGATGCGCCGAAGATTCAGATTTCCTTCAAAGGAACAATTCGGGTAAGCGATTCACAGAATCTTCTGTTTAAATTGCGTTCTAAGGAAAGCCCACTAACGATTTTGCCTTTGAAGGAAACCGGCATTGTTTTGAAGAATGGACAGTCCGTCTATGAGACAAAGATAGACTCGATCGAGTTATGGCCGGACGGTATGCATTTGCTTGTTCTCCAGGGGAAACGCTATCGGGGGGGATTGCTTATTTCTGTCACAAAAACGGGTAATGTTTGTGTGTACAACGCGATTGATCTGGAATCCTATTTGAAAGGTGTTGTTCCTGCGGAAATCGGGCAGGGAAACCGACGGATTTTTGAGGCGCTAAAAGCACAGGCCGTCGCTGCCCGGACATATGCCTTTGGAAAACTGCGAAACACGAAAAATGGAAATCCACCCGTTTTACAGGCCACCATTTCGGATCAGGTTTACGGTGGCGCCGATGTGGAATCCCGCTGGACCAATCGCGCCGTAGAAACAACGGCTGGTGAAATTGCCGTTTTTCGAGGAAAGCCTATTCACGCCTTTTACTCATCTACCTGTGGCGGTCGAACGGAGCCCGGTAGGGATGTGTGGCCGCAGCTTTATGCCCCTTATTTAAAAGGTGTGGCCGATGATTTTGGGGAAGGTGCGTTCTGCCGGCAATCGCCTCATTATCGCTGGTTGGAATTCTGGTCTGCCGGCGATCTAGATTCGATACTTGTAAAAAATCTGTCCACCCGAAAAATGTACCGGCCAAGTTGGGGACATTTGAAAAACTTGAAAATACTTAGCCGCTTTCCTTCCGGCAGGGTGAAGGATTTACTAATTGTTTTTCGGCACGGGAAACAGGTGGTTCATGGGAATCAGATTCGCTGGATTTTGACGCCAACGGACCGGCCGGCCTTGAGAAGCACGCTGTTTCGGCTAATTTTCTATCGCAACACTGTGGGACTTCAAAGCGTTTTGGCGGTAGGCGCGGGAAATGGCCATGGTGTGGGGATGTGCCAGTGGGGTGCCATTGGAATGGCGAAGGCAGGTTTTCGATACGACCAAATTTTAAGGCAGTATTACCGCGGTGTGGAATTGCGAAAGGTTTATTAAACTTCATGAATCGAAAATGTAAGTGGGTGTCATGGTTTGCTCTGATCATTCTTGCAAGTCTTTTCGCCGGAGGGTGTGCAGGTTTGCCGCGGGCGGGCCGCGTATCAGAGGCGCAATTCGAAAAAGGGCTTACCTATTCCGAGAAAGAATTCAAAAAGCCAATCGACATTCTAAAAGGTGAATGGTCTGTGGCGGATTCATCAACGCTTCAAAGGAAACAGGAAACACTTCGAACCGGAGCGGAGGGAAGCTATTTTATTCAAATTATCTCCCTTTCTACGCAGAGTCAGGCCAAAAAATTTATTCAGAAGATAAAAAAAACGCATCCTCAAACAAGTTTTTTTATTCGTAAGCGTGGAAATTACTGGGCCGTTTGGGTGGGTCGTTTTCAAAATCGGGGAGAAGCCAAAAGGGCAATTACATCCGTTTGGGCAAAAAAATTTCCGGATGCATGGATCGTTCGAAAAAAGTAAAATGGTACGCTTCGTGAATCATTTTCAGCCAAAAATTGTAGGTTTAAGTATCCTGGCTCTTGGCTTTTTTATACAGGGATGTTTGAATCCCTTTGCGCCAAGAATTAAGGCGCTTGGTGATTCTCAACTCATTGTAACACAGCAAGAAACGCCGGAAGAAGTGTTGCAGAATTTTCGCTATGCCTACGTTTTTAAGGATTCACTTCTTTACAGCGATTTGCTGGATAGTAATTTTATCTTTGTTTATTTTGATCCGAGTCTGGGAACGTCCGGGCAGTTTGTATCCTGGGGACGAGATTTAGATTTGAAAACTACCGGAAGACTTTTTCGCCAGTTTGATGTGATTGATCTGGTCTGGAACTCAACGGTTTATGCAAACGTTCAAGAGAACACGGCAGATTTATCGAAGAGCTTTGATCTCACATTAATGACCGGCGATGAAGACTTTCGAATCACAGGGAATGCTGTTTTTAGTTTCCGCAAGAATCCTTATGATCATAAGTGGAGGATTGTCCGCTGGAAGGATGAATCCAATCTTTAAGTTAAACACAGGAAGATGCCATGAAACGCTTATCATTGTTTTTTTTGTTTTTATTATTTCCCGTACTTGTCTTCGGACAATTTGGGAAAAATAAAGTTCAATATACAGATTTTCGTTGGGAATATCTGCAATCCGAACATTTTGATGTTTATTACTACCCGGGTGCCGAGAAACTGGCCGAATTTGTGGCAGATGTGGCTGAATCCAGCTATGTATCGCTGCGAAATGATTTTCGGTATGATTTGGTGGATCGGGTGAAAATTATTGTCTACAAAAGCCATAATGATTTTGAGCAGACCAATGTTTCTTCGGGATTGCCTGAGGAATCTGTTGGCGGGTTTACGGAATTCTTCAAGAATCGGGTGGTAATCCCATTCGAAGGTAATTATGAGCAGTTCCGCCACGTCATTCACCACGAGCTCACACATGCGGTTTCCATGCAGATGATTTACGGCGCCGGGGTTCAATCCATCGTTATGGGAATGATGCGCTTCCAGATTCCCTTGTGGCTGGCGGAAGGACTGGCCGAGTACGAAAGCCTTCGCTGGGATACTGAAAGCGATATGTACATTCGAGACGCGGCTCTCAATGGCTATTTGCCGCCAATCCAGGCCATGTACGGCTTTATGAATTACAAGGGCGGACAAAACGTTCTGTACTACATTGCACAGAAGTACGGCAATGAGAAAATCGGAGAAATTCTGGGAAAAATAAAAATCAATAAGAATGTTGAACGGGGATTGAAACAATCCATTGGGATTGGAGAAAAAGACCTCACCAAGCGATGGCACAAATATGTTAAAAAGCAATATTGGCCGGATATTGCAGATCGGCTGGAGCCGCAGGATTTTGCAAAAAAAATGACGGATCACGTGAAGTACCAAAATTTTATCAACAACAGTCCGGCTCTCTCGCCAAAAGGGGACAAGATTGCCTTTCTCTCAAACAAATCCGATTATTTCGATATCTATGTTATGAGTGCGATTGATGGGAAGATGCTTGGGCGCGTGGTAAAGGGGCAGCAGACCATGAATTTGGAAGAGCTGCACTGGCTGAAACCCGGAATTACCTGGTCGCCGGATGGAAAGCGGATTGCCTTTTCTGCAAAGGGGGGGCCGAGAGATGTTCTTCACATTGCCAGTGTAAGGAAACGGAAAATCATTAAAACGTATAAGGTTGATCTCGATGGCATTTTCGCGCCGTCGTGGTCGCCCGACGGCAAGTCAATTGCGTTTTCCGGGATCAAAAATGGCGAAAGCGATTTGTACCAATTGAATCTTAAAACAGGAAAAATCACTCATCTCACAAATGATATTTTCTCCGATTTGGAACCCCGCTGGTCACCCGATGGAAAGGCCCTTGTTTTTACAAGCGATCGCGGCCCCTACACCGACCCGGGCAGTTTGCCGAGGGGATTCAAAATCCAGAATCACAATTATTCCAATCACGATATTTATGTCTTGCATCTTCCCTCAAAGCGTATTGAGCGTATCACAAAAACAAAATTCACTGAGAAAAATCCGGAATGGTCGCCGGATGGGAAAAAGATTGTTTACGTGTCGGATGCCAATGGCATCTTCAACTTTTTTGTGTACAATACCGAATCGGATTCAACTTACCCAATTACAAACGTCTTGACGGGCGTTTTTCAGCCGTCCTGGGTAGGAGATGAATTGGCTTTTACGGCATTCTACGACGGCGGCTATGATATTTATCTGATGAAAAACCCGGGCGATATTAAGCCGGGCGATATTCATTTAAAGGATACGGAGTTCATTAAAAAAGTAAAGGCCGGGAAAATTCTCCTGGCCTCTACTTATCGCAAACTGAAGGAACATCCGAAGCGGAAATTAGGGATGCGTTCCGGGAACGACTTCCGTCATTTTGTCTTTGGTGAAAATCTGAAAGCCAATGTGCAGCGGGCCCGGGGGAAAAATACCCGAGATGTCTTCCTGGATTCAACGCAATATAAGCTGGCTTCTGGTGCCTACAAACAGCATCCGTACCGCCTTAAATTTACTCCTGATCTGGTGTACGGGAACGCCGGTTACAGCCAGTTTTTTGGCGTTCAGGGATCGACGGTGCTTTCCTTGTCGGATATTCTGGGAAATCATCGAATTGATATTTATTCCAACCTCTTTTACGATATGCGCAATTCCGATTACCAGTTTGCCTATTATTATTTACCGCACAGAGTGGATATCGGCGTGGGGGCATTTCATTATGCCTACTTTTTTGTGACGGGTTGGAATACCATTATTCGTGATAGGAATTACGGGGGGAGCTTTTACCTGTCCTATCCCTTCAATCGTTACCAGCGATTGGATTTTAGCACGACTTTTTTGGGAATCGACCGCCGGGATTTATATTTCGATGTCAAACTTTACCAGAGGCGCGTTCTGGTATCCGGATTGAATTATGTGAAAGATACAGCTCTTTGGGGATGGACGGGACCCAATAATGGCATGCGGATGAATCTGTCCCTCACGTTCAGTCCTGGCGGGTGGGCGCACAGTATGGACTTTAAGACCGTTCGCATGGACTATCGAAAATATTTCCGATTAAAGAAGGATTACACGCTGGCCTGTCGTCTGGCTGGTGGTGCCTCATTTGGAAGAAATCCACAGAAATTTTTCCTTGGCGGCATGAACAATTGGATTAATCTTCGCTTTAAGGGCGGACTTCGAATTTACAATGCCGATGATATCTATTTTTCATCGTTTGAAACCCCTTTGCGAGGCTACGACTATTACGAACAAATTGGTACCCGTTTCTTTCTGACCAATTTAGAGGTGCGTTTCCCGTTTATTCGATATTTTATTATGGGAACACCTCCCATCTATTTGCAGAATATCCGGGGAACTATTTTCTGGGACATGGGAAGTGCCTGGGAAAATGACAGAAATTTTCGCTTTTTTTCCAAGAGTCCCACCGGTAGTTTGAGAATGGACAATGTGTTGGCGGGATACGGCTTTGGCGTTCGCGTTTTTCTGGGCTATTTTTTGCTACGATTTGACACCGCATGGAAAACCAATATCGCTACTCACAGCCGATCACCCCGATATTATGTTTCCCTGGGGGCAGAATTTTAATGGGAAGGAAATTCTTTTTTGCGAGAAGGGCACATGGTTTTTCAATGTGCCCTTTTGTTTAGGGTAAGTTTAATAATGTTTCTTCCGCCAAGAGACTCATAGAAAATAGTGCCAAGGTTTGGCTACAAGTATATCGTCTCTAACCAGATCCATTATTTGGGAAGGAAAAATCGGCCAAGTAAAAAGCCAGAATAATTGGTCAATTGTGTCCATTTTGGGTTTTTTCAAGTAACCCCTATCTTGAGTTGTGTGCTGGCAATAAGTCAAAAGGATTGTTCTGACTGGCTTCAGCCGGTAAACTTCTTTTGCAAATGAGACAATATTGCAGTATATTAAAAATCATTTTATCGATTTCAGTGGTATGTATGAAGCGAGAAGATTAAGAAGGAGGAATTTTCACGTATGGAGAATCTGAATCTGCTAACGGCTTTTTTGGGCGGAGTTATTTCGTTTTTGTCACCTTGTGTGCTTCCATTGGTACCGGCCTACATGTCATTTATTTCCGGAATTTCTTTTCAGGATATGACATCCGAAGCCCGCGGCGCCAACGAAATGAAACTGGTCATACTTAAATCCATTGTTTTTATAATTGGATTTTCGCTCGTATTTGTTCTTTTGGGCGCCACGGCTACCTTTGTCGGTAAGTTTCTCCTAACGCATATGCGACTGATTATGAAGATTGCAGGGGTCATCATCATTATTTTCGGATTACACACGGCGCGGGTTTTCCAAATTCCGTTTCTTAATTACGAAAAACGATTTCATACATCCGGGTCAGAATTGAGCTATCTTGGTACATTTACACTGGGCTTGGCCTTTGCATTTGGATGGTCACCCTGTATCGGGCCGATTTTGGCGGCCATTCTGGCGATGGCGAGTGTTCAGGATACGGTTATGAAGGGCGTTTTTTTGCTCGTTGCCTATTCACTTGGTTTGGGGGTGCCATTTTTTCTGACCGGAATTGCCACAAACTGGTTTTTGCGTGTGTTCTCGGGTATTAAAAAGCATTTCAAAACTGTAGAGATTATTAGCGGCCTTTTCCTGATCGTGATTGGTGTGATGTTTTTCTTCAATTGGTTCACGCAGCTTTCATCTCTTTTTGTGCGTTGGTTTCCGTGGCTAATAAAGGTTGGCTAAACGAATTTAGCTTTTGACAAAACAAAACGAAATTTTAAAAGGGTCAGTAAAAACTGACCTTTTTTATTCGTTTACGTTTAATAATTACAATTTCTTAATATTTTTGTTTGCATTTCAATAGCAACTTTTTTATATTAAAACCGCATTTTTAAAAAGGTTTATTTATGAAAACCGATACCCCTCAACATATACACAATTATCTCGATGAAATTATTCCTTTTGAAGTTCCAAAGGAAGAAGAAAAAAAGATTAGCATTATTAAATGGGCAATTTTTATCGGATTAGCTCTCGGAAGCTTTCTGATCTATTATTTTAAGCTTTTGCCCGGCCACTACAACGAGCTCCTCTTTTTCTTCCTTGTTTTTAGCGTTTCCTGTAATTTTATTCCATTCCCGACATACCTTTTAGTTATTTATATCAGTCACGATTTTAGTCCATATTTAATTACGATGCTTGGCAGCATTGGGGCAACAATTGCGGGATTAATGGAATATAATTTTTTCAGTATATTATTGCGCTTCGATAAAATCTCTCGTATTCGAAATAATGGCCATTATAAAAAATATGCCAGTTATTTTGACAAGTTCCCGTTTTTAAGTATTCTCATAGCCTCCTTTCTTCCCCTGCCATTTGATTTTATACGGATTATGGCAATCACACAAAAATATTCAAAATGGCGCTTTGCTTCGGCCACGTTTCTTGGACGAATTCCCAGGATTTTTATCATTGCTTATCTGGGAAAACAAATTCCTTTTGCCAAACCCCTTGTGTGGATTGCGTTCGGTGGAACCGTTTTGTTTGAAGTAGTTCGAAGGGGAATTCTTTATTTCAAAGGGCAGCCTGTTTCAGATCAAGCGTGAGGTCTCCATGAAGGTGCTTTGTGTCCAATTTGAAATGATTTTTCTATCCCCAAAAATCAAGAAAATCAGGTTACTTCAGCTCGGAATTTTATATTAAAGGAATTCTTTTGTGCGAATTGCTTACATCACTGCACACGCTCCCTTTGGCAAAATTGAATCCTTTGTGTTGCAGGAGGTTCTTGAAATTCAGAGAAGAGGACACGATGTATTTGTCATTCCCCGGAATCCTCCAAAAGAAATTCTTCACAAAGCGTACTTCGAACAAGTAGCACCGCGAACATTTCGAATAGGGCTTTTTTCTCTCCCTATTTGGATTTCTGTAGTGCGCACCGTTTTCCAGCGCCCCTCACGATTTTTCTCTGCTTTAGCAATTATTTTTCACTCACGAAACCTGCCAATCGCCCTGAAAAATCTTTCTGTATTTCCGAAAGCGGCCTGGATTGCAGAATTTTTGAAAAAACAAAAAATTGAGCACCTACACGCTCACTGGGGAAGTACCCCTTCTAGCATGGCTATGATGGCTGCCAAACTCGCAGATGTCCCCTGGAGCCTGACGATCCACCGATTTGGCCTGTGGGAGAAGAATCTTCTGCCGGAAAAAGTCAGAAGTGCAGCTTTTATACGATGCATCTCAGAAAAAAGTCGGAGGGATTTACTGGAAATTGTAGGCACCCAATTTTGGCAAAAAATTCACGTGATTCATGTTGGCATTCAAATACCGGAGCGTTTTGTTCCTCCATCAGAAACGGTTTCTCCCTTCATTCTTGCTACACCCGCCAATCTTGTTCCGGTCAAAGGACACGTTTACCTGGTTAGAGCTGTTGAGCGACTCATTAAACAGGCAGGGCTAACCAATATTAAAGCCATTTTCTGGGGAGATGGCCCTCTGAGAAAATCTATTCAAAATACCATTGACGAACTCGGATTGAATGAGCATTTTGAGCTTCCGGGTGCTGTACCCCATCCGGAGATCATTCGCGCTTACCGGGAATCCCGCGTACACGCCGTTGTATTGCCCAGTATTGTCACAAAAAACGGAATTCATGAGGGCATTCCCACTGCTTTGATGGAAGCGATGGCTTATGGCGTTCCCGTCATTTCGACAAACACAGGTTCCATCTCCGAGCTTTTGAGCGAAGGAAGAGGGCTTTTGGTGCCGGAAAAGGACCCCGATGCGTTGGCGGGTGCTATTTTACAAATTTATCAGAACAGCGATCTTCGCAAAAAATTGTCAGAATTCGGCTATGCGCGTGTCCGGTCGGAGTACAACATCCAAAAAATCGGAGAAAAACTCATCGCTCTATTCATTCAAAATCTAAAGTCAGGCGAACATTAAGTGGTTTTAAAGGTGATGTTCCTTTAGGGATAGTTTTTGTGTTCTTTCCGATTGCTTTTAAAGGGCGACTTTTTTATATTATTTAAGGTTTTCTTCTGTCTTTAGAAGTGGATTGCATTGGGGTCGCACAAAAAAAATATCTGTAGCAAAATGCAGAAGAGAAACTCATTCATTTCAACAAGAAATTGCTGAATTAAAATGTTGGTTCACGACACATCGAAAATTGCAGAGAGTTTTTTATATCACATCTGGGATGGCGGACATCTCAAGCAGGAAATGCTTCGCACAACCGATGGCAAACGAGTGGAAATTATTTCCAAAGGGAAATGGAATGTGGACGCGGGTCCCGATTTCCGAGAAGTTATTCTGAAAATCGATGGACATTTGCATCGGGGCGATGTCGAAATCCACACGCAGGAAGCCGATTGGTTTGCTCACAAGCATCAGCTTGATCCAAACTACGAAAATGTCATTCTTCATGCGGTTCTGTGGGAAAGCAAATTGCCCAGGCCTGCCGAAACAAAATCGGGGCGGCTTATTCCTACACTGGTTCTGGGAAATTTCCTGGACGAATCTCTGGAACGTTTGCAGGTTAGCATTGAGGACGAATTATTCGGCAGCGATCGGACGCCGAATATTTGCCTGCTGGGCAAGCGAAAACCTGCGGAAATTGCACAGGCATTGGACAAGTGGGGGCTGGAGCGGCTCCGCATCAAGAAGGATCGATTCAAGGAAGAACTTAATTATTTTAATTACGATCAATTAATCTATCAGGGGATTATGGAGGCGTTGGGGTATTCAAAAAATCAGCGCCAATTTCTAAAGCTCTCCCTGAAAATGCCCGTGGAAATCATTTGGGAAATCATCCGCACGTATGCGGCCGAGAAGCAAGAGCTGGTGGCACAATCGCTATTGTTCGGGGCAGCAGGATTCTTAAATGAAGAAAGCCGGATTGCCTCTTCCGAATATGTACGGAAATTGCAAAAAATGTGGCAGCGTTTTTCACAGATGTTCGATTTCGAGCCGCTGCCGGTGCACGAATGGCAGTTTTTCCGATTGCGTCCCACCAACTTCCCCACCATCCGAATTGCCGGAATGGCCCATCTGGTGGTTGCTTTTCATGAACGAGGCTTTCATGCCCGCCTGCTGGATGACTTCTTGAATAAAAAAGCGGCGCCGGGAAAATTGGCCAGACAAGTTCGAAACCTATTTGTGGTTGAAGCCACGGGGTACTGGCAGAATCATTATCAGTTTGAAATTGATCTGACCACTCACGCACGATTCCATTTAAAGCATCTCATTGGGAGCGGACGAGCCAGTGAAATTGTTGTGAACGTAATTTTCCCCTTGTTTCTCACATTTGCAGAAGAAACCGAAGACGAAGAGCTAGCCATTCAAATAAAAGAGACCTATCTTCATTCACCGAAGCTTCAGGAAAACAGTATTCTCCGCCAGATGAAAGAACAGGTGCTTTCGCCGGATAAAGAGAAATTAGCCATTGTCGGTTCGGCTGCCCGCCAGCAGGGTCTCATTCACATTTTCAAGCATTTTTGCAGAAGTTGGCGCTGTTCCGAGTGCCTAAAAGCAGTGAAGCGGGATGTCGGTCGGGAATCGCCTGAAATATAAGAGGAGATAAAAATGTTGACCTATGGAATTTTTCATTTGAACGGCTTGGCAACGATAGCTATTGTTTCCTCGGAAAAGGGTGTGTATCGGATTTATTTGCGAATGGTAAACAAAAATCAAATTTTGAAGAAACTTGAAACGAAGACCGGCCTGGAAATCAGAGAGGATTCTCAAAAAAATG
>CAZMRE010000014.1:0-19730 GCA_964568545.1 uncultured Deferribacteres bacterium | reverse complement strand
AGCGGCCCCTGTAAATTTGCGGTGGACTTTTTGGGATCGTCGGCAATGGTCACAATGGTGTAGAAACTCAATTGATCCGACTCTGAAAATGCAATATCCGCAAGATCCGTTTCATAAAGTTTCGGATTGTAATCCGGGCAAAACAGCGAGGGATTGATTATGACAAATCCCACATCCAGATTATCCAGGCAGATGAGCCACTGAAATGGCTTGATATCTTCTGCATTAAAAATCGCAAATTGCTTGCACGACTCAAACCCTGGAATCCCACTCGGGAAGTGAATGGTCTCGTCAGGATTAATTTCGAGTTCGCCCCATCGGGCGGTTTCCAAAAAATAGTGATTGGTTTTTCTTTTAACGCCTAACACGTTAACACTCTCCTATTTTAGAAAATTCAAGGCAGATTGCTGCAGCATCTGCCCACCTGCCTGAAGGGCTGCCTGATAGGCCAATTGTTCCTGTTGGTAATTGACAATAGTCTGTGCAATATCTGTGTCCTGGAGATCCCCCAAAAATTGGTTTAAGGAAAGATTCTCCGTGTCAATTTGATTTTTCCGATCGTCAAGAGCATTCATTTTTACCCCCACCTCACTTACTCTTTCTATAATAGTATCCAATCGGGTATTCAGCTGACCCATGGCATCCGAAACCCTATCCTTGTCGCCTTCCCGCAGGGCATCCCGAAGATCGATTAAATCTGAAAATACGTTTTGATTACCGGTAAAAAGGTTTTTATTATCCACATTCACTTGAATCTTTTCGCTTGCACTGGTCTGTCTGTACACCTTTCCAGAAGGATTCCCTGCCGGCAAAACCGCCACAATTTCTCCGTCTGCATTGCGCGTGGTTTTAAAGGGCTCCTGCCCGTAGGTGCCGGCAAACAAATAATCTCCAGAAGATTTCTTATTTGCGATGGAAACCGCCTGCTCCAGTATTTGGTTTACCTCGATCGCCAGCCCATCCATATCCTGCCGTGAAAGAGTGCTATTGGATCCCTGAATGGCCAGATCTCTTGCCCGGGATACAATATTTTGCAGATTATTCAAATGACTTTCCGTATCGCTTAAGCGCGTAATTCCTGTCTGGATATTTTTTTTGTACTGATTATTCATCTTCAATTGGTGCTCAAGTTCTACAATTTTGGAGACACTTAGAGGATCATCCGAGGGCTTATTTACCTTCTTTCCGGATGAAATCTCTTCCTGCAGCCGGTTCATCTTTTCCAGATGATTGTTCAAATTCGCAATAAAATTATTGGCCATCATTTGATTGGTTACGCGCATCCGGCTACCTCACTATATTCAAAATTGATTGAATCATTTCGTCAGTTGTGGAAATGACTTTGCTTGCCGCTTGCAGCGAATGCTGATATTTAATCATATTTACCATTTCTTCATCAATTGAAACGCCCATTACCGATTGGCGCTGATTATCCAGAGATTGCACAATTGCCTTATTCTCTGAAATGGCAAGCGCATTTTGATTTGCTGTTTCACCCACTTCACTGATCAACTGACCATAAAATTCCGAAAATGTGGATTCCCCAGAATTCATAATGGTCTGATCTTTCAAATGAACCACTGCCAGCGCCCCCGAATTATCCCCTATTGAACCATCGGACGAAACGCCAATTTGTTTAGGGTCTTTTGCAAGTTCTTTATTCAACGCAATCGTGTCTGCCGAAATTCCGGCGGGCGCAAAAAAGTTTCTCCCATTGTAGCCATCCAAGCCGTAGTACTTTTTATGTAGCGTATTTACGGAGGTAACAAAATTCTTGGCGAAATTATTCAATTGGCTTTGCAGCTTTGAGATAATTTTATTTTTCACATCCAACAATCCACCAATCTCCCCACCAATTTCCTGAATATCATTTCCATTTTTAAATTTTATGGCCAATTTGGCTTTGGATTGATCCAACTCCAATTGGGTTGCCGTCGCTTCATCCACAATAGAAATGGAGCCCACACTGACATTTGTAGCACCGTTTGTCCCATCGGTGACGCTGACATTAACCAGTTTAGAGAGTTCGTCGATCAATTGATCCCGTTTATCCATAAGAGAGACATTACTGAATCTTGATCCATTTGTTTGCACAATTTTGCTATTAATTCCGGCAATTTGTTTTGAAAGAGTATTAATCCGATCCAGGGTCATCTGAATATCCTTAACAATTGATCTTGACAACGATTGCAGCTGACTGGCCTTTTCATGAAATTTACTAACAAGCGCCTTTGATTTCTCAATGACCAACGATCGTGAGGTCATGTCGTTCGGCTGATTGGACAGATTCATCCAGCTATTCCAAAAATCGTCCAGGGCATTTGAAAAGCCATCGCCGTTTAGATCATTAAAAATATTTTGAATTTGATTAAGATATTTTTCCTTGGATTCCGCATTCCCGAGAAACGAGCTCTGGCTCCAGTATTGGAAGTCCATAGCGCGATCCCGCAGCCGCTGCACCGTTGCAACATCCACTCCATTCCCGATAGGGCCATAAGCGGTATGCTGTGGAAAGGCTGGAATTAAATCGGTGCGCTCGCGTGCGTAACCGGGCGTGTTTGCATTTGTAATATTATTACTGGTAGTATTCATTCCAAATTGGCTAGCAAAAATACCCCGTTTTCCGAGAGACAAAATTCCGAATATTCCCATGTTCAGACCTTTTTATTGAGTAATTTAGGCAATGAATTTTCCTGATTTCCATTTTGTGTGTAAAATCGTTCGCCCCACTGGGTTAACAGCCGGATGCGGTAATTAAGCATTTCAAGGGATTTTTGAATAAGCCGTCGGTTGGTCTCACGGTAAAGATTTACTTTTGAAATAAGCAGCCGAATGGATTCGCGTTTTTGCTGTAGATCATCCCGCAAATCGTCGGGCGCGCCTTTCAGCAATTCCGTCAGGACAAGTTCGTCCACTTCGCATTCAGGGAACTGCTTCATCAAAAGCTCCTTGCGTTTCTTTTCAGCAGAATCCGCCTCCCACACGAGAATCTGCTGCTCCTCCAAATTTTTTACGAATACGGGCAAATCGTTCTTAATCAGAGCCTCCCGTTGAATCTCGTAATTGTCTAACAATTCTTCTAAAAGAGAATTTTCTTTTCGCAGAATTTGCAGTAATTCCTGGTAAAAAAGGGCATCCTGTTTGCCGCGAATGTGGCTTGATTCGGTTTTCATAAGACACCTGCCAGCTTTTTTAATGTTCGAGTTTGAACGCCAAATAACCCTGCATCACCCGTTTTACATATCGCCTGGTTTCTGTAAAAGGCGGAACTCCTCGGTACTTTTCCACATTGCCCGGGCCTGCATTGTAAGAAGCCAGCGCCAAAACCTCGTCACCGTCATAGCGATTCAGCAGTGATTTTAAATACCGCGTGCCTCCAAAAATATTTTCGGCAGGATCCCAAACATTTTCCACTCCCATTTCAGCAGCCGTTGTATCCAGTAATTGCATGAGACCCTTGGCTCCGCTTGAAGAAACAGCCTCCGGATCCAAACCCGATTCGTGGTAAATGACGGAACGAATGAGATCGGGATCTACTCCGAATGTCTCTCCCGCTTTCTGAATAATGGGATCCAACTTCCTAAAACGTTCCGGCAACGATAGTTTTTTAAACTCCATCGCTCCCTGGCCCGGCGCTTGAATGGATTTCATGGTCTTGTCTGTTTTGATTTCCTCCGGATTCATGTGCAGCCTCCCGGATAATTGTTTGTAAATCATGTTTGCCAATCCCATGCTTTGATGGGAAGAGGCTTTTTGGGAAAGGTACGAATCGAACATTGATGTGTAAATATCGTTGGCAATTCCCTCTTTCAGTAAGCCATCCTTTGGCACGGTTTCTCGCATGCTTTTTAGCATGTAATTCAAAAAAAGCGCTTCAAACTGCTTTGCAGCCTTTTTCAGTTCAGCCTGTTTCTTTTGCTGATCATTCTGAATAGATTGGGACAGTTTTTTGAACGATGTGTGATCTGTGACTTTCATCAAAGACATCCGCTTTTTGACAGGATTAACTGTATATTTTTTTAGACTTATTTAGTTAGCCACCAAGACTCAAAGACACCAAATGAATCCGCCAGAAGGTGCGAAAAGCAACAAAAAATTCATTTTATGGGCACCTTTTCCCCTTCGTGCCTTCGAGACTTCGTGGCAGAGGAATCATTTTATTACATAATCACCAGCTCGGCTTTAAGCGCGCCGGCTTCCTTCAATGCCTGAAAAATAGCGATCATATCGCGGGGTGTCACCCCGAGAGCATTCAGCGCTTTGGCCAGATCCTGAATGCTCGCCGTCTGATTGACAACCGTGAATTTGGAGTCCTGCACATTAACCTGTGTTTGTGTCTGCGGTGCAACGACCGTTTGCCCTCTTGAAAAAGGTGCCGGTTGCGAAATGATCGGCTGCGCCGAGACTTCCACACTCAGGTTGCCGTGAGAAATTGCCACCTGGGAAATGGTTACATTGGCGCCCACCACAATGGTGCCGGTTCGTTCATTTACCACCACACGCGCGAATTCATCAGGGGTAACCTCCACTTCTTCTAACTTGGACATAAACTGAACGCGCCCACCTGCGGTTTTCATTTGATCGGGAATGTTGATTTTGATGTGACCCGCATCAATGGCCTGGGCAATTTGATTTCCAAAAGCCTGATTAATTGCCTGAGCGGTGCGAAATGCCGTGGTAAAATCGGGTTGCCGCAAAGAGAGGTAAAGCGAAGAATCCGGGGCAAACTGAGTGCCAAGATCTTTTTCAAGAATGCCTCCTCCGGGAATCCGGCCCACCAAAGCGTAATTTTGCCGAATTTTTTCACCTCCATTGGTCTCGATGTTAAAACCACCAATAGAAATGGCTCCCTGCGCATGGCCGTACACTTGCTGATCGTTCCCGATAACCGGGGTCAGTAAGAGAACACCGCCCTCCAGGCTCTTGGCATCCCCCATCGACGAAACCTGTACGTCAAAAGAATTTCCCTTCTTTAAATAAGGTGAAATCTCTGCCGTTACCATGACAGCAGCCACATTTTTCACGCGCATGGGAATGTTGTTAGGAAGCGTTAACCCGAAATGTTTCACCATGTTCTTGAGTGACTGATTGGCCATTAACGACCGTCGGGAATCGCCCGTTCCATCCAGTCCCACAACCAGACCATAGCCAATGACCTGTTTTTTTGAGATGTTTTCAATCTGTGCCATGTCCTTCAAACGCACGGCGGCCGTTGAAGGAAACGACAAAAAGATTAAAACAAGTACGATAAGGCTCTGTTTCATCAAAACACCCAATTAATTAATTTGGTAATCCATCCGGGTTTTTGGGCGGCGTTTACAACGCCCTTCCCTTGGTACGAAATCTGTGCATCAGCAATATTGTAGGAATATACCACGTTGTCCGTGGAAATATCTTCGGGACGAATCCAGCCGGTCAGAACAGTAATTTGCTTATCGCCGTTAATTTCAACCACCTTCTTGCCTTCAATTTTGAGAGAACCGTTTGGCGATTGCTTCACAATTTTTGCACTCATTTTCGCCTTTAGCTGACCTCGTTGACTGGTTTCTCCCTTTCCGTTAAATGTGTTTCCATAGGACAAATCGGCACCAAAGAGAGGAAGGAATTTCAACGCGCCGGTTCCTCCCCCAGAGGTTAAGCCGGATTTATTACTGTTATCCGTTTTTGAAGAAGCTGTATTGCTGGCCGTTGAAAACTCAACAATGTAAATTGTCACAATATCGCCTACGCCATGAGCTTTGTAGTCAGCGAAAAGGGATTGACTGTGAGCCTGAATACTCCAAAGAAACAAACTGGAAAGAGCAATGATGCCTGCAATTTTTTTCATCAAAGGTAATCTCCCTTTCAAAGCAAAACCTTCACCGTTTTTTCGTTAATCACTTTTGCCTGAATACGTTTCCCTGAGGAAATATTTTTTACGTGAATTGTCTGCCCCAGACGGCCATCCTCCAACGCCTGCCCCAGTGCGGTTACTTCAACATTTTTCAGAATAATCTTAATCTTCACCACATCCCCTCTTTTTACCACGGGCGGTAATTCCACCATATTGGCAAAAATCACTTTTCCCTTTTGAACAATCTGTCGGGTTCGGTGTCCCACAATGGCTTCATCCCGCCGAAAAAAATGCCGCCTAAAATTTGTTGTTTCCACCCGTTGGATTTGAATATCCTCCTCGGTTATTTTCTGGTGCCGATCCAGCAGTCGCCTCGCCACAACAACCTGATCAAATGTTTTCACGCGTGCAATCGTATCGAATTCCTTGTAAATTCTGTCCAGGGAATAGACCGTTACGTCCAGAAGATTACTTCCATTTTTAATCGACCCGTATTTTGGTTCGACTTTTACATCCCAATCATTGCTGCGAACCCTAATATCCGTAGGAAAATTCTGGCATTCAACCACGATGTCATCGTGATTTTCTTTGTAATTGTCCAGAATGTACATTTCAATCCGGTCGTGAATCATTTTTGGATTAAGCGTTACCAAATTGCCCGTTTTCGACAAAATCACATCCGCATAGCCGCCATTATCTTGTGCCCATACACCCGAGCCAAAAAGCACACCCCATGCGATGACTACTGCCGTAAAAATGCTGTTTCGTTTCATTGCTTCACCCTTTTTCGCTTATCGCTTTAAATTATTTGCCATTGTTAGCATTTCTTCGGAGGTTTTAATGGCTTTTGAATTGATTTCGTAAGCCCGCTGTGCGACAATCATGTTTACCATTTCCTGAACCACGTCTACATTGGAGGTTTCAATGTAGCCCTGAAGCACGCGTCCGAAGCCATCTGAATCGGGATTGCCGTATTGCGGCGCGCCCGAAGCCGCTGTTTCTTCAAGCAGGTTACGGCCAATATTCTTAAGACCGGCAGGATTTACAAACTTGGCCAATTCAATTTGTCCCACCACTTCCGGTTCTGTCTCCCCCACCACTTTGGCACTAATCACGCCTTCCGAGCTGATATTGATGCCAGTCGTATTTTCGGGAAGGGAAACCTCCGGATCAACCACATAGCCATCCGAGGTAACCAATCGCCCGTCGGCGGATATTTTGAATGTTCCATCCCGTGTGTAGGTTATGCGCCCATCGGGCATTTGCACCTTGAAAAAGCCTTCGCCGTCAATTGCCAGATCCAGAGGATTACCCGTAGGACTCACATCTCCCTGAGAAAAAATTTTGAGTACGGAAACAGGCTTTGTCCCGTGACCGATCTGGATTTCAGACGTGGGAGCTTTACTTCCATTATTTGTTGCGCCCGGATTTTGAATTGATTGATATAATAAATCTTGAAATTCAACCTTGCTTTTTTTAAAGCCGGTTGTATTCAGGTTAGCCAGATTGTTTGAAATAACATCGACCACCATTTCCTGGGCGTACATCCCGGTAGCGGCTGTTCGAAGAGAACGAATCATTTGAGAAACCTCCTATTCCACTTTTAGCAACAAGTCGAATCAAAAATAAAATCAATTTGAAGAAATCAAAATCACATTTTGAAAGGCAAAATTTCTTGCATTTAGTACCGAGCGGTTTGATTAATCACCTTTCCAAGTGTTTCATTCTGGGCTTGAATGGCCTTTTGTCCTGCCTGGAAACTTTTGTCAATGGTGATCATCTTCACCATTTCAGAGATCGCATTGACATTGGATCCCTCCAAATATCCTTGCCGCACGGTAAAGTCTTCCGATTCCTGGGGGCGAATATTGGGCATTGTCAGCTCAAACAACCCCTCGCCTGCCTTTTTAAGCGGAAGAGGTTTAGGAAATGTCACAATGTCTAATCGATCAATCATGGCACCATTCTGAAAAATATCCCCATTTTGTTTGACCTCAAAATCACCTTTAAATAATTGAATGGGGCCCGACTCTCCCATTACCGGGTTTCCGCTTTTTGTAACCAGTTGATCCTCTTCATTTAGCGTAAAGTCGCCATCACGCGTAAAGCGCAATCCATCAGGTGTTTGAATAGCAAAAAATCCATCTCCGTCAATTGCCAGATCCGTTTTTACATCAGTCGGTTGAAGCTCACCCTGGGAAAAATTGATCAAGGTCTCTTCGGAATTTGACATATCACTCTCCCCCCCGTGCAGTGAATCCAGGGAAAGCCGCTCATCCAGAAGACGCTTAAAATGAACGGCATCTTTTTTGTAGCCGGTCGTGTTTATATTTGCTAAATTATTTGCAGCAACCTCTTGCTCCATATCCGTTGGCAACAAACCCGCCGCCGAAATGTAGAGTCCTCGAATCATAAAAAATAATCCTTATCGATTTAATAAACTCCCACCCTCACGTACAGGATTAAAGCAACAGGTGTGCCAGAAGATTTGCCCAAATAGGAAATTACAGCTACTTGTTTTTTTAGAAGTTATGATTTGTATTTTCAACTTAATCGGTAAAGTGTAGGCAAGATTTTCCGTTTCTCTTTTGGGGTGTGGTGTTTTTTTCCTATTTCAGAGATTCCTTTAAATCAAGCATTTTGGTTTCCCCGATGTACTCGGTGCTGACAGGTTCCCTAATTTCACGCAATTTTTGTGTGATTTCGTAAATGCGCCGCGCATTTCGTTCAATGGTCTTTAGTCGTTTCACAGAAACCTCATCCAGTTTACCCTGATCCTTGAGAAGAAGCTGTGCGTTTCCAAGAATAGGTGCCAGTGGATTATTTATTTCGTGATTGACAGCAACCGCTGTTTCCATAAACATGGCTAATTTTTCCTGTTGAATCACCTTTTCCTGCAATTTTTTTAGATCGGAAATATCCGTTGCCACAATTAGGCTGCCAATTTTTTTCTGCTTTTCATTTTTCATTTGCGTAATTGCAATGTGAAAGGGCACGCCCCTATTTTCGGCATTTTTCAACAGGACTTCCACCATCTGATTTTTTTCCTGCGCCCCATCCAACAGTTTGCTAACCGACTGTTCGCAATCCGGATGAATGAGATCCTCAAAAGCCTTTCCCAAAACATCGTCTTGCGAAAGACCCAATGTTCCAGAAAAACATGGCTTGAAATAGGTGATTTTCAAGTCCTGGTCGATGATAAAAATCGCATCCGGAATTGATTCGACCAAATTTTCAAGAAAATCCTTTGCTTCTTTTGTCACCTTGAACAAGTTTCGCTGTTGCCGAAAATCTCTGGATTTCTGTAATGTGGAGTCAATAATTTCCACAAGCTCCCGCATTCCAAATGGTTTGGTTAGATAGCCGTAGAGTCCTTTCTCCAAAAATTGCTGTCTCCGCGGGCGGTTTTCTGTTCGGGCGGTTAGCATGAGCACAGGAATGTGCCGAAAGCTGGCATATTTTTCATCCGTAATGAAAATTTCAAATAATTGATCCCCGCTGATTTTTGGCATCATGTAATCCAGAATAATGACATCCGGATTCACCTCCGGGATTTTTGCCAACCCCTCTTCGCCATCATAGGCAGAAAAGAGCTGATATCCATTCTGCCGCAAAATAATGCGCATCATCATGTGAATTTCAGGATTGTCATCAATCAACAAGATGGTTTTGGGGGAAATCATTAGTCCAGAATCCTTCTTGCAAAAAATAATTCAAAATAGGCAAGCAACCTTTTAAGACTACTGGCCGAGTAATGGTTGGGTCTGATGTGACCCAAATTTACTACCCCTTTTGTTTTCCCTTCCCAAATAATGGGAACGCACATAAATGATTTGATGGGATTGCTCCGAAACCGCTGACCACGGTGCACGTACCGCAAGACAATCGGCCGCTGATATTTGGCAACCCACCCCGCCAGTCCGTTGCCGTTCTCGAACTGAATGTCATCGATCATGTTAAATCCGTGTTCCGTAATAGCCACCTCCTCCAATGAACCGTCAGCCCCCCGAACCCAGTAGAGGGAAATCCACTGAAATCCCACTTCATTTCGAATACCGTGAACGATCTCATCGATAAATGAGCCAGACGCGTCAAGTGGCTGCAACAATGTGTCGTTGCCCCAATCATAGGATAATTCCCTTAAAATTGCTTCCATTTGCTTTCCTCTTCCGATTTGATTCAAGACAGACTAATCCAGCGACAACATTGCTTCTTCGATAGATGGATAAGTTTCGAAGAATTTAATGAGTCGCGTTAATTTGAAAATGCGTTCAACATTTCCAGTAAGATTGGCGATCTTCAATGTACCATTTTGCTTCCGAATCTCTTTCAAACCGTTAACCAGCACTCCCAATGCCGAACTGTCCATGTAGGTAACCTTATCCAGATCAATAACAATTTTTGTGTGCCCCCCACGCAAGATTTTTTCAAATGCTTTCTGTAAGTCGGGAACATTTGAAACATCCAATTCTCCCTCGGGAGCAAAGACAACCACATCGCCTTCATTTAGAGTGCTATATTTCATCCGCTTCCTCCATTCCTCGTGCGTGATATTTTTTCATAATAATTTCATTCCCTTTTTTTAATTCACTGTTATAGTGGATATCATCCATAAGTTCATTAACCAAAAAGATGCCAAGTCCGCTGTCTTTTATCTCATTCAAATCCCGTGATTGAAATTGTGTGGGATCTTTTGGATCCCCATAATCCCGAACCCGAATGGTCATCGCTTCCGGATCTGCTTCAATGCTTATCGTAATTTTTGAGCCGGGGTCCCAGTGATACACGTGCTCCATAACATTCGCACACACTTCATTAATCGATAAATTCATATCGTAAATTTCATTGGATCGAAATCCGCAATTTAAGCCGAACTCCGAGATACACGCACGAACAACCTTTAGCAGTTCCGGATCTCCATCGAATTCAATCGTTAAAGAATGCGTGCGATTTTTTTCCCCTCCCGAATATTTCATTAAAATCCCTCATTGTTTGGATTCTGCCTGTGGTACATAGTGTAAATAAATGTTAGAATTTTTGCCACCGGCTCATAAATTTCCACGGGTATTTCGGAACCTAACTCCAATTGGTAAAGAATTTCAAACAACAGCCGGTCTTCCACTAATGGAATGCCATTTTTTCGAGCCTCTTCAATAATCTTCTCTGCCAGCACGCCCCTGCCCTTGGCAACCACCCGGGGGGCTGCGTCTGATTCCGAATCATACTTTAGAGCAGCAGCGCCACCAAAACTGCGCCGCTTGCCTGGTGTGGAATTAATTGTGGACATAAATCCCCTCGATAATCGGATCAATTCGATTGTATTGAATAATTCGATTAATATAGGATTGCTTTAGCCGTTCGCCTTTAGGCGCCAAAAGAACCCCCTTTGCCGTGTACACATCACGCGTCAAGACCATTCCCTCCCGCAAATCAGACACGTCCACTTTCATTTCGTGCGCGTTTTTATCCTCTTCATCCTGATATTTGAGATATTCAAGAAAATAGTCCACAATCTTTCCTTGGAATAGAACATTTCGATTAGCCTTGAGATAGGTTACCACATCTTCTTCCAGGCTTTTTCGATAGGTTCCTCTGCGAAAAATCAAATTATCGTAGGCATTGGGGACGGAAATAATCCTTGCACCCAGGGGAATTGCTTCTCCCTTTAATTGATCGGGAAATCCTGTTCCATTAAGAAGCTCGTGGTGACTACGAACAATTTGCCCCAGATTTTCAAGCTTTTTGATGGTCATCAGAGTGGTCTGTCCCACAATCGGGTGATTCTTGTAAATCAAGAACTCATTCTTTGTCATTTGCGAGGGATTTTTTTGCAGTACTGGATCCGGCACGCTAATTTTGCCGATATCGTGCAGAATGGCGGCCATCTCTATCTGATTTACCTGAGAATCGGACAGCCCAAGATGCTTGGCAATAAATTTTGAAGCGGTCGCCACACGTTTCGAGTGACTTCCCACATAGAAATCCCTCATTTCCAGCAAACTGGAAAAGGTCTTAATCGTTTCAAAAATGCTGTCCTCCAGATCCTTATTGAGCTTTTCCAGGGTCTGATTCTTGGTAATTAATTCCTGATTTTTCTTTAATACCTCTTCTTCCAGATCATCCGTCAATTTCTTGAGCATATTGTTCTGTTTGACGATTAAATTCCTGAGCCGCTTGTTTTCTTGCGTCAGATCATATTTCTGTATGGCTTCCCGGATGATTTGCCGAAACTCGTCTTCTTTCCACGGCTTTGTAATGTACCGGTACACCTCCCCGCTGTTGATAGCGGCCATGGTCGCCTTGATGTCCGCATAGCCGGTTAAAATCATCCGAATAGATTCCGGTGAGACCTTCTTCACTCGCGAAAGAAATTCTGTTCCAGTCATGTAAGGCATTCTCTGGTCAGAGACGATCACAGAAATATCGTTAGATCGCACCAGGTTAAGTCCTTCCATTCCGCTGGTTGCCGTGAGAACATCAATATCATCCTTCCGAAATGTACGTTTAAGTGTGTGCAGTATATTTTCTTCGTCGTCAACAAACAAGACTTTATGCGAGGACATCATTCATCTCCATACTAATTACACTTCGAAAAATACAACCGTCGCTCCCCGGGTAGCAAAATCGTCTTGAACCACACTGGCTTTTATGTGGAATGTTTTCCCAAGATAGCTGTATTTTTTGAGTTCAAAATCATGATTTTTATCAATGGTTTCATCAATCATCCGCGAAATTTCTTTCGGAAATATTTCCTCCACCTTTTTGCCAATGGGGTTGATTTCCTGTATCTGAAAAATCTTTTCTGCTTCCTTATTTAAATACACAATGTATCTTTCCGTAGCTACACCTATGACGGCCGTAGGAAGATTGTCCAATATTTGATGGGACAATTCAAGAGCCTGGTTTTTAATCAGGATTTCACGGGTACGCTCCTCCACAATATCTTCCAGTTGCCGATTCATACTTTTCAGCTCAAGCAGTTGTTCTTCAATCTTTTTATTCAATTTCCGATTTCTTTGCACCAATTCCCAGTGTTGAAGTGCCAGATTCACTTCCTGCCGCAGCTCCATTTCATTCCATGGCTTAGTTAATAGCCGATAAATTCCACCTTCATTTACGGCCTTTGTTACCATCTCAATGGAAGCATATCCGCTGAGCAGTATTCGGATGGCATCGGGCTGTATTTTTCTGGCCTCGGCAAAAAATTCCACTCCGTTCATTTTCGGCATCCGAAAATCGGCGATAATCAGATGAACCGCTAAATTTTTAAGGATTTTAAGCCCTTCATCGCCAGAGGATGCTACAAATACATTGAACACCTCTTTTCGAAAACTTCGCTGCAAGGCGCGAAGCACATTTTCCTCATCATCTACACATAAAACATTGTATTTTTTCTGCATTTTTCACACCATTCGTAATCTATTTTGCGAAGACGGATTCCGATTCCACTCCTTCCGGAACCGCCTCAATCGGTAATTCAATTGTAAATCGTGTTCCTTTTCCTTCTTTACTCTCAACGCGAATTTCCCCATTATGCTTTTTGATGATGTTGTAGGCTGTACTCAGTCCCAGACCCGTACCCTTGCCCACTTCTTTTGTTGTAAAAAAGGGATCAAAAATTCGGTGCAGATTTTTTTTCGGGATACCGCAGCCATTATCTGTAATTTGAACGTAGACACGATTCTTTTTAGCAAATGTTTTTATTTTAATTAATCCATTCTTTTCGATCGCCTGTGCGGCATTCACCAGCAAATTCATAAAAACCTGGTTAAGCTGCATCGGGTAACAGCGGATTTCGGGAATCTCTCCATATTCTTTAATGA
This sequence comes from uncultured Deferribacteres bacterium, assembly GCA_964568545.1. Taxonomy (GTDB): domain Bacteria; phylum Zhuqueibacterota; class JdFR-76; order JdFR-76; family BMS3Abin05; genus BMS3Abin05. The sequence goes on along the minus strand of CAZMRE010000014.1, from coordinate 6,074 downwards.
CCTTTGCCTTGTACTTAATTTCATTCCAGACAATGTTCAGGGTACTTTCCAACCCCTGATTAATGTTAAAATATTTTACCTCGGCTTGATCAATGTGGGAAAAGTCCTTCAAATCCTGAACAATGATTTTGACGCGCTCGGCCCCATCCAGGGATTCACGGACAATTTTCTCAAAATCGTCCATGATAAAATCAAGGTCAATCTCTTTTTCAACCTTTTCTAACCTGCTTATTGCCGAAAGAACGGCCTTCATCTGCCCCGTTTGAACCACCTTTTTTAATAGTTTGTACTCTTTAAAAAAGGACAGCAAATCCGCAATGTAGTCCTGAAGAACTGAAAGATTTGAATAGATAAATCCGATGGGATTATTGATTTCGTGAGCAACACCGGCGGCTAATTGTCCAATGGAGGCCATTTTTTCGTGTTGAAGCAATTGCGACTGGGCTTCTTTGATTTCACGATTGGCCTTTTGCAAATACTGAGTGGTTTGCTGAAGCTTTGTATTCAACTGGGTTAGACGTTGATTGCTTTCCTTTAACTCGCGCTGCAAATCCCTGATTCTCATGCTGGCGCGAACCTTTGCAAGAAGTTCGTCGTTATTGACTGGTTTGCTAAGAAAATCGTCGGCGCCAATATCCAGAAGTCTGATTTTTTCTGACACTTCTGATTTTGAGGTTAGCACCAAAAAATAAACATCTTTTGTTTTCGGATTGGATTTAACAGCTTTGCAAAATTCAATTCCATTCATTTCGGGCATCATAACATCGGAAATAATGAGATCGGGTATTTCCTTTTCCAGAATGGCCAACCCATCTTTTCCATTGCTACCGATAAGAACTCGGTACCCTTGTTTTTTCAACACCAGATCAATAAAATTCAGGAAAAATTTATCGTCATCCACGATTAAAATTGTGTTTTCATGGGGTAAGCTTTTGGGTATCTGCTCCATTCTTTTCTCCAATTGTAGTAATTTAATTTGTTTCTATTTTCCCGCCTTCGAGATTTAGCGGCCAAATGCGTACGAAATATTTACTTATTCAGGGGAACCTCACCCAGAAGATTTTGAATTTCCTGCTTTAGGTTCAAAATATCCCACGGCTTTGGGATAAATTTATCGATAACCTGTGCGTGTTCGTCTTTTTGACTGTTCAGCGGGTCATAATATCCAGTTGTCAAAACGGCCTTTACGCCGGGCTGTTTTTCCTTCGCCTTTTTCAAGACCTCGATGCCTGAAATATCCGGAAGCTTCAAATCGCACAGAATGAGATCGACTAAAGAATCCTGCACAAGACGAATCGCCTTTCCACCGGTTCCCGCCGTCATAATTTCAAACGATGAGCGCTCAAAAATGTCCTGAAGAATTTCCAAAATCTCCGGTTCATCGTCCACAAACATTAGCCGCTTTTTTGCCATCGGCGCTACACCCTCACATTCAGCGTTTTGTCAAAAGAGCTCTCGGTTGCGGGCCGCAACAAATCCCACCGATTCCGATGCAGAACCTGCACAGAAACAGGCTCATCTCCCGATTCCAGAAGCCAATTCGATAAGAGCGGCAACTGGCTGTTCATCATCCTTGAAAAATCAGGATCAGTTGAACATATTTTGAATTCCTGCCTGTTTCTCATGCGATAAGCCTTTAAAACAATCAATTGCGAATTCCCGGTTTCAAGAATCAATTGAAAGGTAAGGCTTGCCTCCCCACTTTCAGAAGAAGCTCCTTCATCTTCCTGAAAATTATAGATTTCCAAAAATCCTTCCCGCCCCAAGAACTCCCCGGGAATCGGCAATTTTGCGTAATGAAAATTTGGAAGCGGAATGTTTTGCCCTTCCTTGACGGGCTTTCCATTTACCTCTAGCAATTTTAATTCAATGCGCGTCCGATTTTTTTGAACCTTTACCGTCACCACATCCCCAACATTTAGAGGAACTGTGGCCTCTGCAATCAGGCTCAGTCCTTTGGTTCGAAAGATAAATAAATTATTTCGCAGTTGCTGAACCATTCGGCCCCGCAGTACTTGTTCTGGCTTAAAAATTTTTTGAATGCGCGAAAATGAAATGAAATCCAGTTTTAGATTCGCTTTTGCCAGAATCTGCGACAGCATTAGTCATCCTCTGCAAAGGTCAGACGCATGCCGGTTCTTTGCGTCATTTGGATCGGTTCACCTGCCAAATTCATAATTAACTGCAATTCCCCCTTTCCAATACCTAATTTTCTGGCGATTTCATCGTAGGTGTAGCCCCTGGAGGCAAAGCGTTTCGCCTTTTTGACGATCTCATCTTCCGAGTAATGATTTCGAATGAGGGGCTCCTCGGCAAAAACAGGGATATCCTTTGGTTGATGCGGAACTGCTGCGGCCGATTTATGCGCGGGCTTTTTCAGCACAGAATCTCCTTCCATTTTGCTTTCATTCTTCCTGCCCTCAAACTGCTGGAGCAGTTTCTGCTGACGAACCTGAAATGCCTCCAAATTTTTTTCGAATGCTTCTTTTTTTGGCCTCGCCTTTTGCCGCTTGGCCCGCTTGTTCCAGAGCCACAAAAATGGCAAAGACACAAACAAAATGAGAATGGCAAAAAATAAAATCAATTGAATGCCTGAAGTGGTGGTATTTTCCGCTAAAGCATCTTCAGAAAGTAAATGCTTTCCCTCGATTTTTTTAATTGGCGGATTTTTTACCACGCTTTCCCCCGCTGCCATCTCAGTAGATAAAGCCTTTTTTGGTATTGATTCGCAAATAACTGCTGCCGGCTCTTCTATTTTTATGGAGACCCTCTTTGCCGCTAATTGCGAAACAGAATCCTTTGAAGATGCACCAATCGGTTTTAGAGATACTAGCCTAGCCCCGCTTTTTGTTCCAGCCGTTTTTGCCTGCCTGGCTTGAATAAAGGCAATTAATCGCCGACTTTCGCTGGAAAAGGGTTTCGCATCCCGGGCCTGCTCAAGATTAAACCGGGCTGATTTCCAATCACCCAATGCAAAGCGAGCTTTCCCTGCCCAGAAATACGCGGCTGCATCGCCGGGATGGTAGTGAAGTGCACGGCGCAAATGGGTTAAAGCCGCCCGAAACTTCTTTGCCTTTACCAAAGCAATCCCTTTTTGGCAATTTTCTAGATAGGCTGTCTGCGGCGATTTTTTCAAAATTCGCACCCGGAGGCGATGTCTGTTCGCCGACACGTGAATCTGCGAAGCAGAAATTCCCTTAAAAAGAATGAAAATAGTTCCGTCACTTAATTGTGCCACATTAGGATGCAAAAAGCAGCGCTTTACAATGTTCACAAAACGGTCTTCGGAATCCGGCATAAATTCCGCGTGCAATAATTGAATCAAAACAGATTTGGTTTGAGGAAATACCCTCTGCATCGCATGCACTGTTGAAGTCGTTGTAAAATCCAGATAATCCTCAGTTTCATTGGAAATGTATTTCACATTGGTGATTAATGTCAACTGTGCGAAGCTTTCCTTTGTGAAAAAAAGAACGCCCCAAACCAGCAAAATCCACCCGATATTCTTTGCTACTTTCATGTCAGGCTTCCTCCTCCTCTTTCATCGGCACGCGGATTTCAAACTCGGCTCCCTGCCCGGGAGCACTTTTTACGCAAATTGTGCCGCCGTGATTCTCAACAATCTTTTTTGTGATGGCCAATCCCAATCCGGTTCCTCCGCGCCCGGCTTTGGTGGTGTAAAAGGAATTAAATATTTTGGATTGAATTTCCTTAGGAATTCCGGGACCGTTGTCCCGGAACAGAATGGTAAGTTCTCGTTTCTTTTGCAGGGTTTCAATCGTTATTTTCCCGCCTCTTTGAAGGGCCTGCTGCGCATTCACCAACAAATTTACAAAAACCTGCAACCATTGATTTGTATTGCCAAGAAAATGCCGAATACGCGAATCCAGTTTTAGTTCGATTTGAATTCCCTCCACTTCCATGTTGTGGCGTGCCAAATCAAGTGACTTATGAATCACTTGGTTTATATTCACGATTTCATTCATGTTTTTTTCAGGATTATTGCGGGCAAAATTGAGTAAATCTTTAACAATTTCCGAGACACGCCCCGCTTCGCTTTCGATAATTTCCAGCTTCTCGTGAATTGCAGGGGGAAGATTGTTTTTAATTTTTAGAATTTGAAGACGCCCCAGAACGGTTGTCATAGGATTGTTAATCTCATGGGCAATTCCGCCAACCAGCTCACCAAGAGCAATCAGTTTGCCCGATTGAAACATCTGAGATTCGATCCGGCTGCTGATTCTTTCCACATCCTGAATCTTCCGATTTAGGCGGATGGACTGGTACAGCCCCGATAAAAGAGCCGCCAGTGTCTGAAGCTGAATTCGCTTTTCCTGAAGTGTGTCGGGTCGGAAACGCCGCGTAGCAACCTCAAAAAATCCAGTGGGTTCCCTCAATATTTTCAACGGCACAAGCACAAGCAGTTTTCCATAAAGAGGTTTTGAGAAAAGGTACAATTCCTTTTCCGGCCGTAGGAAAAGAAGGCTTTCCTCATTAAAAAGCCATTCCACAATTCCTTCCTCAATCTGGTAAGAAATAATGGATGCAAGCGATTCGTTAAATATTTTGGGTCTAAACTGACGAGTGGCTTCATCCCGCACATAAAAACTGATGGCCGTGGAGGCAAGGAGCTTTTTTAAATATTTTTGAGAAAATTGTAAAAATTCATCTTCTTGTTTGATTGCATAAAATTCTTTGAAAAATTTGAATGTAAAAATACTTCCTCCCTTTGTCGGAAAAAGCGATTCATTCTTTCTGCTCAAATTCCAGCCTGTCGCTTGAGATGTCATAATACTATTCATTTCTTTCTTCCTTGAATTGAAATTATCTCGTCAATCCTTAGACCCACTCAACCGCCATCGCACGCTTTTCCTGACGGCTACCGGTACTCAGGTTTTGCAGGCGCAAGGTCTCGAAAAGCCCTGATTCGCTTTCAAATTTTTGAGGAAAATGGTTTTCATAAGATATCAGATCACTTAAACCGACCGTCCCTTTCGGACTCGAGGATAATTTTTTCCAGACGCCCTTTGCAAGAACAGGGAAAGACACATCCCCTGAAAAGCCGATTTGCTGCTTTCGCGCCAAATAATCACCCACATGAATAATGAATGCCAAAGAGGATTCCACCGGCGCTTCTGTCGGTTCGTGGTGGTAGCGGATGGCCTGCACCAGAGTTCCGGGCAGATGCCAGCGTTCCGCCAGCCACGCCCCAACTTCCGCATGAGTGACGCCTTTCAACATCCTTTTCTCCATATTATACATCGGCTGACGATTCTGAAAACTCAACCGGTAAATTCTAGAAAATTCTTCCGGCATGTACTGGCTTAAAATGAGCTTTCCCAGATCATGAAGCAGCCCCGCGACAAATGCTTCTCCGGTTAACTGGTAACCCGCATCCCTTGCCAAAATTTTGCTGGCAATCGCTGTTGCCAATGTGTGATCCCAGAAAAGCGAGAAGTCGAATCGAAGGCCATTCGCCTGGCGGGAAAATCGATCAATAATTGAGACCGTAAGCAAAACATTTTTGAGTGTTTCATAGCCTAGTATGACCACGGCCAATGGGATGGTCTTAATTCGCCTTGGAAAACCGTAGTAAACAGAGTTTGCCAATTTGAGCACGTGAGCCGTGAGCACCTGGTCTTCGGAAATCATTTGGCCCAATTGATAAGCAGTTGAACGCGGATTATCGATTAATTCCAGTAATTTGGCAACAGTTGTCGGCAGGGTCGGCAGATCGTAGATATGATTTACCAGCGCTTTAACTTTTCGAGGCGTTAAACCCGATTTCACTCGCCTGTCCCTTTCAGTTCAGATGATAATATCAATGTGATGGTGAAGAATCAAATGCTGCTGATCGTCATCGACTTCCATTTCAACCGGTTTTTGAGCTCCTGAAAATTTGGTTGACCGCTTCTTTTTTCGGCGCTTTTCGTGTTTTTCACGATACCGGGTTTTTTCGGCTTCTTTAGAATCCTGAGTCTTTTGGGTTTTTTGTTCCTTCAGTCGATTGAGATTTTTCACGAATTGTTCATGCCCTGTCTGTTCAGACGCTTGCTGCGCCTGTTGTATTTTTT
>CAZMRE010000013.1:18830-20117 GCA_964568545.1 uncultured Deferribacteres bacterium | reverse complement strand
TATCCCCATTTCCCTTTACTGACATGGGTTTGAATTTCGGCCAGAACCATTTGCTGTAATTCCTTGGCGTGTTTTTTGGCCTTTTGGAAAACATCCAGGCAGCCCGGGTCCAGGTTATCTTCGATTCCTTCTTCAGCCACATCAATGGCATTTCCCAGAATGGAAAACAATTCCTGATGAAGCGAATTGGTGTATCGGGCGCGTTCCACCAATTTAGCCCGGCTTTCTTCCACTTTTTCAAACTTATCCTTCGGCGCCCCGCACTTCGGACAAATCTCGGGAGCCTCTTCGTCTGCGATATAACCACAAACCGAACATTGCCATAATTCCATGTTATTACCTCCATGTTTTGATTTTATTCACTGATGCGAATTGACTTTTTTCTTTTCCTTTTTCCATTTCGAAAGCACGAACTCGTGAGCGGCAATTGTTGCAGACAATTCCAATTCAAAGACCCTACCGCGTCCAAATTGGTCATTTCCTTCCACTTCATATTCTGTTCGCAGCAGGCGCTCCAAATCTTCTATTGAAAATGACGGGTCGATTCTCCGGCGTTCTTCAATCATCATAATGGCCGCTTCAAAAATTTTTTGATATTCTTTTTCCTCCAGCGAATCCAAATGCTACTCCCAAAAACATTCCGATTAAAATACGTCAGCATTTTCTCCCGGATAAAAAAGGAAATCTACAATTTTTCACTGAAATCATCTTCACTAAAAATATCCGCAGAAAAAATCAGAATCTCTGTCTCCGGGTCTTTCCAGCAATCTCCGGGCAAACCGGCTTTGTGGCATGTTTGGGTCAAAAATGTTTCCCGATCCCAGCCATATTCTGTTGCTACTTGAGGCAGCAGCAATCCCTGATAAAATCCCTGGCGCACCAATATGCCATGCCGACCTACCTGAATTTCATCGGTTGATTCGATTGGTCTGAGGGGGGTCAGCACTGATATTTCAATTCCCAGGTCAGGCACTTCATCAGCCGTTACGGGCGGAAACCGCGGATCGCGGAAAGCCGCGGATTCAGCCATATCCGCAATGGTCAGATAAAGCGGCTTAACAGCTTCAATGTAACCGATACATCCTCGAAGCTGCCCAAACTTATTTAGAGTTACAAACGCGCCGCGCTTTTCCCTCAATTTTTCTGTAGGCGGTTCGGGAATATCAGGATTTGCTCCATGAACTTTTTTCGAAACAACCTCTCGTGCCAATCGAAGCAGGTAAATCTTTTCTTCATCGGTTAGCCCCAGATTCACACCAACTTTTTGAGACATGTTATTACCTCCTT
>CAZMRE010000013.1:1358-18730 GCA_964568545.1 uncultured Deferribacteres bacterium | reverse complement strand
ATTCCATAAACAATACCCGCACGTTGCTCCACACCATCCTCCCCAAACGGACGAATGGCCCTTACACTGTAACGGGTATCGTAATTCAGGTAAAATTTTCCGGCTTTGGCCTGGTTAGGGGTCACCGTGTAAAATGACATTCCTATTGTTTGCGCCTGAACGCTGACAAAAAAACCGATCATAAGAATCAAAGCAAATGTAGAACGAATCATTCCCGCTCCCTAAAGTTTCTTCCGAATTATATTGCGCCCGTTGCGTGAAGACAAAATCAAATTCGATACATCACCGCTGAAAGATACCCAACAACCGCACTGTCATCTCCGGTCACATGGCCAGAATGGCGATAAAGCAGCACCTCGCTTTTATTTGCACTCATTTTTTTCGTCGCAACCATTACCGAAACAATCGGCCCGGCACCACAGGCTTCCGCGCGCCTCATTTCAATGTCATCCCACAAACTTTCGTAATCGAAATTATTAACGTGTCGAATAATTCGGTTATCCATTTTTTCAGCTACAGCCGCCGGATAATAATGGGACAAATCAGAACTGGCAACCACGAGAGCCTTTTCGTGGCGGAGAATTCTGGCAATGGTTTCGCCGACTTCAACAGCATCGTCATAGTTTTGATCTCCCATTACCAGAGGGATGAGCCGAAACTCACCTAAAATCCGCTGGAGAAACGGCAATTGAACTTCCAATGCATGTTCTTCCCGATGGCCTGTCCATGAGTCAGTAATCAACTCGGATTGCTCCGTGAGACGGTTGCACAGATCTTCCGCAACGGGGATAACCCCCAGAGGTGTTTCGTAGCCTTCGCCACAAAAGGCAGATACTCCCCTAAAATACTCGCGATGGCTGGGGGCAATAACAAGAACCACATCGTAATCCCGACCTAATAATTGCTTGTACCCGGCTGCGGCTACCTGCCCCGAGTACATATAGCCAGCATGGGGTGAAATAACTCCGTAAATCTCCCCTTCAATTTCGCGTTCCTCAAGATTTTCAAGAAAAAAATCAATCTGTTCCTTTAAAACAGTCGGATTGTCCGGATAAAATGTTCCTGCCACTGCAGGCTTCCGAACCCGCCGTCCATCCGCTCCTAAGGCCATTATCCAATCACTCCTTCCCTAAAGGCACTTAAAATTATTAGTTTATAAAAAACAATTAATGGCGAGGCATTATCGTCTTGCTTTTTGGATCGGCCGTAAAATAGGTATCGGCTCCCATGTACATTGCCGGAAACACTTTTTCCAACCTGAGAAGACCATTTTCATCGTAGATTCCTTCTTCAAAGTGAAGTCCCAAAACACTGCCAACAAACCAATCGTGATCCCCATAAGTATCGACCCGCTCCAGTACGCATTCCAAAGAACAATAAGCCTCTCCCACAATTGGGGACTTCACCACATGCGATTTTTCTCTTGTCAGCCCGAATTTCTCAAACTTGTCAACTTCCCGTCCAGAAACGCTGCCGCAATCGGCGATTTTTCTAATGTAGTTGTAATCAAAAAAATTGGCAGTAAATTCGCCGGCTAATTTTACTAATTCATGCGTAAATCGTTTCGGCGAAATTGAAACGCCAAACAGAGGGGGATCAAATGAGAGAGGAGAATTCCAAACCGCAGGCATCAGGTTCTCTTTATTTTTATATTTCACGGAAACAACCGTTACAGACATTGGAAAATAGCGGTAAAAACGCCCAATTGTAGTCGTAAACTGTTTCATTTCGGGTTCCTTTCCAACGAGCGCTGTTTGAACACTTCATAACACAAAATACCGGCGGCCACTGAAGCATTCAAAGAAGGCGTTTCCCCCTGAAGCGGAATTTGAACCAACTCATCACAATTTTCTCGAATGAGACGGCGCATTCCCGTACCTTCATTGCCTACAACAACCGCGATTGAACCCAAAAGATTTGTTTCCCACACGGGCTTTTCGGCTTTTTCATCTGTTCCAATTATCCAGATATTGTTGGCATGGAGAACTTCAATTGCCCGATTCATATTGCTTACTCGCGCGATAGGCAAAATTTCAAGTGCACCGGCTGCCGCTTTCGAGGCAGTGGCCGACAGTGGAGCCGACCGGCGCTGCGGCAAAATCAACCCATGGGCTCCAAATGCCTCTGCCGACCGCGCAATGGCACCAAGATTGTGCGGATCTTCAATCTGATCCAGAATCATTAAAAATAGCGGCTCCGGAACGGATTGCAGTTTATCCAGTAAATCCTCCAGCGAGTGCCACCGAACCTCCGCCACCCACGCCAGAATTCCCTGATTCGCTTTTGACTCGGCTTTCTTTCTTAACACCTCAGGGGCAACGTATTGAACCGGAATCCCTTTTTTTCGGGCGTGTGAAATTACTTGTCTCATCCGGGTCCCGTGCACCGATTTTGAAACCAAAATTTTTTCAACCGGCTCTTCGGCATGAATGGCCGTCTGAATGGGATGAATTCCGTACAGAACCCTACTCATAACGATTGATTTCTTTTAAATAGTAACTGAACGGAAATACCTAAAAAATGTATCGTAAGCATTTTGCTTGCATTAATCTGCTATTAAAAAAAGAATTAGCTGGTTTGAATTTAACTGCTTTAAAGAGACAGATGTCAAATTAATAATTTGCCCCCAGTTCTGTTTTTTCACGTGAGGCAACAAAATTTCTGAGTAGTCCAATTTTTTCGATTTCTGCCTCCACAACGTCGCCTGGATGGAGTTCACTAATCCCTTCAGGCGTTCCAGTCGAAATCAAGTCCCCCGGCTCAAGGGTAATCCACTGGGAAATGTATTCGATGAGAGTGGGAATATCAAAAAGCATATTTCTTGTATTTGAATGCTGCCGAATCTCGCCATTTACACGAAGGGTTAAATCTAATTCGATTGGAATTCCGATTTCCTTGTGGGTAACCACACAGGGTCCCATGGGGCCAAACGTATCAAAATTTTTTGAACGGTACCAGGGTTTTCGAGACTCAATGTCCTCTTTTTGCATCGCGCGAGCCGTTATATCGTTTAGAATTGTGTATCCTGCCACATACCGATAAGCCTCGGCTTTTGGAACACCTGTGGCTCGTTTGCCAATGACCACAGCTAATTCAATCTCATGATCCACTCGCCCTACATTTTGCGGAAGCAAAATTTTTTCTTCCGGCCCGATGACCGTCGATTTTGTCTTGACAAAAATAATTGGTTCTGTGGGAATTTCGCTTCCGCTCTCTTTAGCGTGAGCAGCGTAATTTCGCCCAAGGCAAACAATTTTACCTGTTTGAGGAATAGGCGGAAGGATTTTGTACGGGTCGTTAATGATGAATTGATTCCACAAATCGTGGGATTCGAGATAATCAAGAATCCGAAGCATAAAGTCTTCATCTAGCAGCCCTGCCCGGATTAAGTCAAAAAGGGAGTCGTGTCTGTACATAAGTCGGTCTTGTTTGACAAAAAAATAGGTTCGCATGGCAGCAGAAAAATCTACCATTCCCTTTTCCAGTTCAACACCAACGGTTTGCTTTTGATTTCGCAAAAGGTAAAAGATTCGCATTTGTCTCTCCGTAATCCGCCTAATTGGCACCGCCACCTTCTACATCTTGTGTAGATGCTGCTGAATAAGAATCCAGGATACTGCCTCGCCACAAGAATTCAACTACATTAAATTAGCAAACTCACTGTAATTTTGCAAGGGAAATTTGCAAAGGCCTCTGGGATTGAATAGTCTATTTTGAATTCAGCTACTTGAGCATAAAATGCGGTTCAAAAAAAGAAGCGTTTCCCGGCAGAAAAGGTAAAAAAAACCTGATCTACTTCTGTGAGCGAACTAGCGGTCGCTTCGAGAAAAAACAAAGGGATTTTCGACAGTAACCACACCTTCAGGAATTGGTTTAAATCTTATATGCCGAACAACTTGCAGCAATTCATTCTCGAACGCCTGGTTGTTCATTGATGATGAGACAATCCTGGCATTCAAAACCTCGCCCGAGGCGGCTATTTTAATCTCAATTACGACCTTCCCCCCAAAATCAGGATTCGTCTTGAGGTACTTATTGTAGATGTAGGTAATGCGGCCCATATAGGAGACGACAACGTCGCGAATGGACTGTTGGCTTCTGTGCCCAATTGCCTCCGTATCACCAGAGAGAGCGCTCATTTCTTCCAGATTGACGCCGCCTTTTTCCTTGAGATTGAAGTTTTCCTTCACCTGGTCGTTCGTGATTAAATTGTCCACAGAAGGGGTATCGGAAGACAAAATATCGCTCAAATCGCCCCCCTTGTCATCCAACGACGGTAATTCTACCTGCAAATCTTTTCCTGATTGCAGCTCGTTGTCCAACTCCCGCACGAGTCCTTTATCAATGAGGGCATCAACAACAGTACCTCCCTTGCCCGCTTTTCCTTTGCCCGCAATCAAGCCCAGCAATCCCTTTTTCACGACCGCTTTTTTTGCTGCTTCAAATGCAGCCTTCTGCTTGGCTTCTGGTGAAGAGGATTTTGAGGATTCCGATTTTTTTGAAGTCTTTTCCTTCGTTTCTTTCCTACTGGCAACGCCAAACGTGCTTTTAGGTGGGGCTATTTTTGCCTTTTTGGGAATAATAATAAATCTAGCCACCCGCCGCGTTACTTTTTCGAGACTAAATTTTTTCTCCGGGATTGGTTTTGCATGATAAACCTTAACCGACCAGAACGTGCCCAGAACAAGGAAAAGCAAAACCACAACTTTATAGGGGAGATCGCGGGTAATTCCCTGCAAATATCGCCGCGAGAAATTCCAGTAGTGAAGAAAATCATCCGGTGGTTCCACGGCCCTATTAAAGTCAAATTCAAAACGGGTAGAGCCTACCTTTAGCCAGCCTTTTTTGCCAGGATTAATAGGAATTTCGAAAGTATTGCCTTTTTGGGAAAGCAGATCATAATCAATCAGATCTTGAATATTTAGGGCAGATTTATCATTGGCGATTTGACCGTTAATAAAGGGAGTCACGTTCAGAATAAAATGATTTCCTTTTCCTTCAAAAAGCGTAAGCCGTTTGGGAACGTGATCACCATAAATGATCAGATCATTTGAAGAGCCGTGTCCAACACGATATTTTTTACTTGATTTAAGATAAAATTCGCGTGGGCCATCCTGGTCTTCAATTTTTATGTGCAGAACATCTAATTTATGTTTCATTCCCTCTGTGGACTTCTCTTGCCTTTTTACTCTTCCTTGATGACAGCCAACTGCATATTATTATACCCTACCTGGCCGCACGTGTACATCACTTTTTTTAATAATTGAAAAGGAAGGTCTTTATCTCCCTGAATTGTAATTTCACCCCGAAATTTCATTCTTGAATCGTAGGAGGCCAGGCGTTCGGAAATCAGGCGTTTTGCCTTTAATTCAAGAAAAAGATTCTTTATGAGCAAGTTGTTCGATTTTAGCACATCGTCCACACGCGCCATTTTTTTGCCGTCAAGCAGAACCCACTCTGGTGTTAAGCCTACAACAGAAGCTGTTTTAGGGGCCTTTTGGGCAGTCGACGAGGGCAATCGAAGGTCATTCGCTACAATGGGTAACTGATTTTCGGTGCTGTAATTTTTCAGTAAAAAAACAATCAAAATTGTAAACATATCAATCATGGAAGTCAATCGAAGCGTAAATACCCCGCTCTTTCGGCGTTTTCGATTAAGAATACTATTTTTTGAAAATACCTGGTTCATCGTCACCCGGAAATAGAGAAGTTTGGAAATCCTACTTCACGACACTTGTCCATAACTTTTACAATTGTGTCGTATTTGATAGTCGCATCTGGGGAAATAATCACATCTTCCAGCTTGGGGTATTTTTTCTTTACTGATCTTAGCCGCTCCCCAAGGGTATTGTAATCATATTTTCCACTCATCTTCTTTACAAAGGGCAGCTTTTTTTCAGATGTCTTAACTTGAAAGCCCTTTGTGTCGATAGATACCACCAGCACCGTTAACTCTTTTAGATCACTTGCACTAACCGCATTGGAAGGCGATTGTTCCGCAGACGGAAGAGAAAAATCAATAATGGCAATTTTAACAAATGACGCCGTTAGCAGCAAAAATGGAATTAATATCACAAAAACATTCATAACCGGCGTAATGTTTACTTCGGCATCTTCCACCCGATGTTCTTTGCCAATTGTTTGTCTTAGATTCATAAAAAAATCACCCTACTTGCTGTTTCGAGTACGACGCGCTAAAGCCTGGTAGATAATCCCAACATTTTCATTAATTTCATCAATGACTTCATTTGTTTTTTCCAACAAAATAGCGTAAAAAAACATGATCGGAATTGCAACTATTAAGCCAAAAGCAGTCGTATTCAAAGCAAGTGCAATACCGCCGGTTAGCAGCGCCGCCTTTTGCGAGGCATCTGCATGGGCAACTGCCTGAAATGACTGAATCAGACCCCAGATGGTTCCCAGAAGACCCAGCAGAGTTGCCACATTTGCGGCCATCGACAAATAGCCCGTTCGTTTTTCCAGTTTCGGGAGTACGGTTAATGCGCGCAATTCAAGCGCATTCTGAATATCCTCCGGTGACAAATCGGCTTCCTCAAGCCCGGCTCTTACAATTCTGGGTAAGGCCGCTTTTGAACGATCGCAAAGCGAGAGTGCCTTGTCAACTTTATTTTCACGAATTAGATGTACGATTTGATTGGTGAATCCCTGACTATCGATCCGGTTTACAAAATAGATCACAATAAATCGTTCCACAACAATGGCGAGGCCCCAGAGACCAATAGCCAGGATGATGTACATAAACACACCACCGTTTTTAAAAAAAGCAATTACAGCATCCAAAATTTATCCTCCTATTCTTGCAGAACCTACCATGGGATGAGCATTTCATGTTTTTTGTTGTATTTTCTCTCAAAGGTATCTTTATCGAGCGGTTTCATTATTTCATCAATAAATGAACGATCGATCACGATATCATCCACTTTTGGGTCTGTGCCTGGAATTATATAAACCATTTGGGGCTTGGCAATCCAACCCTTAATTTCAATTTTGTCCAAAAATAGTTTTTTTGCTTGCTTAGAGATACCAGCAGTTTTGCTCTGAGTAGATTTTTCTGGTTTGTGCTTTGGTTTTTGCTGAGCTAAACAAATCGCTGAAAGCAGAAGCATCATGAAAGCAATGATGAAAAAATTGTGAAAGTACTTCTTCAATCGACCCTTACTCCTTTTTGAGTAAGACTAGCAAAACGATTCTGACTTTTTTTGATCCAGATATTATCAATATGATTTTTCTTCGCCTGCTTTAAGTTTGCCTGAAAGTACTTGGCTGCCTTTTTGAGAAGAGGCGCGGCAGCCTCATTTAATTTTAACTGATAGGCAGCTACTTCTTCCGTAGAGAGGTTTTTCGGCAGAGGAGAGTTAATCATGGAATTGGCAAATTCTTCCCATGCGCGCCCGATTTCATAGTAAGATGCCGTCACCCACTCGGCCACTCGAAAATCAATTGTCCGCTTATAATCCTGCAAACAAATTTTGAGATATTTTTTCTTTGCGCCCAGGCTCTTGGCAAAATCCGATGTAATCTCTATTGCCGCATATTGTTGAAAATGGATTTCCCCAATCAAAAAAGATGCATTTGCAACATAATAGGGATTAATATCCTCGTTTTGATGCTTCCTATAAACCTTCAACACTTTATTAAGGAAAGTCAAAGCCATCTGCGGATAGGATTGATCATAATACGCCTCTCCCATTTTGAAAAGAGCCTCAACGTAGCGGTTGTAATTATCGAAAATCGTTAGATATTTCGAAAAAAGATCAATTGATTTATTCCAGTCTTTTTGCTTGTAATAACAATTAGCTGCAAAATACAAAGCTTTTGCTTTTAGCGGTGAATTCACTTCCACCAGCTTTAAATAATCCGCAGCCGCCTTATCCCATTGCTTTAATTCCTCCCGATATGATGCCGCCGTCACTGCCACTTTGTCCAGCAATTTTGAATCCGGATATTTTTCCAAAAACTTTTCATAAATTTGCGCAGCACTAATCGTATCGCCAATGGCCTCAAATTGTTTGCCTGCCTGGATAAGCGCCATTTCGGCAATGGTTGAATTGGGATATTTAAGAGCCGCGGTTGCATATTCTTTGGCTGCCTGAATGGGATGCCCCGATTCCCGCAATTTCTCGGCCAATTTGTAGTGGGAAGAAGCCACCATCCCTTTTGCTTTGGCAACAAGCCGCGATGAATCTGGGAGAGCCGTTAATACAGATTGGTACCATTTTTCGGCGCGGGCATAATCTTCCTCCTTAAAATAGGATTGCGCAACCAACATCATAGTTGTTCCATAGTAATCGCTCTCCGGGTAATTATTAATAATGGTTAGGTATGCTGCTCTGGCAAGGTCATACCGTTGAATCTTACTGAGCTCATCTGCCAATTTTAGAAGGACTTCAACGGTTCGCGGGCCATCTTGAACCAAATGGGGGAATTCCAGAGAAGCCAAAATAAATTGTTTCATCGGAAGATTTTTTACCTCGATTCGCACGGTATCTTTTGCCGCGAGAAAGCGGGAAACCTCAAAAACGACGGGGTCACCGTCAGAATAATTTTCGGCTGCCTTAAGATAACTCAGAATGGTATTATACGCGGCGTCTTCCCGGTATGTCACACGGGATGTGTCATGGGCAATCTTGCTATAATTTTCGGCTGCGCTTTCGTAATCGCCTGTTTGATATTCACACTCGGCCATAAAATATAAAACCTTGTACGCACTTGGATCATCTTTAAAATCCTGAAGGAAACGGCTGTACCACTCGATGGCTTGGCGATACTCCTCTCCATCCCCCCCAGTCTCTCTTGCCTGAAGCTGATGAAAAATGCCCACATTGTAAAGCGCATCTCGAACTACTTCACGAACGTGATTTCGAATGGAATCATTTTGGATTTGTTTATACCACTTGCTTTCAAGACCGTAATTTTTGACCAAGTTTTCCTGTTCTTCATTTGCTTTTTGCGGATTCCACAATTGTTTGTAACACGCAACAATATTCATTTGAATATCGGGCGCGTAGGGCACATCTGGAAATGTTTTTAATAGAATTCGATACGTTGCAATGGCCTGTTCGAGCCGATCCTGCTTTTTATAAATATTCCCCAAACGTTTAAGAATTTCGTCATCATATTGATTGTCCCCAAGAGATAGGAGAAAATCTCTGGCCTTTTGCGGGCCTCCAAATTCACTGAAACTGATGGCAATATACTGGAGAGCTTCATCAATTAAATCGGTTGACGAGCGATCCAAATATTGTGATTTTAATCGTTCTTGTGCTTCAATATCCTTCAACAAATACATAAAGTTACTAATTGCTTCGGGATATTTATTGAGCTTGTAATATGTCCAACCCAATTTGTATAGGGACATGTCAAAAAAATTATTATTCCACATATTTTTTTGAACTAATTTTGAATAATAGCGAATCGCATCTTCATATTTGCCCTCATCAAAATAATGCTCTGCCAGCCGGAAATAGGATTCCGCCACCAGAGGGCTGTTGGGAGCTTGTGAAACCAGTTTATCAAAATATTCCTGGCTTTTTGCAGTATTATTCTCCTCTTGATAGCAAAGGGCCATCCGATAGAGAATTTTGTCAATAAAACTAATGTACGGATACTGGTTTTCCAATTCCTGCAGATAATGAAGGGCATCATTAAAATTGATCCGCGGCAAAGTAGGTTCAATGGTTGTTTTCCCTGAATCAAAATCTTTTAGCTGCTTTTCATATTGAGACATTTTGCCGGCAAATTCTAGCCGAGATTTCTTAATGTAAAGTTCTGAAAGCTGGAAAAGAATGTTGGGCGTAAATTCGCTATTGGGGTATTTGATAAGTAAATCTTCATTTTTCTTGATGGCACTATCTAGTTCTGCCGAGCTCAAGTCTCCAACAGACAAGTTCATTCTTTGAATAACCTGGTCCACAGATTGCAGTTTATTTTTCTCTTGTGCTTGCCCCTGAGACATGAAAAGCAGGCCCAAAAAAAGGCCAACCATCAAATATGAAATCCTTTTCATGAGTTATTGCTCCCGTTCTTTCAAATAGAGGGCTCGAGAAATGCCATATTCCGCATAGCTGCGCCAATCTTTATTCCGCTTTTCATAAACCAATTTCAATTGCTGGATTTGATCCTGCAAATTCCTGTATTCATCTCTTTCCCGAACAATTTCCTGTAATAAAAGGTGGCGCTTTTTTTCCAGTTTCTTCTTTTCTTCAAACATAAATTTTGGCACATATTTCTTAGGGGTCGTTAATCGTATTGAATTCAATAAATGAGTCTCCAGAAGCAGTAAATTTACTTGAATATTTTTTATTTGTTTCTGCTCTTTATCGATATTTTCGGCAATTGATCTGATTTCCTGTTCATTTTTTTTATCATTCGGAAATCGCTCTAATATTTTATCAAAATAGAAGATAGACTTGTCATAGAGGTGAAGTTTTAGGTTCGCCTGTCCTAACAACAAATAGACTTCCGGCATATATTCACTATGGGGATATTTTTCTAAAAAAATCTCCAGGGGCGGCACCGCATTTTGGTATTCTTTGGATTTAATATATCCCCAAGCCAACCCTAATAAAGCCTTCCCATATTCCGCACTACTGGGTGATACTTTTTTCAAAAAACGAATGGAACGTGGATAATCTTTCAGTTCAAAATAGGTTAACCCAACTATGAGCCGGGCTCTTTGGCGCAAGGCATTTATATCACTGTAAGTCCTTGGTAAATTCAGGATATATTCGAAAGATTCAATTGCCTTATCGATATTTTTTTTTTAAGATATCCAAGCCCCATTGTGTAGAGAGCATAACCCTTAAATGAGCTCTTTGACGAAACCCGTCTTAGTGTAAGAATAGACTGAGTATAATCGTTCAGATAGAAATAGCTTTGCCCTGCATAATAATAGGCACCATTCATTTCATTCATTGTGGGGAATTTTTCCGTGATAACCTGAAAATACGTTAATGCCTTGTTGTACAATTTATCTGTGTAATACACCCGTTCCAAACCATAAACGGCATTGGCAACATAAGGAGAATCCAAATAATTTTTAATCAAATACACAAAAATTTTCTCTGAAGCATTATATAATTCAAGGTGAAAGAGACATGTTCCCAAATTATACAAGACCGCATCGAGATTCCTATAATCGCTATAGTAATCCGTAATGACGATCAAATTTTGAGCAGCCTTCCAATAGTTGCCGCTTTTCATTTGATCAATTGCGGTTTTGTAAACTTTCGTGGCAGCCCGGTCCAGTGCCTTTTGCGAAAGAGAAATGCCCTGGGTTGTCGCCATGGCCATTTGAGACAATACAAGAATAAAAGCAATACTTAGAACTAACTTTTTCATAAATACCCGCTTATTATTTATCTGGATTTTTCTTTTTCTTCTTATTTTTCAGCATTTCTTGCATGCGAGAAATTTCTTCGTCAGCCTTGCTGCGTTGTTTGCGCAATTCTTCCTGCCGCCTGATTATACCCATTTTCTCTTTCTGTTTTCTCCGTTTATCCAAAGCCTGAACAGCATAT
Source organism: uncultured Deferribacteres bacterium (assembly GCA_964568545.1). GTDB lineage: Bacteria > Zhuqueibacterota > JdFR-76 > JdFR-76 > BMS3Abin05 > BMS3Abin05. The sequence continues at coordinate 7,190 of CAZMRE010000013.1, read as the reverse complement.
TTTCTGAGCGAAATGTATTTTGTTACACCCAGCCAGAGTTTCCAACGGGCATACTCTTTCGGCCGATAGGCGGTTGTAGGATCATCTTTTGTCAAATTCCAATCAAAAGAAACATTCATAATTAGATTGTACGGCCCCACAAAGACAAGCCCTTGATGAGAATAAATCCAATTTTCCCGAAGGGCTACCTCATCCAGCCGATGAATCAATTGCCGCGAATCCAGTTCCCAATAAACGATTGTACTTTTCACTGGAAATTTTAAACCGAGATTCAAATAGGTTTCATCTATTTTGTTGGCAAACATACCATCAAACAATTTGTGATCCATGTAGCCGCCATTTACATAGAATTTCAGCGGATACATAATTAGGTCAGTCAAATTGAATGTGCCGTACGCTTCCGGTGTCCAGCCAATGCCATCTGCTGAAAAAGCCTCATAAGGAACATTGTGATTAGGCGCTGTTGGAAAAATGACTTTGTTTCCTACACCCAAGGCGATAAAACGACTTTCAATGGGGATTTTTAATTTTAATCCAATCTGCGTATCGCCAATCGGTCCCCAGATGTGCGATTGGTCATCCTGATAGGCCACAAAACGAGCGTCAAACTCTAGGAACGAACAAATACCATACGTAAACACAAGACTCATGTGGTAATCTTTTGCAAGGGAACTGCCAGATTTCCTCAAATAGGCACTTCCAAAAGAGCTGACGTATAAATTGCCCGAATTAATTGTTTCTGCTGAAGTGATTCGAAAAAGACCTCGTCCGCCATTAACAGAAATTTGTCCGCAGGATCGGCTTACACTTCCCCAAAAAATAAGACTGGAAAAAACAAAAATAGAAAGATATTTACTTTTCAAGGAAATGCTCATCATTTTGACCCAATAATTTTGCGCAGTGATACTGAAAAAATTATTTTTTAAATATAACTATTTCGCCAAAGAAATTCAATAAATTTTTCTCTTAATTACAATTTTAACATTAATCTTTCTCCAAATGCGAACGGTAATATTCCAAAATCGTTGCCAACACCTCATCCCGCCATTCGGTATCTTCCACAAAATCCTTTTGATCCGTTTCTACAACAAGAACAGGTATTTCCGATTCAATTTTTCGTATCCAATATTCATATCTCAAATTAAGTTGGAATAAATATTCTTTGTCAATATTGCGTTCAACTTCTCTCCATCGCTTTCGAATCCGATTTAGCAGAGTCCAGGGAGAAGCCTTCAAATAAAGAATAAGATCCGGGGAACGAATTGATTGGACTATTGCCTCATACAGGTCGCGATAGGTAGTGTAATCCTGCTTTTGCATGAGACCTTGTTGATAAAGATTTTCAGCAAAAACCTCCGCATCCTCAAAAATACTTCTGTCCTGCACAATAGGAGATGTTGCATTTTGAAATTCTAGATGGGACCTAAAGCGGTGAGTCAGGAAAAATATCTGGGAATGAAATCCCCAACGCTCCATATTTTGATAAAAAAGAGCCAGATATGGGTTTTCGATGACTTTCTCGTAATACGGTGTCCAGCCCAATTTTTCTTCAATAATGTGCGTGAGCGTAGTTTTGCCGACGCCGATATTTCCTGCAACAACCAAATAGAATGGATTTTCTTGCATTTTGTCCAAAGATAAACATTTGGGCCATCTATGTTAGGTGGATAGCCCATACGTGATAATCTATTTTGGCTAATAGTCCAGTTTTTCAGAAACAGATTTCGCCTGCATAAACAATAACAAATAGTCGCGACCACCGGCCTTCGAGTCTGTGCCGGACATATTGAAACCGCCGAACGGATGCCCTCCTACCAGCGCACCGGTGCATTTCCGATTAATGTACAAATTGCCCACATGGAATTCGTTTTTTGCCTTTAAAATATGCTCCCGATTCACGCTCCACACAGCACCCGTCAGACCGTATTCCGTACTATTAGCAATGTCGATGGCATCGCTAAAATCATTCGCTTTAATAACGGCCAAAACCGGCCCAAAAATTTCCTCTTGTGCTACGCGTGAATTTCGGGAAACGTCTTTAATAATAGTGGGTTCTACAAAAAAACCATTGCCTTTCATTTTCTTACCGCCGTGGGCAATTACTCCTTCTTTCTTGCCGATTTCCACATAATACAAAACTTTTTCAAGCGCAGCCTGATTAATTACAGGACCCATGTAATTTCCGGAATCTTTCACCGGACCTACCGTAATTTTTGAAGCCTTTTGAACCAGCAAATCAACAAAGGGCTCGTAAACATCTTTGTGAACAATTACTCGTGAAGCAGCCGAACATTTTTGACCCTGAAAGCCATAAGCGGAAGCAATTGTCGCCGTTGCAGCTTTCTCCAGATCGGTTTCAGCATCCACAACAATGGCATCCTTTCCTCCCATTTCTGCCACTACTCGCTTAACCCAGATTTGTCCTTCCTGATGTTTAGCCGCCAGTTCATTGATTCGCAATCCCACGTCACGGGAACCCGTAAAGGAAATAAATCGAGTTTTAGGATGTTTAACGATGTAATCGCCAATCGATGCTCCGCCGCCGGTCACATAATTCAGGACACCTGCCGGTAATCCGGCTTCAATCATAATCTCCGTAAAAATATGTCCTATCTTGGGGGCATCGCTTGCCGGCTTCAAAAGCACCACGTTTCCGGTTACAATCGCCGCACTTGTCATTCCTGTAAGAATGGCCATTGGGAAGTTCCATGGCGGAATAACCGCACCCATTCCCAGCGGGATATAAAATAGCTCGGGAAGCTCTCCTGGAACCGGCGTAAGCGGTTGAGGTGCCCCGTATCGCAGCATTTCGCGGGCATAAAACTCCAGAAAATCAATGGCCTCCGCAACATCAGCGTCGGCTTCCAACCAATTTTTGCCTTCTTCCAAAACCATCCAGGCATCGATTTCAATTCGTCTTCTCTGCATAATTTGGGACGCCCGCAGAAGCACGGCGGCACGCTCCTTTGCGGGAACCCATTTCCATAAATCAAACGCCTTTAATCCAGCGTCAATGGCCAAATCCACTTCCTTCGACGATGCCTTTTGAAAAATGCCAACCACTTGATCTTTGTCGCTCGGATTCCGCGATTCAAATCTGTCCGCTGCCTTTACCCAGTTGCCGCCAATATAAAGATCGTATTCCTTCCCGAAATTGGCCTCTGCCTTTGCTAACTCTTCTTGCATTTCCTCCCTATTTTCGGGAATAGAAAAGTCCATATAGTTTTGATTTTTAAATTCCGGTAACATATACCCTCCTTTATTTATTTTGAAATGAATCCAAAACTCCAAAGTTTTAATTGGCGTACGATTATTATTAAAGTTATTCAATATTAATTGAAATTTCCAGACAAAAAAGCCCCTTTTTCCTAAAAGGGGCTTTTTCTTTGGATAATCGATTTGGATTTATTATTTCTCAGATTCATGTTTCAGATGCGCTTTCGTCACCTTCAGAATAGTTTTCTCTGACGCCCCCAACACATCTGGTTTTCCATCCTTATCCAGATCAATGGGTTTTACGTAGTTGATTTCGGGATCAATCATAATCAATCCCTCTTTCACTCCCTGTTGAAATCCCTGAATGCTGTTGGGAGTAAAGGTGACAATGCGATCTTCCACCCGACCGTTTTTCCCATGACAGGCGGTACAGGTCCCGTTAGCTCCCAGCGCCTGATCGGCCGGTAATACATTGTGAGATACTTTAAAATAATGTGCCGCAATAAAAAGGGCAGGATTTGGATTCTTTTCTCCCTCTTTTTTCAGAACCACAATTAACGCTTTTCTCATTTTTCTAATATCATCCAGGGTGCTGATTTCAGGTTTCATATCCGGATGTCCCATGAAGCCTGTCTTATCATAAATGCGAGCATTCGTAATAAGCTCCGCATATTTTCGCCCGCTTTTTTCCTGGAATATTCCCCGTACCGCTGCATTCATCTCACGTGGATAAAGGATTTTCCCCATTGTTTTATCAAACCAGGTCATTACGGTAATTGGATTACCAATCATAATTTGGTTGCCATGAGTTCCCTTCCAGTAATAAAGGACAGGCTCCCAATCGAAATCCTTCTGATGCGTCATTTTCTGGTACATCATTCCGTAAAGATCGTTTGGCTGCCCGGGAATCATATAGGCAACAGGCGCCAATTTATCGGTGGCAAACGCATCCGTATCCCGATGTCCCACCAGCCAGCTAATATTGCCCATTCCATAAAAGGGGATGGGGCCGTAGTATGGAGGAAGCATCACATTCATCACTCCGCCGGTTGGTTTCGGGAAATGGCGGTTATCGTAATCAAATTGAAACCCAAGACTGTAATCGAAGGTCCGAAATGTCCAGTAGCGCACATGAGATACATGGCATGTTTCACAAGCAATTTTATCCATGTGCACCCAGGCCGAGCTTCCAAAAACTCTGGCATGTGCCTCGTGAGGGTTTGGCCCCTCATCGTTCTGAATGTGACAATAGTAGCAATTCTTGGGAGACGGATGATTATCTAAATCATTCCGGACGGTATTACCGGAATCATGCCCTTTCAGAAAATTATGGTCTGCGTTTACCACGTAATCATCCCATTCCACTGAATCCGGTTTGGTACGGGCGTGGCAACTGGTACATTCTAATCCCGCGGCGGCATGAACATCGTAACCCGGGTCTTTTTCGGATTGAGGATCCAAATTCCATATTTCCGCCCTTTTTACGATATCCGCCTTCATGCCCATGCCCCAGGTTCGCACCTGAAAACTGCCGTTAATTGGATCCTTTACGCCGACATGACATTGAGCGCAAACAAGTGTCCATTTATTCTCACCATTTTCCGTTTCTTTCGAACTCAACATAGGAACAGATATCTCATTATCCGCATCAAATTCACTGGCTTCATAATACACTTCCGGCACAAATTCGCCTTTGTGTTTAACCAATTTTACATATGTAATTGGATATCCATCCTGATTGTTATCCCAACCCATTAATGCAGCAGACGGTGCCCAACGGAAAAAATGTCCTAAAAATTCGCGCTTTTCCTTTAGACCAACATAATTGAAACCCTGGCCCTCCACATAAGGCGCACGCATGTAATTCCGGGAATCCGCCATGGGATTATCCAAATCTGTATAGAATTTGCCCTTTTCAAATTTGATTTTACTGCGAGACAAGGGATCGGAATAAGTGAAGGCTGATTGCCAACCGGCACCTGGATAAATCCCGAGTGAAACCTCTTTCACTTTTCCCAAGTTTCTCTTGGCAAAAATGCGTACTCTTGGATTATATGCAATAGGTTTAACACCATTCGCATCCGTAACACGTTTTGCGTTTGGATCCAGATGGCAAATCATACAATCCACCTCGAGGGAACCGGACTTCCGCCAATCGAATTTGTGGGGTTTTCCCCAGGTTCCCTGGGAAGTTTCTTTTGTAGTGTAGCTGTAATAATCCCCATCCAATGGAGGAACCTTGTTTGGATTCGTCTGATCCATTCGCTTGCCATTACGATCGTATTCGTAAGGGCCGCCGCCCGGATGACAGGACGCGCAGGTAAATACTTCTTCGGGTGTACCAATATCGAATGTTAATTGTGATTTATTGTGCTTTCGCGCCAACTGGCGGTAGGATGGCGGTCACCAGAAGCCAAACTGACCGGGAGAGGTCAAATATTTGTCGTGATATTGGGGATGTTTTTCCCCCCAATCATCACTGACCTCTGTTGCGCCTATTTGAAAATGGTATGCCTTTGTAATGGCATCCACATCGTGGCAGGCGCCGCAGGTTTGCTCTGAGCTGTAAGGAGCACCCTTGTAATACGTAACACCATTAAGCACCAATTTCTGCCC
>CAZMRE010000013.1:0-1258 GCA_964568545.1 uncultured Deferribacteres bacterium | reverse complement strand
TTAAATAAAATAACGATTTTAAACCTCTCTGTCAATAGAAAAAACCTGCTTAATCGTGTTATCCATTTTATTCAATAAAAAAAGCCCCTTTTAATTCAAAAGGGGCTGCGAGGTTTCGGTATGCTATTTTTTGGTTGATTTTATTCCTTTTCCAGATGAGCTTTCGTCACTTTCAGGATACTTTTTTCCCGCGCACCAAGAATATCAGCGTGGCCGTCTCCGTCCAGATCAATTGGCTGAACGAAACTGATTTCGGGATCAACCAAAATCAGGCCTTCCTTAACGCCTTTTTCAAATCCATCAATGCTGTTTGGTGAGAAAACCACAATCCGATTTTCAATTCGTCCATTCTTTCCATGGCAAACCGTGCACGTACCATTCGCGCCTAATGCCTGATCCGCAGGCAAAACATTGTGCGACATTTTAAAGAAATGCGCCGCTATGTATAGCACCGGATCGGGATTTTTTTCGCCTTCTTTTTTCAAAACAACAATGAGGGCTTTCCGCATTTTTTGAACATCGCTCAACGTACTGATTTCCGGTTTCATGTCAGGATGCCCCATGTAGCCGGTTTTATCATAGATTTTTTCGCCCGTGATAAGCTTGGCGTATGTCCGTCCTTTTTCATCGTGAAAAATGCCCTTTACGGCGGCATTAAATTCACGCGGATAGAGTATTTTGTCCATCGTTTTGTCTCGCCAGGTGATCACGGTGACCGGATTTCCAACCATAATCTGACTGCCCTTCATGCCCTTCCAATAATACATGGGAGGAGCCCAATCGAACCCTTTCATTCCGGTCATTTTCTGGTACATCATGCCATAGGGATCATTGGGCTGATTCAGATTCATGTTTGCAACCGGCGAAACAAAGTCCATTGAGGCATTGTCCGTATTTCTTTGTCCCACAATGAGGCTGCCATTCCCCAGCCCATAAAAGGGCGCCGGTGCATAATAGGGCGGAAGCACTACATTCATCATTCCGCCGGTAGGTTTTGGAAAATGACGATTGTCAAAATTATAGTTGAAGCCCAGGGAATAATCGTAGGTGCGAAACGTCCAATAACGGATATCCGGGATGTGGCACGCCTGACAGGAGATTTCCTTCATGTGCGCCGCCGTTGCGCTTCCAAACAGCTTTTCGTGCGCCTCTGTTGGATCGGGACCATCGCCTGATTTGAGATGACAGTACGTGCAATTTTTGGGAGGAGGATTATTGTCCAGATCATTTCTAACCATATTCCCGGAATCATTTCCCT
>CAZMRE010000012.1:0-20740 GCA_964568545.1 uncultured Deferribacteres bacterium | reverse complement strand
CCACTTCGTTTGAGGGTTCAACATCCAGAACCTTTGTAAAATAGTCGATAGCCTGGGCATAATTCCGTTCGTTAAATGCCAGAATTCCCACCTGCAATTTTTTTTCCAGCTCAACTCTATTTTTGACTTGTTCAATTGTCCTCTGTATTTTTCGATTTCCCGGAAAGATTGAAGCAGCCATTTTGTAGTTCCTCAGGGCACTCTTAAGATGCTGTGCCTGAAGCGCAGCATCGCCCTTGTCAGTCAGCTCATTAAAAAGGGTAATCTTTGCCTGGTTAATTTGATTTCTTAAGCGCATGGCTTTTCGATTCTGAGGAGAAACCCGCAGGACACTCTTGACGTAGCGTTCAGCCGTTTTAAAATCCTTTTTGCGCAAGGCGGCCAGACTTTTTTTCAAATAGGAAGAATCCTGTTTTTTTACGAATTTATTCAATCGCGCCACCCCCACCTGTGCGTCCTGATTTTTCGGATCGAGATCCAGTACCTGCAAATAGAGATCCAACACTCGGCCAAATGATTTCTTTTTTTCAAACTTCCGTGCCTCATTTAAAAGGGAATCTATTTTCGCCAGCTTTCGACTATTTTTTCGCTGAATTTCCTCAAGATAAACCTTTACTTCATCGTAGCCTGGATCGATGCGAAGGGCATTCTGGAACTGTTCTTGTGCATGAACCAATTTTCGCTGACTGTAATACCCCAATCCACGATAAAAATATTCTTCGGCTTCTTTCCTTCTGTCTTTTTGAATTTTTTCAAGAAGCTGCTTTGCCTCCGCATTATTTTTATCGATTAACAGTATTTTCTGGAATATTTTCTCTGCAATCTCTTCCTGTCCCTGATTTAAATAGTCTTTCCCTTTTAAGAGGGTTTTCTTAATGTCGTTGCGCACAAGAGGACGCAGAGCCTTCAGTCGATATTTGGCCGGCGCATAATCAGGATTCTGATTAAGAATATCCAGATACCGCATTGCTGCCACAAAAAAATAGCCCCTTTTCTCCAGTTCTTGCGCAGCAGACATCCACTTTTGAATCTGTTTCTTTTCGTTAAGGATTTTACGCGTAACAAGTTGGAACGAGCGATTGTAAAAATCATTCTCGGGAACGTAACACCATGCCTTATGAAAATAATGCTGAGCTTTTACAAAGTCATGTTTTTCAAGAGAATATTTGCCGGAATCAAAATATTTTTGCGCTTTTTCCTCTGGCGATTCTCCAAGCAGCATTGAGAAAGATACTTGTAAATGCTTTGCATCCGGATTGAACACAACATCCGTCAGATAACGATTCAATTTAAATGAGAAACCTCCGCAAACCCTGTTTCTGGAACGATCGGAAACACTTACCAGCACCGAGACTTCTTCGATCAAATTAAATTGCATCCCCAGCGACCAGTAGTTTTTTTTATCCCGGGCATAAAAATTGGGATAAAATTTCAATCGATCCTGATTCAGAGACAGAAATCCGCCAACACCCCATTCCAGGGACTCTTTTGTCTGATTTGAAATAGTAATGTGCGAGAGATGAGCACCCACTCCCATTTTCATTGGCAGGCCAAAGCGATTTATTTCTGCAAACCGATAGGTTCCGCCCCAATTCATAAAAAGCTTGTTCGTCTCTTCGATCTTTGAATAATCAAGGCGAACACCCCATGTTGCCTGGCGGCCGAGTAATTTACTAAACCCCACCCGAAAGGTTTGCGTTGGAACTTCTCCGGGTGCGTGTGTGAAAGCCACACCAAGATGCCCAATTCTTGGCCGAAATCCATTCAGAACGATTTCATTAAATTGGTAGGGAGCATTGAAATGAATACCGGCCCGCTGCCAGGCATTCAGTCCCAGGTTGGCAGGATTGGTTAAAAATCCGGAGGGCCTTTCCGGAAAATAATTCAAACTGCCACCCAGCGATGTCAATCCTGCTGCATAATCGGGGAGTTGCGCGTTGCTCCTGCTCGCCACAAAAAAAATAAGTGCTGCAAAAACGAGATTTCTTAGCAAACGTAAGTTAATCATTTGTAACCATATAAAGTTGAACCGGTCTGTTTCTACCCTTTAAAATGAGGGGTTCCAATTTTATGAGCGAATATTTCCCCTGAATCCTTCGAATCATTCGATTCGGGATAATAATTTGTCCCGGCTTTGCAATTGAGCACAGCCTCGCCCCCAGATTGACGGTATCTCCAATCGCAGTGTAATCCATTCGTGTTTGCGTTCCCATACTCCCAATCATAACCGGGCCGTAGTTGATTCCAATACCTACCTGCAAAATTTCCCTCTTTAATTTTTTCCTCTTTTGATTGAGTTCCCGAATGGCCTTTTGAATATCGATTGCGGCTTGAATCGCTTGATCGACCATTTCTTCTTCCAAAAATAAAGCCATAATTTGATCCCCCACAAACTTGTCCACGATGCCCGAATATTTTTCAATCATTCTGGTTTGAAGATCAAAATAAATGTTGATAAGCTTAACCAGGCTTTCCGGTTCTAGCTTTTCCGAAACTGTTGTAAAACTTCGGATATCTGAGAAAAGAACGGCAATATTTCGACGCTCCATTGCTTCAGCATCTTTTAGTTTTAACCGTGAGCGACGACGAATCATCTGCATCGTTAGGGTTGAAATAAATTTCTGCATTTGCAGATTTTCCCGAAACCGACGAATCAGTTGATTAAATTCCCGCGTGAGCAAGCCCAGCTCATCATTTGACTTTACCGGAATTTCCACTTCCAGATTGCCATCGCGCACCTCTCTCACTCCATTTGCAAGAACAACAATTGTTGAGGAGAGCTGATGCGCAATCCAATTCGCCGCAATTAACCCAACACCGACAATGACAAGGGTGATGAGAAAAAGGATTCTCCTCGCGTGACTAATGGGCCGAAAAACATCCCTCTTCGAGAAACCAACCACGGCCACACCAAGAAGCAGTTTGCCGGGTTTGGCCTTATCCATTTTCTTCACAAAAATGGGACGAACATATTCAAAATATTTGCCATTTTTATAGGCGGAATTCAAATCGCGTGTGGCCTGAATGGAAAGATACGCCGGGGCACGGGCGTCAATTTTCCGAGGATTGGAATGAGCAATGATCTGACCTTCGCGATCCACAACAAACGCATAACGCAGGCCGATGATCTTCATCTGGAACATATTGCTAATGAGCTCCTGAATGGGGGCACGACCTCCCAGAAGCATATTTTCCTTGGCAACGCCCGAAAGATTTTGTACGGATAATTGACATATTTCAGCCATTTTCTCATTCAAAACCTTTCGCTGCCATTCCAAAATCGAAACGCTCAAAATGAGGATTGTAACAAGCAGCACAATACTAATCGTAAAACTGAATTTTTGTCGAATACTCAGCCGATTGTAATACGATTGTCCCCAATTTCGCAGTTGTGCGAATTGCGGTACGCGCACCCTGTCCTCCGCCCGTTTTTCAGATTTTTGACCCCAAAAATAATTTACACAATTTATTTGAATTTTACAACCAAAAGCGTAATATCGTCTGTTTGATCACCAGCATTTGAAAAAGCCGTTACCGCCTCTAGAATACCTTCCGAGATATCTTCAGCAGTACGTGACAGATTTTCATATATTTTTTGAATTAACCGTTCTTCCCCGAATTCTTCTTCGTCCTGATTTTGTGCTTCCGTGATGCCATCCGTGTATAAAACGAGAACATCATTCGGGTGGAATTGAACGGCTTCTTCTTCGTAAGCCATGTGCGGCATCATTCCCAGAATAATCCCTCCCGTTTTCAGAAATTGGTAACTCCCATCCTGATGAAAAAGAATGGGCGGATTGTGTCCCGCATTTGTGTACGTCAATGTAGATTCCCGAATGGAAAGTTCACTATAAAAAAACGTAATGAATTTGTCAGAAGTCGTGTTCTGGTAAATTAAATCATTAATTTTTTTGGTGATTTCCTGCACAGATTTTCCATTGCCGGCTAGGGCGCGCAGACTCGCCTGAAGATTGGCCATGAGCAAAGCGGCAGGCGTACTCTTGCCGGAAACATCCGCTATTGCAATTCCCAGGCGCGAATCGCCCAATGAAATGCAATCGTAATAATCGCCCCCCACTTCCATGCAGGAGTGATTGACGGTAGAAATTTCCAGTGCGTCGTAATGGGGGCAATATTCCGGTAGCAGCCTTTTTTGAATGTCCCGAGCAATTTTCAGCTCTTCCTCCATTCGCTGTTTTTCCAACATTTGCTCGACCATTTGGGCATTTTCAATGGCACTAACCGCGTCATTTGCTAAGGTTTCCAGAAAACCTAATTCCGTCTGCGACAGATCCTCACCGGTAACCTTTTTCCCGATGGCCAAGAATCCCTTAAACGTATCCTGTGCCGACATTGCCACGCAATACTCCAGACCCAATTGTTTTAAAAAATCAAGATCGGTTGCCTGACCAGCCAGAGTTTGCAATTCAAGAACCGGATATTTCCCCAGGCTTTCTGCACACGTTGAATTTTGAAGCCAGCTTTCAATTTCAGCTACGGGGGCGTCAATTCCCCGAACAAGCCGCACCTTCAGCTTCTGATTGGCTGAAAGAGCCACGAGACATCGATTGATCAACAGCTCCCCCATTACCGCAAAGGACAGCACATTTAGAATTTTTTGAATGTCCAGTGTTGAATTGAGTTCCCGACTGATTTCAAACAGGGTGTTCAGCTCCTGCACTTTTTTATCCAGTTTCCGATTGGTGTTTTTTAGCTCATCAAAAAGCAGTCCTTTGTCAACGGCAATAGCCGCGCTGCTAACCAGAGATTCCAGAAAATTGATTTCGTCGGGATTGTATCCGGATTGGATGAATTTCCTTCCAAACGTGACAAACCCGATTTCTTTTCCATTGGAGATCATCGGAATGATAATTTGCAAGCCATTTTTCTTCAGAAATCGGCAAAAATGATCGCTCGCCCCTGCACACTCCGACACAAAGGACGGATTCTTTATCGCTTGCAGGGCCGAAAAAACCTGACCCAGCAATTGCGTGGGAAGGCCCTTCAGAGCCTTTAGCTCGAAAACGGAATCTTCCACTTGAATAAATACTGCACCCTGACCGATCATAAGCCGGCCCATAGCTGTGAGCAGTAAATTATCTAAAATGGAATGCAAATCCAGAGAGGCATTTAGAATCTTGTTCGTTTCAAAAAGAGAGGTTAATTCTAAATACCGAATTTTCAGATTTTCTAACTCGTTATTTTCCATAAAAATTCAAACCTAACGGCGATTTTTGGTACGTTTCATGATTAGTTCCTGTTGCCGTAGTTTGTCAGCGCTTTCTGCCCGATGAATGTATTTAACCATTTTAACACTATTTTTATGAAAGGGGTTCACCCTAAATGTGACCTTATCCATCAGCGTTTGAATGAGGTGAATTCCCAGACCGCCTTTTTTAAATTGGTTGAGGTATTCAACCATGTCCGGATGAGTAAAATTTTTGAGATCAAATCCAATCCCTTTATCAGAGACTGTTACTACAAATTTTTCGCGATTTAGGGTAATTTCCACCTGAATAGGCCCGACCGAAATACTTTTGTAGGCGTGTTTCACCACATTTGTACAGGCTTCGTCAGTAGCCAGTTGAATTTTATTCACATGGTCTTCGGCAAAGCCAGCCCGGCGTGCGAGTTTGCCCACAAAATCTCTTATCAGCTCAAGATTAACGCTTTTGCTTGGCATTGTAATTTTATATTTTTCCGATAATTGCTCCAAAAGTATTCTCCCTTTGATCTTCTAATTAGCCTGCCTTAAATTTTTCAATTGCCTGATCAAGATTTTCATAAATCTCGTACAAATTTGGAAAACCCAGAAGATCAAATATTTTAAACACCCTTTCATTGAGCCGCGCCAATTTGATGTCGCCGCCATTTTTTCGCACATCCTCAATGAATCCCATAAAAACACCCAGTCCTGCACTGCTGATGTAGCTTAAATCTGAAAAATCTACCACAATTTTATAGCGTTTGTTTTCCAACACCTCCTGAATAGCCCTCTCAAAATCGGGAGCCGTGTGAGCATCCAGATATCCCTTAATCTCTAAAATCGAAATGTGATTTTGATCCCGCCGAATTACTTCAAACTGATTTTGCTCCATTCAAACCTCCAAATTGATTCTATTTTTAAGCAATCTTTTTTAAATTCCAATTATGAGTCTAGTCTAAAAAGAAATTGCCCACGAATTTCCGAAATTATCTCGAATTAATTTTATTAAAGTTAATGGAATTGAAGCCCATATAATTTGTGCAATTAGTGGTTTTTAAAGTGCACTCAATTATGAAATAGAAGCCCCATGTCTCTGTCAAAATAAACACTTTTCAGGAAATCCCTTCCAAAACAGAGTCCTGCACTTTTACCACAAGAATCGAGATGTCGTCGTGTTGTTTTGCCTCGCCCACGAAAGTTTTCAATTCGCTGCCAATCCGTGCCACAATCTCCGACGCCGATTCATCCTTAATTTGGGAAAGGATCGCTGCCAATTGGTCTTCCCCGAATTCTTCTCCAAAGGGATTTCGAGCCTCTGTAAGTCCATCGGTGTAAAAAACGAGCACACTGCCAGTCTCGATGGCCAGTTCCTTTTCATCCAGAATCCGATCAAACAGCCTGCCTTCGTCAAGAGCCAGGCCAATTCCCGGGGGCTGGTATCTGGATACCTCTCCCGAATTTGAGGAGAGCATTAGCAAGGGGCAGTGCCCGGCACGGCTGAAATGAATGCGTTTTTCTTGCAAATCAATGACGGCATAGGTGAGACTAACAAAGGTGCGTCGATCCATGTTTTGATAGAGAACCCGGTTTAGTTGAGACAATAGGGCTTTTGGCGATTGGTAAATGGGTGCGTACGCCTCGATGATCCCCTTCAATTCAGCCATGTAAAATGCCGCCGAAATCCCTTTACCGGAAACATCGCCCATAATGACACCCAGATGGGACTCATCCAGAGAAATGAAACCGTAGTAGTCGCCACCTACCTCATTTGCCGTGATACAAACGCCATCGATATCCAGGCCCTCAACGTGAGGCATCTTTTTGGGAAGTAATTTCAACTGTGTTTCGTGTGCAACCCGCAGTTCTTGAGCCAGACGCTCCTTCTCAATGGATTCTTTCAGCAAATTGGCATTTTCGATCGCCACCGCTGCCTGATTGGCAAATGCTTGCAACATCTCGCGATCCTCATTGTCAAACCCAAATTCCGAGCGTTTCGCCGCGTACAAAATCCCGATTACATTTTCCTTTGAGATTAGAGGAACAGCCAGCAGCGAATTTAAATCCTTTCTCCAAAATTTGAAATGCTTGGCCCTGGGATCTTTTGAAACTTCATTAATCAACACGGGATATTTGTTCTGAATAATCCAATGCGACAAATTTCCTTCACTATCAACTGAACGCTGCTCCAGATTCGCCTTGTTCATTCCCCGCCAGGAGACAATTTCTCTCTCCCCGGTCGAGGGATCGATCATCTCGAGCCAGCAATAATCCGACGAAAGAACCTCTGTGGTCAGCTCCGTCAATTTCTCCAGAACGGCATCGTAATCCATCATGGAACTGATGGTACGGCTAAGATTGTGGAGCGAACTGATTTCATTCATTTTTCGGTCAAAGATGCTTGCCGTTGGCAGGTGCAGCAAAATACTGAAGAGAGAAAATAGAACGTAAATATAAACGAAATAAGCCACATAGGCATCGAATGCGGCGACCGTCATGCTGTAGTAATAAATACTCTGATAAGAAGACGAGCGCGACAGAGCAATAGCCCCTGGCAGAATAAGAACGCCTGCCCAAAAAGTGATTATTTTCTGCTTTTTGTTGAGCATGTTGACCCACGCCGTACGGAACGAGAGCAGCATTATCACAATTAGCATCGCCCCTGAAAGGAACCATTCCACCCGATCTCGCCCTTTAAAGCTCCAATCCGCATTCGTACTTCCATAGTGGAATTGCTCATAGAGTACATAAATTAACAGAATGACTAATCCTGCCCAATAAATACGCCTCGTTCCTTTTTTGCTTTTGTAGAAGACCAAATCTCTTAAAATAAATAAAATGGCCATAAAAAAGAGAGTAGCAAAAATTGAAACGAATGTGGAATGCACCAATGTCAACAAGGATGAAAACAGGGCGGGCATATCCGTTTTGGTTTCATAATAATGTGCCGGCAATAAAAATTTTGGAATAGCGATAGCCAGATAAACACCCAAAATGGCAACAAAAAGCGATTTCAATTTGAACAGCACATCTTTTTTCTGAATGTAGCGCTGGCGATAAATGAGTGATCCAAAAAATGAAAGTGCAAAAACAATCATAAATTCGCGCAGGCCATAAATATTTGAAGGGTAATGGCGTGTATAATAGAAACCCATGTCAATTAGAAAAATTAATACCAGGAAAAAGATGCTCAAAATGAACAAGAAGAAGTTTGTTCGTTTTATTGTAATGATTTTCATAGAATTAAGGCACGATCCTTGGAATTCATTTCATTGTGGATTTTGCTAATCTGTTAGTACGCGATTGGTGTCAAGCCCAAAATACATTTTTTGACAAGATTTACAGGGTGTTTTATTTGTTACACAAATCAATTTCGTTTATTGTTGAATTTTAAGACCCATCCTCTCCATCCTCAGCTTTAAAAATACAAGCCGCATTGGAAAGATATTTCCGAATAACTTACTTTTCAATAACAATCCATTGCGGAGCCGAATTGAATCGCTTTTCTTGAATTATTTCCCCCCGGGCTGAAACCTTGACCACCCTGGCATTGTAGGCGTCGGCCACAACGCAGGCTCCGTCAAACGGGTCAACAACCATGTGCTTTGGGAAAGCAAATCCCTTAAGCGAAAACTGCCGCACGCCATTTGTGTCCATTTTTTTCAATTCCGTTCCCAGCCATCCGTACGATTGATCCAAAACAAAAAGAGCATTCCGCTTTAAATCCACGGCAACACGGTAGGCGTAAGAAAATCCGGCAATCTGAGACTTAATTTGCCCGTTTTGCGAAACACGAACAACCCGGGAGCTGTCCGCTACCCAAACACTGCCATCGGCTTCCGGCCGCGAAACCCATTTCGGAGCCGTCAAATTCCGAATTGTTCGAAGATTTGCCCCCTTCCGATCCGAATAAACCACTACTTTTTGCCGGGAATCCAAAATCCAACAATCTCCATTTTTCTGATTTAACCTAACCAGGCTCGGGTACTCAAATCCGGAAATGGCAAATTTTCCGTAGCCCAGCGAATCCACAGCCACAACTCGCTTATTTCTTGAATCTGCCACCCAAAGAACTGACCGGGACGAATCGTAACCAATGGACGTAATTCTTCCAAATCCCCGAATTGAGAACAAAGGCTGCCCCGAATTTGAAATTCTGTAAATCTCGCCAAAATACTCATCCGCCACCCAGAGACCTTTTCCCCGTCCCGCAAGTGCCAGGGGCCCGGGGAAACCACCGGCCGTTACTCTTTTATACGTGTGTTCGATATCAAAAGTTAGCTTTAATAGTTGCTCCGTTGAACTAAAGCTAACCCAGAAAAAGGAAGGGCCGGGCGTAATGGACTGCGGTTCCGAAGGCGGACTCTCGTAACCATCCGCCACAAGTGAATAGCTGTAAAGATAGGTTGTGTTGTAAACAGTGGAACTGTCGACAAAGGTTTTCCGGCGGGAGGGCAGAGTCGCGATCTTTTTTGCTTCAGTCGAATCCACGCTGCGGTAAATAGCAATTCCTGTTATCGAATTTAGCGCCGGTGTCGGCCAGGTAAGAAAAACCCTATGGTGATCAGACACAACCCACAATCCGGGGGGCTTTCCGTTCGTTTCAGGATTTAGCGGGTCTAACGGATTTGCGTGCTTCCTTTCCGCACATCCCCACAGGCTGCCGCCCAGAAGAAACACCAGCATCCCCCGCAAAAGTATTTGCCTCAAGTAAGTATTATCGTTTAAAATCGTGATCATGTTTTTGAATTCGATTGGTTCGTTCCAAATACAAAAATGTAAATTTATTTCAAAATAATCAATTTAAGCCTTTAAATCAAGCTAAAATAAGAAGAACTAAGAATATCAACTAGCGGGATTCTTGCTATTTGCCAGCACTTTCCACTTGACACTCTGTCTTTTTTTTGATACTTTTGGATAAGAAGCCAGGCCGTTGAAGTGCCGTTTTCGGATTCCTTGTCGGGTTAGCGGCTTGAATGGTCTGGTCTTTAAGGCGGAGAAACGCACAAACAGGGAAAATCTGATGGATCAACTCCAGCTAAAAAGGCACTATTTTTTCCCGGTTACACTCATAGGATTTTCGGCAACCATTTCGCAAATCATTTTTTTGCGGGAACTCATGGTTATTTTTACGGGAAATGAGCTTTCAATTGCGATTGTTCTGGGATGCTGGCTATTCTGGACGTCCATCGGAAGCGGCGTGACAGATCGCTTATTTCCGACTCAAAAACATCCCGAAACCGTCCTTGGCATTATTCAATTACTCCTTTTTGTAATTTTGCCGGCTTCCCTGCTCTTCATGCGGTCAAGTTTTGTGGTTTTCCACCGGGTGCCCGGCGAAATTCTCGGTCTCCTTCCCATCATCTGGATTTCGCTTCTGGTGACGCTTCCCTTTTGCCTGCTTTCCGGATGGGCATTCTCGCTTGCCAGCCGAATGCTCTCGGTTGTCCAAACCAGCCATTCCAGGGCCATTAATCTTGTTTATCAGAACGAAGCTCTCGGTGCAACGGCAGGTGGATTCCTGGTCAGTCTTATTCTTCTAAAATTTTGGAACGGGACATTTATCCTTTTTTCGGTGGCGCTGCTCAACTTTTATTCCGGTCTTTTCCTGATCTCCGGCCATCGGAAATCAACTGTTAAAGCCATTTTCCTTTTTGCCATTTCTCTTTTTGTAACCGGTTTTATGATTCGTGCAGCAGAGCCGTTTCAGCAAAACAGTCTCCAATTTTTTTGGAGAGATCAAAAAATCCTCGCCTCAAAAGACACATTTTATGGCAATGTTACTGTTACCAAATCAGAAAATCAGACCAATTTTTTTGAAAGCGGGCTGCTCTCGTTTTCTGTCCCTGATCCCCTTGGCGCTGAAGAAGCCACACAATTTGCCCTGCTGGAACATCCTGATCCCAAGCGGATTCTCCTGATCGGTGGCGGCATGGGCGGCCGCCTAACGGAAATTTTACAAACCCCCTCGGTTCAATTAATTGATTACGTGGAATTGAATCCGGCCGTCATTACCCTGGGTGAAGCTTTTCTTCCCTCGCAAAAGCCCTCGTTTTCCAATCCCCGCGTTCACATTTTCAATCAGGATGCCAGACTCTTCCTTGCAAAAACAACGCGCCGATACGACGTAATTGTGTCTGATATGCCGCCGCCGTACACGGCACAGCTAAATCGATTGTACACGATTGAATTTTTTCGGGAAGCGGCACGCCATCTTAAAAAGGGAGGCATTTTTTCATTCGGTTTACCCGGATCTGAAAATTTTATTGGTGACGATCTGGCGCGCTATCTGGCAACCTTCCAAAAAACTCTACGGGACGTTTTTGCAGAGGTGCTTGTTTTACCTGGAAATAAAATCCATTTTGTTGCAACAAATGAGAGACATCTTCTTACCTCTGATCCAACGATTCTGATCCGCCGCATGCGGCAGAGGCATCTCAAAACCCTCTACATCAGTCCCTACTACCTGCCATTCCGCCTGTCACCCGAACGCAAGGAATCCCTTTTAAAACGGCTGCAAACAATAAAACTTCCTCGCAGATTTCAAGTGAATCGGGACTTTCGCCCCGTTGCCTATTTTTATGACAATCTTCTGTGGAGCACGTATTTTTATCAGGGAACCCGAAATCTCTTTCGCCAATTAGTATCTGTACCCGTTTGGATCTATTTTGTTTTTCCGATTCTAATTTATCTGATCCTAACAGGAATTTTGGCGACAAGCAAACAGCAAAAAATCGGGTTGAGAATCGGTGTGTCAATCGTAACCATCGGGTTTACGGAAATTGCCCTCGAGATTCTTTTTATTCTGGGATTCCAGATCATTTACGGGTATGCCTACTATCTGCTGTCAATTATTATTACCCTGTTCATGGGCGGCCTGGCAGGTGGGAGCTGGCTCGCACGGCAAAAAGGACCGCAAGCCAAAAAACCGTACCGACTTTTTGCCTGGATTCAATTCGGAATGGCTGTCCTTCCGCTGCTTTACGGCTTTTTCCTCGCTGCAACGCACACTGTCTCTCATTCTGGATTCACAGACGGAGTGATTATTCTCTTCTTTGGAATTTTTACGGTTTTGGCCGGATTTCTGGCAGGTTTTCAGTTTCCCCTTGGAAATTTCCTGTATCTTTCCGGAACGTCCGCATCCTCTCAAAATAATTGGGGAACGCTTTACGCACTCGATTTGTCGGGTTCCATTCTGGGAGCACTTTTGGTTGCGGCCATTCTCACGCCGCTTCTGGGTCTGCCGACTACCCTGCTTTTTCTTTCTGTTCTGAATGCTCTTGCCTGGGTAACACTGAAGGCTTGAGGCAATTTTATCGTTACTTCGTTCTCTCTGTGACTCTGTGGCTTATTCTTTTTGCCACAGAGTCACAGTGAACACAGAGAGCTAGAACTAATCTCTCACTCACTCTTCACCAAAAACTTCAGCCGAATAATAGAGAATCTCCGTATCCGGATCCTTCCAGGCATCTCTGGGAAGGCCCGCCTTTCGGCACGTTTCTTCCACAAATTCAGTCCGATTCCAGTGGTAATCTGTTGCCACCTGCGGAAGCAAGATGCCCTGGTAGCCGTCTTTACGAATAATGAGTCCGTCTCTTCCAATTTTAATTTTGGAGAGATCTTTATTTTTCAACGGCTTTGGAACAGTTAAAACAGAAATTTCAATTTGCAGATGCGACAGCTCATTCGGACGAACGGCCATAAAACGGGGATCGTGGAGAGCGGCTTCCTCAGCCACTTCCCGCACGGTTTGGTACAGCGGTTTAACGGGCAAAATGTAGCCAATACAGCCGCGCAACTGGTGATTTTTATTGATCGTAACAAAAGCTCCCCTCTTTTCTTTGAGGCGATCCGATGTTACATTGAATTTCGGAACAGATTTCCCCTGCACCACATTTTCAATCGTTACCTTTGCAATATGCAGGAGTTCCCGCTTTTCAGCAGGCGTCAATCCCAAATCGATCCCCACCGAAACCTTCTTTTTCTGCAAACTTGGTTTGTAAAATACAGCGGACATGTAGCCTACCACCCGGGACTTATTTCCTGCCGTGTCACCGGAGTTTCTGTAATCCAGAATCTTGACCTTTTTTGCCCCCAATTTTTTGGCGGCAATCATGGCTGCCACAATTGGAATGCCTCCGCAGGCCTCCACCTCGCGCCTTTCCAGCGCACGAGCCAATCCTTTGTAATCGTATCTTCTCACGTAATCAATGAGTTTGTGATCCAAATCCTCTGCCTGTTCGTAGGGATAATAATGGGATAAATCAGAACTGGCCACAATAAGCACATTTTTCCCTCTGGCCGCTTTTGCGATGGCTTCCCCCAGTACTTTGCCATTGTGATAATTTTGCTCACCCATAATAATAGGGACAATCTTAAAGGGGCCTTTTAAAACCTTGATCAAAAACGGAAGCTCCACCTCAAGGCAATGCTCCTTGTGAGGCAGATTTGGCTGCAGATGTCCCCTCGTTGAAAGCTGAATACTTTTATCGTAGTCCGCAATTTTTCGGGCCATTTTCTCATTTACTTTCAGAACCCCAAGGGGAACCCGGTACCCGCCCCGGGGATAAACGGACGTAAAAGGGAAATATTCCATATGCGTGGGGCCAATCAGGATAACCGTGTCGTAGTGTTTGCCAACAAGCTGTTTGTAAGAATAAGCCGCTACCCATCCGGAATACACATAGCCGGCATGAGGAGCGATAAGCGCTACAATTTTGCCCTGAATATGGGCATCCTTGGCATTGCGCAAATACATATCAATTTGGTCACTCAATTCCTGCGGATCTGCGGGGTAAAACTGGCCCGCTACTCCCGGCGGCCGGATTCCCTGAGCAAACGTTGAACTAGCTGACGCAAAAAGAAAAAACAGAAAGAGTTCCCCAATCCGAATGACAGATTTCTTTATTTTCTGAAACATCTTAGCCCACCTTCTTTCGGATTACTTGGATTTGTTTTGGATCGGCTGTTCCAAGATTGTGCTCGGAATCGGCCGCCGTTAGGATATATTTGGGTTCCCGATGCACCGCTTTCAGCGATGGCAACCCCTTCTCATGCCGCTTTTCTTCGATTATCTGCCACCCCACGTAATCGATCGCCACCGGATCGGTGGAAACCATGAGTCCATTGAAAGGCCACACAAATTGCGGAATAAAAGGAGGCCCTCCTTCATATTGGGCATTGATGGCATCGAATATGATCAGCCGCAACTTATCCTTGATTAAAGGATAGGAACACAGATCGGGCACGAAGGGATCGCCCACGTTTAAATGGTATTTATTGGGATTGTGAATCACCCCGAAGAAATTTTTAAGTCCGCCGCTGAATCCAACAATTCCGTGATCCTTCAGAACCGGAACATTCACAATGGCCGTGGCGGTGTCAGTGAGCACGCGGCTCATCAGACTTCCAATTGAACGGTAAACAATGAGATCCGGGGAATAGCCAAAGGAATCGTTTCCCATGCAAATGGGGCCAGGAGGATGTCTGTTGATTCTGAATCCGGCCCGTTTTAAGTCCTGATCCAGGCGGTCAAATAAAATAATGTGCTTTTGGGGAATGCCAACCGATTTCAATCCTTCGACAATGGCTTCAACCAATTCCGGATGAGGCGACAGCCCTTTGCCGGCCAGACAGTTTAATTTTACGGCTACAACATCGTCCGGGCGAAAAAGTTTCTTCCAGACGGCCTGTTCCTGCAAACCGGGAAACAGTTGTTCCAGCGCCGTTCCAAGCATTTTTTGTGCAATCGGTTTGTGAATCTTCCAGCCGGATGCGCGAACGGAATTGCTTTGTACGAGAACAACCCGCGCCTTTTTTGAGGGATTGAACGGGGAAAGAGAGTAAAAAGGGTTTAACAAAAAGCCGCCGCCCAGCGCAAGACTTCCTTTAAGAAACTGGCGGCGTTTCATTGGGGATAATGAAAAATTCTTTCCTTCCATGGCCTTCGGTCTTTTTTATCATTTTACCAAAAGAAGCAGCCAAAGGTTTCCGAAAATGAACGTCCACAGCCGTAAAGCCTGCGGCTACAGGTTAATCCTCTTAAAAAATTCCCTGAACTTTTTTCCGTTTCCGCTGCCTGTCGTTTGAGATTTTAATTTTAGCCGCAATAATTCATTCTCTTTGCGAAGCCCACTGTACGCGATTTTATTCTCAATAGCCACGCCAATCGTTGAGGCAATCTTTTCAAGAATTTGGACTACTTCAGTATCGGGCTTTTTGTGATTGTCAGGATCGTCAAGGAT
Organism: uncultured Deferribacteres bacterium; assembly: GCA_964568545.1. Classification (GTDB taxonomy): domain Bacteria; phylum Zhuqueibacterota; class JdFR-76; order JdFR-76; family BMS3Abin05; genus BMS3Abin05. The sequence goes on along the minus strand of CAZMRE010000012.1, from coordinate 5,293 downwards.
AAACAACCCCATAATCTTACCTTCCCTGGAACGAATGGGAACCAGTAAAACGTCCGGATAGTACCACACCTCAGGATCTCTGTAGGTACTAATCGGCAGGCCGTAAATTCTTTTAATCAAATAAAATGGATTGTCTTTTTGGGTAACAAAATAGGATTGACCTAATCGGTAGCGATTAATTAAATAATTCGAAATCTGGTTTGTTGTGAAACGAAGTCGAGAAAGAATGCGTCCTTTCTCACGATTGTCCACAGCAACAGCCTTCAATTCCAGACGATGCGTAGATTGACTGAGAATGCCAATAATTACCAACCTAAATCCCATTGAAAATTTTACAGACCAGGCCATCTCCTGAAGCACATCCGTCATGGGAGTGTCCAGATAAAAAGTACCGAAAATTCGAAAGAGCTGTTTCAGACGTTTGTGTTGGTTGCGGGCTTCTCTAAAATGATTGTTTCTTTCAAAAAGTGTTGAAGCAAAAATCGAAAATATTTCAAGCTGACGGAGCACCCATTTGGGTGGAATTTTTTGTTTTTCAGGCGTTTCCAGAATTAAAAAACCGAGAAGCGTTCCATTGGAATCCCGAATCTCCAGAAAAAGCCGATCCCCCCTCTTCCACGGCTGCCCGCTTGTCCAGTCTGCTTCCTGAAAAAGTCCGGCACCATTTTCTCCGTAAACCTTTTTTCGACTCTCATCGGAAAGCAAACTTTGGTGAACAAACTTTACAAAAGATGGAGAATCATTTAGAAATTGAATTTCTTCCGGAGAAAAATACTCAGAACGCAAATCTTCTCGTTTGGCTATTTTTTTGTTTTGAAGAGAAATTTCTTTTTGAAATCGGTGGTTAACGGCATCCCACAGAAAAAGATACGCCTGTTCAAATTTAAAATATTTCATAGGGATTTCCGTTACCTTCATCAGAAAGAGCTGGTGTAATCCCTTTGAAAGATATTTGTTTAAATTGTAAATTTCATAATAAAAATTTTGAGTATCGTACGATTCTTCTTCCCTCTCCTTCTCTTCAACCGGTTCTTCGGAGCGAAGTTTCAGATAGCCCCGAAAACCCGAAAAGTGCTTTTCCAACTCGTAGGGATACAGATGGAGCTCAACGGGAAGGATTCCCTTTTCCGGATGAATAATTTGCGTATACAGATGGAATCCCTCTTTCTTGTCCAAAACAGCCGCCCGCCATCGGTAAAACTTTTCCTGATCGTTTTCCGGCAATAGGTCCGTCAGATAGGTTTTGTACAGGTCTTTTTCCTCCAAGCCGATAAGCCGAAGCAATTCTTCATCAAAAGTAATAAAACGCCCGCTTTCATTAATTTCAAAAAAGCCGGTGGGGCTCTGTTTTTTAGGTTCCGGGGTTTCTTGTTTTTCTTTCAATTTAAAATCGACCGGGCGTTTTTCCAATGCCTGGTCAATGGCAAAGGGCAACGCGGACAAAGCCCCATCTACCTTTACCAAATAATCAAATGCACCCTTATTCAGAACTTCTTCTCCCAACGTACGATTCTCCTCATCCAAAAGAAATATGAACGGCAATTCGGTGGTTAATTGATAAATTTTATTAAGTGTTGAAGGGTCGGACTTCCTGAGCAAACTGGAATCCAAAAGACACACCTGAATGGATTGTCGGCTGGCCTGCTTGTTGAAATCTTCCAAAGAGTCTGCCGTTAGAATGTTTGAATTTGGCAGGCTTTTTTCTAGAATCGACTGCACATCGGACGCCAATTGAGAATCCTTGACAAAAAAAAGAATATTTTTTGTGTGAACGGGCATTATATGATCGTCAATTCGATTTGTTTAAAATGGGATATCATTTACCAATCAATTTAATAAAATATTGAAAAAAGAATCAATACTTTTTTAGTTTTTTTGAATTAATTTCAAATTTGTAGTTTGGTTTCTCCTTTAATCCCGATTACGATTCCCAAAATAATGAAAAGAGCTCCGAAAACTTTCATGAGCGTAACGGACTCATTCAAAATAAAATAAGCCAAAATTGTGGAGCCAATGGGCTCCCCCAAAATAGCAATTGCTACAAAAGAGGCCGACAGGAAACGAAGCGACCAATTAATGCTTGTGTGGCCAATCATCTGAGGCACAACTGCCAACAACAGCAAATACACATAGTCAATTCGTCGAAAACCGACAAATGGAGACGATGTTGCAATCGCTATTAAAATCAAAAAGATAGCCGAAATTGAATAAACGAGTGTGGCGTACCTGAAAGCATCCATACTTCGGCGCAGGATTCGTCCGGTCAATAAATAGCCCGATCCGCCAATGGCTGCAAGTAGAGCAAGCACATCACCAAAGAGCTGAGAGCTTTTTATATGAAAGTCGCTTACGCCAATAATGATTGATCCGAAAATGGTCAGAAAAATGGCCAGAAGGAGCCACCGATTTACGCGCTCCTTCAGGAATAAAATGCTTCCAAGCGCCACAAACAGGGGATTGGTTGTTACGAGAACAACAGAACTGGCAACCGAGGTGTATTCGAGAGAAGAAATCCAGAGCGAAAAATGAAGAGCCAAAAAAAGACCGGAAATAGTGACGAGTCGAATTTGGTAGGGAGATAATTCCTTCAGGAGGGATTGCTGACGGAATAATGAAATAACCAGAAAAAAAACAGCAGCAATAAGCATCCGGTAAGCTGCAATGCTGAGCGCTGGAACATGACACAATTTGATAAAAATAGCGGCAAATGAAATGGCCGTGACGCCTGTGGTAAGAACACCGACACCCAGCAATTTTCCGATATTCTCAATGTGCGTTTCCGTTGAAGCATTCATGTCTCGCCACGTTTTAGAAGGAAAATGGCTCTTCGGTTTCGTTTATTTCACTATTTCCATAAAGGACGCCCAGTCGCTAAAATCCTCAAAAAGGAAATCTGGCTGTTCGGCCTGGAGTTGATTTAGGGAATAGGTTCCGGTTGCCACGCCAACCGTCCGCGCGCCGTGAGGTTTGGTGCTTTGAATATCCCTGGGTGTATCCCCGATTACAATAATATTTTCCGATAGGATGGGATCGTTGTAATACCGCTCAAAGCGCCCTCTTGCAAAGGGAAGCAGTTTTTCTCTCTCAATTGAATCATCGCCAAAGGCGCCCAATTTGAAGTAATGGTACAGTCCGAAATGACACAGTTTAAGAGCGGCCCCCCGCTTCCAGTTGCCCGTCAAGAGGCCCAACACAACATTCGGCTCTTCGCTTAAATGCTCAATAAGCTCAGGAATTCCCGGCATAAGCCTTTTGTTTGGATTCGGTTTTTCAATCTCTTTTCCCATCAGCTCAAAATATCTTTGCTTAAATAGTTCAGCCAATTCCTCTCCCAATGGAAGTCCGGCCTGAGAAAGCGCTTCCTGCAAAATCATGGGATCGGTCTTACCGCTCATATGAATTCCATGAAATCCATCAGGCACACCATAAACTTCCTCAAACGCCTGAACCATCGAGCGCTTACCCGCCCCGCCGGTGTTTAGGAGAGTCCCGTCAATATCAAAAAGCAGTAGTTTTTTCATGACCTGCCTATCTTCCGATTCTGGGCATTAAAAATACCCTAATCCTGATCTACCGGGAAAATGACTTCATTCAATCTGTGTTCTACGTATCGAATAATTAAAATGGCATCCGCAAGTGGGTTTACTGAGATTTCCTGTTTGCCAACCTTATCTTTTGAAACGGTCAGTCGTTTGGCAGCCGCGCGCACGTCCGGGTGAATGCTCTCGTCCTCCGCCAGCGCTTTCAGGTGGTTGATGTACGAGCTGCCATAATCTCCTTCGCGCGATTCCTTTTCCAGCCAATAATGAATTGCCATTCCTGATGCCCTCCTGCCACAGACCCTTGCCATTCCGTAATTTCGAATGCGCGTGGCATATTCCAACTTTTGCAATTCCTTCGTCACAGAATTTTGAATTGATATTTCACTCATTTTTTCCTCTGATGGTATTTACAAACACAAACCAAACAAATATCCTCTATCAGCCAATTAAGCTATAATTTAGAAAGGAAATCGGAAAGAATCAAATAATTATTTTGGCGAGAATTAATTCGATTTCCGGAGAGATAATGCTTGAATCAGGAGCCTTAGTCCTTCTATTTGCAAGTTTAGAGCCGTATTCCAAAGGGCTTATCCTGCATGTAGGAAAACGCAGGACACGTTTTAAAATCCGAAATCCGAAGCAAATTTAAATAAAAGAAATTCAAAAAGGCCAAACAATTTATTTCATTGCTGCTTTGAAAATTGTCGTATTTGAATTTTGGATTTGTTTCGCATTTTGCCATTCGGATTTCGTATTTATTTTCGATCTTTGCAAAGCCTACGAAATGGAGTCCTTAAAAAGGGGTCGGTCTGTCCCTATTTCAAAGAAAAGTGCTCTCTATTTAAATGAACCATTACAACTCCTGATTTTCTTCCTTAATTTTTTGAAGATTATTCTCCAATTGCATGAGCATCAGCTCGCGCAGGCCCCGGCCTATCCCGGAATTTTGCGAGCGTAAATCCTTGATTGCAAACTCGATATACTGTTCCAGATAGAGTTTGGCTTCCGGAGTATATTCACTTCTGGGAAAGCGTGCCACAAAATCATCAAATAGGATAAACGGCGCAGAATAGGTTTCTTTGAAGCTGCTCCACTTCTTTTGAATCGGCTTTTCTACTACATCCAGAATGTATTTATTGTAATTTCGTTGCGGATGATCAATGAGATATTCGGCAAAATCCTTATATTGGTAAAACAATTCCTGCACCAACTGATCGCGTTTCAGTCCTTTGGTGCGATGAATTTCTCTTTCCAGATTTTCCACTTGCGTCTTCCATTTTGGCGGGTCTACCTGCTGTTTTTTGATTTGAAAAATAAGCGTCCAGCCCACCCAGACTTCTTTGGGTTTATTATTTATTCTGGCAGGCCTAAAACGTGCCAGCCGTGCAATTTGAAGAGCCGCCTGATCTAATATTGGATAGCCAGATGTTTTGGACAATTGCGCATCCTTTACTTTTCCATCCGTTCCAATGAGAATGGACAATCCTACCTTTCCCTCAATTCGCTTGGCACGAGCTTCCGGAGGATAAATCACCACAAGACTTTTCTTGTCCAATTTTGGCGGAACATTCTTTCCCAAATAGCATCCGGCAAAAAGAATAATAAAGCTCAAGGAAATCAACAAAATTCGTTTCATAAAGAGTCTCGCCTATTCTTTATATATCTTAAAAAGGCAGAGTTTTTAACCTGTATTATTTATAATTTAAATTATTTAATGAATATGGAGAATGCAACTTTTTCCTTGCATATTT
>CAZMRE010000011.1:0-20984 GCA_964568545.1 uncultured Deferribacteres bacterium | reverse complement strand
GTATTTGATTTTCTCAGATGGACCCAGCGATCGTTGAACAAAATTTTCAGGCCATCTTCAATATTGATCCTGTCATTCGCGTGACGTTCTTTCATTTTCTTAAGAATATCATCCGGATCCGATTGCCCGATTTCAATTTTTTTCTTTGTCATTTTGAATTGCGGTAAACTTTTGTGCAATTCCGAAATTGTTCCTCCAAATTCAACCAGTTGCTGCAGTGTAAGGGCAATGGCTACGGGAGCATCCCGCCCCAGATGCACCTCAGGTAAAATAACCCCGCCGTTTCCTTCGCCTCCAATTACCGCATCGACTTCTTTCATTTTCTTCGCCACGTGGATTTCACCCACCTTCGTCCGGTAAACCGGAACGCCATATTTTTCCGCAAGCTTGTCGATGGCAAGCGTAGTGGACAAATTCGTCACCACGGGGCCTTTCTTTTTGCCAAGAATAAAATTTACGGCCAGAGCCAGCGTGTATTCCTCAACCAGCGGATCCCCTGTTTCGGAAAAAATCGCACAACGGTCGGAATCAGGATCTACTGCGAAACCAATATCCAGTTGATTGGCGCGAATCGTATTTGAAAGAACCGTTAAATTTTGTGGAAGCGGCTCAGGCGTGTGCGGGAACAGGCCGTTGGGAGCCGTATTGAGTCCCACAATTTCGCATCCAAGCTTGTGTAAAAACTTCGGCAGGAAAACAGCCCCCGCACCATTCACACAATCAATTGCCACTTTGAATTTTCGTTCACGGATGGCGGGAACATCAATAAAGGGAAGATCCAAAACAGCCTTCATGTGATCTTCCACCGCCCGGTCGTAATTATAAACATTTCCTACCGCTTCCCAGGTTTTCCAGTCAAAAGCGGCTTCTTTTGATCGATCAATCACTTCCTGCCCTTGCTCGGCATCCAGAAACATGCCCTGGTCATTCATCAATTTCAGGGCATTCCATTGAATCGGATTGTGAGAAGCCGTAATTGCAATGCCGCCGCGAGCGTGGAGATGTTCAATTGCCATCTGCACCGTGGGCGTTGGCACAATGCCAATTTTGATTACATCGCACCCAACCGCTTGAAGTGTCCCCACCACAATATTTTCGACCATTTCTCCGGTGACACGTGAATCACGCCCAACCACCACCGGGCCGCCACCCAGCCAGGAGCCATAGGCCGCCACAAATTTTACAATAGTATCCGGATTAAAATTTTCTCCCACCACGCCGCGAATCCCGGACACACTTACCATCAGTCGAGACATTCTCATTCCTCTCACATTTTAATAAATAACAGTCGATTAACAAAGCTTGTCGATCTGCAATCGCCCAATTTAATTCCAAATAATCAGTAAAATCAATTCTCCCCGTTCGATTAACCCACAACGCGGATTAAACATTTGTAGGATAGGATGCCGATAAAAATAAACCCAACGCCAAGGGGATTGAACGCGAATCCATTTTCTTATATTGAACCCCTTTTGGGTTCAAAATATTCCATTCTACAATTAATCTACAAATGTTAAACATCTTCGATGTTTTTCTTAAATCAATTTTTTGCCCGGCATTCCACCAAAAGCCTGTTTTCTAGCGTAAGATAAATTTCCGAATCCGGGATAAACTTCCCATTATCAGATTTCAAGATACAAATTTTTACTAAAAATTCCAATAATTTTTGCTTACTTAACAAAACAAAAAAGCCACCGACCCCAATGGAGCCGATGGCTGATCCCCTGATTTTGGAGGTGCGGCGTTGTTGGATCAGATCAAACGGGGTTGAATGCCATAGCGCATCATTTTCTTGTAGAGATTCGTCCGATCCAGCCCCAGTTCTTTAGCAGTTCTTGAGACATTCCAATTTAAGGCGGCCAGGCGGTTGAGAATCATTTCTTTCTCAAAGCCCTCTCGGGCTTCCCTCAGCGTAATATTTTTATTTGAAAAATATACCTTCCGCGTATAATTCTCATTCCGATAAACAGCCTGAAACGCCAATTGCTGATCGATAATTTCCTTGTCGCTTACAACCACCAGATATTCGACAACATTTTTCAACTCTCGAATATTGCCAGGCCAGTCGTATTCTACAAATAAGATAATGGCATCGGTTGTGAATGTGCGGCGTTTGACATTATTTTCGTCGGCAAAATACTTATTAAAATGAGCGATTAGGGCAGGAATATCTTCTTTTCTTTCACGCAGTGGAGGAACGTAAATCGTGACCACGTTCAATCGATAATACAAATCTTCCCGAAATTTCTTCTGGGTAATTAATTGTTCCAATTCTTTATTTGTAGCAGCAATAATTCTAGCATCGACCTGTTCAGTGGTCACGCTCCCCACTTTTTGAATTTCCCCCTCCTCAATGGCACGCAAAACCTTTGACTGGGCACGCAGGCTCATATCGCCAATTTCATCCAGAAAGAGTGTTCCATGATTGGCCATCTTAAAAAGTCCCTCTTTATCCGCTACCGCCCCCGTAAACGCTCCTTTTTTGTAGCCAAACAGTTCGCTTTCGATCAGCTCATCGGGGATCGACGCACAGTTAAGACGAATAAAGGGCCCATCCGACCGCGAGCTCAGATGGTGAATGGCACGGGCAACCAGCTCTTTGCCGGTTCCGCTTTCCCCCTGAATAAGAATTCGCCCATTCGTGGGAGCAGCCTGCTCAATGGTTTTAAAAATCTCTCGAATCACATGACTGTTACCGACCATCTTGTAGCGTTCAAGCGAATCCCGAATAAGCGAATTCACTTTTCGCTCCAGGCGATATTTCTCAACCGCATTTTTCAGTGTGATCAAAACCCGCTCTGCATCAAGGGGCTTCTCCAGAAAATCATAGGCTCCCAGTTTTGTCGATTCCACTGCCAGACGAATGGTGCCGTGACCGGAAATCACAATGACCGGCAATTGAGGTTTGTCTGCAACCACCTCCTTGAGCACCTCCATTCCATCCTTCTTGGGCAACAAAATATCCAAAATGAGGGCATCGAAATCCTTTTGTTTCACCTTTGTGAGAGCCTCTTCCCCGTCTTTTGCAAGTGTGACACCAAATCCCTTGAACTCCAGAACATCTTGAAGGGCTTTTATCATTCGCTCGTCATCATCGACAATGAGAACCTTAATTTTTTCATTTTGATTAACGCTGTTCATCGTATCTCTTTCCCAAGATAATTCGGTTCCGTCCTTTTTTTGTAAACAATTTTATCAAGATAGTGCGGCATACTAGATCCAAAGCAACAAGCAAACAAAGTAATTACGATTCTTCGTGAAAATGCGTACAACTTAATCTATTTTTAAAACTGATTTGAATCGCGAATAAAATCAAATTGAAAAAATTAAACATCAAAATGACAATTTAAAATGCAAAAATACCGCCCCAAAAAATAGTTGTAAAAATGCCCTCACCCATTCCACGGAATCACCATTTGCTATTTCTTGCTCAAGAAAAGCGCGTAGGTAGCATATATTCGAAAAGGCGATTTCCAGATATGAAAGCTCATATTTCCAAATCGTTCCTATTTTGCAGTAATCAATCGGCCATTGCACCATTCAAAGCTATTTGATTTTGCATTAATTTTGCTTTTTTCATTCGTTTCCACTTGCTCATTGGATTAAATGACGACATACGTATGCATTAATTGGATGAGCCACAATTATTCAACCGGCTGCTCCGGAAGAATCTTGCGGCCACTGAAAAACCCTGTCAAATACTCCACCAAGCCTACAGATTCCACAATATCACGATGGAATAAATAAATGTCTCTTTTAGTTAAACTGCAAGAATTATTCCATCGGAAATTAAGCTTGAATTGTCGGGGGATGTGTGTAATAATCACTACAATTGTCAGATTTACAAGACAAAACTGTTGATATTTTGCAACATTCAAATAGTGGGGAAATAGATAGTAACATTGGTTCCAATTTTTTGCTTGCTTTGTACCGCAATCTTTCCCTTGTGTGATTCAACGATTTCCTTCGCAATTATTAAGCCGAGTCCTACGCCCTCTTTCCGTGTGGTGAAAAACGGCTGAAAAATAGACTCCAACACTTCTTCCGACATGCCCTCACCCGTGTCGGCAATTTCAACAACAACCATGGAGAAAAATTTTTGAGCCACTTCGTCCCAATGTTCTCGGGTATCCGTAATAATTGTAATCCTTCCTCGTCCCTTGATTGCATGAGCCGCATTATCGATAATATTTTCGAGAAGTGTTATTAATTGTTCTTCATCTCCGGAAATTTCAGGAATTTGATGATTGAGATTCAATTCGATCTCCACATCTCTGGATACGCGTTGTTGTGCATCAAAATAGATTTTTTGAATAATAGAATTGAGATTAACGGGAAGTTTGTTTTGATTTTCAAGACGTACAAATTTCAGGAATCCATTGGTAATCCTCCGAATTCTATCAATTTCCTCTTCCATATTTCGAATATACGTTTTGTATTTCATGAAGTTGGCATCGTTGTTCCCTTCCAGAGCCATTTCCAATCGTTGCGCGGTCAGATTCACCGTGGATAGCGGGGTTTTAATGTCGTGAGCGATTCGCTGCGCCATGCTGATCCACGCGCCCAGGCGATGGGAATGCGCCAGCTCTGTAACGTCCTGAATCATCATGAGCGCAATCTTATTTGTCTGGGAATCGGGATGATTGATCCATTGCAAATCAACCTGTAAAGTCATGTCTGAATTTTCGATCGCCATCGGTAATGAAATGCTTGAATGCTCAACTTGTCCGGAAAAGAATTCATCCAACAAATTTGCAAGAGGTTTCAAATTCCCTTTAAAGAATTCGCGATAGTGAACTCCTACAAATGGCGCAAAATAGTTGTGGATAAGCTTTTCGGAACTTGGACTGTATTTCATCAATTTCCCGGATCTTGCAAACACAAATGTTGCAATTTTGGATTCCTCCGTAAAGAATTTTCCAATAAGACTCTCCCAACTGCTTTCGTTTTCTTGCTTCAAACTGGCCACAAAAAGACGAAACAAAACCAAAAGAGAAAAAACACCCAATAGAAAATATTTCGATCGAATGAAGTAATAATAAAAATTGACCAAATAGGAAATAAAAATTAGCTGGCCTCTTTCGGTAGATATTACAAGGATTGGGGGAGCTTTTTTGCTCATCTGATAAACAAACAGATGTTTGATGGCACCCGGAAAGTCCGCTAGAGGCTTAAAGTGGCTATCTAGAACAAGCAGGCGTTTTGTACTCACGATCAAATATTCGGAGGCACCTTTCATATCGATATTTACTGTTTTTATCTCTCTCCAGTATTCCGAAATCATTTTCTGTTTTGTCGCAGTGTACAAGAAATTGTCGCGAACCTTCAAAATATAAGAATAGGCATTCCGTGTTAAAAGAAATATCTGCTTTCCCTCTAATCCCTTGTAAACAATAAAGTTCAATAATCTATCCACGAAAGTAGAATTTTGCAGAAACTTCCCTGTTCGCGAATCAACAACAATCAAATGATTTTCCGCAATTTTTCCAAATCCACCCGTTAGCGTCAGGATAATTTCTTTGCCGGGAACTTCAAAAAAAATATCTGCGATATGAAGAAAGCCACTAATCCCGGGAAGCGATTGAACAGACCAAACAGGCATGCCTTGATTATTGAAACAAAGCAATTTTGAATTTTTAACAGAGCTATCAGAAAACGGACGAATAAAAAAGAAGCGCCGTATAGCTCCATTTTTCGTACAAGCATTTTCATAAAAACTGACATTTGCTTTAAATGGAATTGACAAGTGAAATTTAATGCCGCCTTCTGCACCAAGGGACACGGCATAAATACCAAAATGCTTTTGCGCAGGAGAATCTTTTCGGATGTAAATAAGAACATCTAATTGACCGTCATCATCCCAGTCCGTAATGCCAAGAAGAACAATTTTTCTCGTGCTGGCTAAATGATCAAATATCACCCGCTTTTGAATAAATTGGCCTGAGTACCCGAACATTTCCAAAAACAGAGAGGCGTTTTTGGTTTCGAGAATCAGAAATTCTTTCCCTGGCCGGGAGGCAAAAATATCATGAATAGCGATATCTTTGCATTTGCCCAAAAGTAATATTTTGTTGGGTGTTCCTTGAATATTTGAGTAATAAAGAAGCTGGTCACTATTGCTGCGTGTGGAGGCTTTTTGCTGACTCACAACCAAAATTTCATCGTCCCCATTGTTATCCAGATCATCAATTCTAACCTGTATTTTTCCGGGAAAAATTTTCCTGGTAATCTCTCTTAGAACATGCGTGTCGCGCGCATTTCTACTGGAATTGCTGTTCTTTTCAAAAATTATCAGAAGTATGTAAAAAAACAGGGTTAAAAGAATGAGGAAATTCAGAAAGATTTTTATTTTTTTAAGAGGCATCAGGAAAGCATCTTTTTTAGATTGATTTATTTTTTTTAAATTTACGCAATCCAGCCAAAAAAATCAACAACATTTTCGTCTTTCTGTAGAAGTCCCATAAAAAAATTCCACCGTGCTCAATGCATGAGCAAGACTGGTGGAATTTTAATAGCTTCAAGCAAATGGAATGCTATGCGGCTTTTGCAGTTTCCAATATCCGTTTAATCGCCGCTTCAATAAAATCTTCCGTAGGAATGGGGGTCTGTTTTCCATTAATTATGTAGGTTCGGCAATCCAGGGAATAGCCTTTTGTTTTATTCCCGTTTTCATCTAGATCATGACCATTGACCCGAATAGTTGGAGATCCTAAAAATTCCGCTTTTTTTGCTTGATTGATATCCTTAATTTCAATGCTGTGAATTCCCGCCGGCCACCCGTTTTTTTTCAAAACCCTTAGCAAATTTTGAAAAGCTTCCTCCCGATTCGGGCACTTGGAACTGTACAAAAAATCAATGTTCATGGCTTTTCTCCTCTTTTTAAAATTTAAGAGAATGGTTCTGATTTGAAAAATACCTAATTGATTTTAATCAGTTTGCCAATCTTCTCCAATTTCTGCTTATCAGCATTCGCCTCAAAGCGAAACAAATAAAGTCCATTTGCAAGCGCATCACCATCCCCGTCGTGTCCGTCCCAGTAGATTGTATTAAATCCAACGCTTGCGGAAAAAGACGGCAAAGACTGGATGAGGCGACCCGACAGGGTGTAGATTTTCACAGTTATCTCCGCAGGGCGATTAATCTCAAATGAAAAAGTGGTTGCTTCCTGAAACGGATTCGGATAAGGGTAAAGTTTTTGTACAATCAATCGATCTTGAGGCATTATAGTAAAGTGGATAGTCCTTGTGGATGAGTTGTTGGAATTGTCCCAGGCTTTCAGCTCGGCCGTATGCGTTCCCACAGAAATATCAGTCAAAGGATACTCAAGTTTTCCGGAAAGATAACTCCCCACATTATATTGGAAGTAATTTGTAATGTCTCGTTTGGTAGCGGCGTTATCATCAAGTGTTAACATGATCTTATGGCCGATGTCTCCGGCAATATTGATTCCGCTTTGTTCGTCGGTAAGCGTCACTTCCATTATCGGATTGGGACCAAGTAAATCGCCATCCAGAAAATTCTGATTTTTGAACCCAATCTGAATCTTCGGCCCCTGATTGTCCACAAGCCTTTTGGCCGTCCCATCAACGGTAATTCCATCTTTGTAACCAGCTCCGTCAATATCAGCGTTCCAAATGTAGGCACTGATTCGCCCCAAGTTCCCACCATAACTAATATCTTTGGGAACAATAAAACGGATTGAAAATCGGCCGCTGGTCACATCCTCCTTGCCCCTGAAAATGGGCCGTCCCGGCAAAATGTAGTGAATGGATGAACCTTGGGCTGTGGTGTACGTTACGGGACGCTTGGAATCAAACGCCTTCAGATATACTCTTCCGTTAAAATCGGCTGCCCGCACGCCATTTTTAAGAACCGTACCTGTCACCAAAATTTTGCTGAGAGCTTTCAGGCTGTCCGGGTAGATTTTTTGCAATTCGACCTTTAATTTCGGAACGGCCAGATTGAGTGTTGGATCTCCACAAAGCCAGTATTTCTGATCGTTGAGACCATTTGAAGAAGCGATTTTAGCCAATTGCAAGGCCCTTCCAATTCGAAGGGTTTCATTCGGTTTCACAAATAATTTTCGGAGATAGATTTTATTGAAAGACGCATTTTGTGACGCATAGACATCCCGCGCCGATGACACAAGCGCAATGGCACCATTATCGGCCTCCGTAACTAATTGCTCGGTCATGCTCTGCTCATTGGGCAAATCGTAGCGCCCAAAGGCGCAGGTCGCTGTAATCCAAAAGGCCAAACGGCCGGCATTTTGAATACGCGGCAGGTCTTTGCTCACTTGAAGAACACGCTCATGAGCTAACAGGCGCTCATTTCCATGTCCCAAATAATTAATCATCAAGCAACCCTGATTGATTTTTTCCACAAAATCATTCTCAGCAGCCGGTTTTCGCCTTCCGGAAGCCGCCGCATCCAAAACCATTGGGTATTCTGTGAGGTAAATTTTATTTTTGTCGTACAGCGCCGGATAATAATGTTCGGCAATATCTTCGGCATCCCGGGTGTGGATGGTCTCATTCACATTGCCTTTTGAGATATCCCCGAACTCATCATCGGCTACAATGGTTACCTGATTCCGCCAGGGTGCAAAATCGGGGTTCGATTCGTAATTGACAATTTTGTTCAACACATTTTCAGCCTGATTTGTTGTTTGACAGGGAATCCGGCCGATGGCATAATCAATCAGATGGTCGTTTCCATTCACGCTTACGTACCAATCATCAGATGTAAGAGTAGAAAATTCTTCTAAACTGGAATCCTCGTAGGCGGGGATCCAATTTTCATTTGAATGGCCGAGAATATTTTTGTAGTCGTAATCTCCGTCGCCGTAGAGCAGCACGTACTGAGGACGTTTTTCCCAGTGAAAATACACATATTTCAAAAAATCGCGAATGGCCGTCGGATCGAATAGCCCACCCGAAAATTCATCGTACACATCCTGGATTTTTACAACAGTTGTTGCCATGTTGTCGTGAGTTTCCCGCAGATTTTTCAATCCCATGGCCACATTATAAAAATCTCCGTGAGAAATAATGAGAAAATCCGCTCCATTTTGAGGATTCCGCCAATCCGAAGGTTCATCCTTTATGAGTGCTCCGGGAGTTTTAAACGCTTTTGGTTCCACAACTGCCAGCCTGAGAGGCTGATCCGATGGGGGTGTTAGAGAAAATCGCAGTTTTTGCTGGGACAGCGTCCAATCTTTCAAAAGCCGAACATTTTGAAAATCGGTAACATCCAGTACCAATGGGGATGATTCGGCCACTCCCGACACAATCCATTGGTAACCACGGCCATCAGCAGGTGTGTTGAAAAAAAGCATCCCATCACGAAGTGCAAGCCTCCGGGGATATTCTACCTCGACCCAATCCAGATAAAGCTGGCTGGTAGGCGCTTCCCCATCATATTTGATCGAAAGCGTGTTTTCACCATTCTTTGCTCCAGCCACATTCGGAACCGGCACCTTTTTTAGGATAAATGCATAAAATGCCTCCGATGAAACAAGTTGAGAATTTAGGTAGAGACGGATATGCTGCTTTCCCCCGGTGGGAGAATACATTTGAAGCATGAGATTTACATGACTGTCAGGAATTAAATCCGGTAAAAGCAATGAAATCGATTTCTGCTCCTGCCCCAGAAAATTCATCCCAAGCCAGACCATTCCCGAGCTGAGAATGTTATAGCGCTCTTCTTCCCAAAAAACGTGTTCTTTAAACCCGGTTCGTTCAGGCAAAGAGGTGTTCGGTGCTGCCGCAACCGTTTGAATTCGCTTTCCCGGAATTCCATCGTTAAATGTAATCCAGTAAATATTTTGGGATGTGTAGGGATTGATGTAATGCTTCCAGGGGCGAACGCCATCTCTGGGATCAAATTCCCAGCCTGAAACACTCTTTCCGTAAAAAAGAAGGTAATCCTTTTCGTCAAAGTGCCCGTCATTTCCATCCGAAACGTAGATAGCATTTTCCAGCAGACTGTCGGGGCGCGGAGCATTCAGCCCACGTGGAAGTGGCTTTCCGCCATTGTTGAAAATCTTCAGTGTTTTCGGATCAATTGTAGAAAGGTTAATGCCATTGTCTTTGAGGAATTTCCCTGTAATTTTATAAATGCCGTCTTCGTAAACCGGAAATTTGTACAAGGTTCGGCTACTCCAGAAGTGAGCCCTTTTTTGAAAGGATTTCCGACGCGTTGAAAAAATCCATTTGCGCGCCTGATCAAAATTAATAACCGCGTTTCGGTAGGCGTTCACATCCTGAGAAGCCCCTTCAATCTGAAATTGACTGGCGATTTTTCCTCCCTTAAAATCAATTTGCAGACGCATTTGAGTCGTGATTTTTACGATGTGCTGTGCCGGATTGTACTGAATTGGATTCACCCGAATCCGGGCAATGAAGGCATCCTCCATAAATCCGGAGTCCAAGACCCTTGCCAACGCCGCGGGAACAAAATGATTGGTCTCAAAATAATTTTCCGGAAGCCGGTAAAAAGATTGGTAAATACCGTCAACCTTTTTCCAGGATAATCTTGGAACAACGTCAGTATTTGGAAACAACTTCGATTGTGCATCCAAAATACGAATCCTCACCCGGGCATGGGGAGGAATTCCAACTGGCAGAAGAACCGTAGGCACATCCGGCCCGCGCAACAAACCATCCGTTGCATCCAAAAAGAAAAATTGGTGGAAAAGTCTTCCACCGATTTTTACAGAATCATCTTGCAGATTCGTCAGATGAAAATCAAGTGTTAAGGAATGATTTGTAAAAGCAATTATTTTAACCGCGGATTCTCTGAGCGCTTCACCGCCAGAAAATGCTGAGCGGTTTAGCACAAAGAGAATTCCCAAAACAATGAGCAGTTGCAATGAAGGCAATCGGTTAGGCGTATGCTTTTTCAGCATATATCATTCCTTTAAAAGAGCTTCAAACAGATCGTGTGCAGCTTGCGTTGACCAATCCCTTGCGCCAACGGCACGGCCAAGAATTTCGCCATTCTTTTTCACAATGTACGTGGAGGGTAATCCTCGCACGCCGTACATTCCATTTACCTGCCCCTTGGGATCCAGAACAAAATGAAATTCCAGGTCTTTGCCCTTCAGCCACTTTTTAACCTGAGACACACTTTCTCCAGCATCAACAGCCAGAATCACAAACTGACTGGCATATTTTTTCTGAAGATTGTTCATGAGCACTTGCATCGAAGGCATTTCCTTCACACACCAGGGACACCAAGTTGCCCAGAAATTCAGGAAAACCACCTTGCCCCGATAATCTGACAGTCTTACCGGGTTTCCCTTGAGATCCGTTACCGTAAAATCCATAGCTTCCAACTTTTGTGTGGGTGTTTGGATTTGCAGTGCAGCCATTGATCTCATAAGCTCATTCGACAAATTATTGGCAATCGATTCATCGGGCGAAGTTTTTTCAATTTTCTTGGGCGAGGCCACCGCCTCAGAAGAGGACGTCTGAGTATTAGCGGACGTTTTCACGTTTTCTGAAGCATTTGCGGGCGTGACCGCGGCTGTTTTTGCCTGATCATTGCTCGATTTTTTGGAACACCCGCTAAATTGCCAAATGGCAAGAACACTTGCAAATAAAATAACCCATACGGCTTTTCTTGACATACACTTTCTCCTTTCATTTCAAAATGAGTAATCGAAAATTTATAAAATATAAAAAATAAATTGAATGAACGCAACATTTTAAAGTGAGACCAATCAATGAAAAAAATAGCCGAATTTCAGAAAAGGTACTTGATTCTACAGCATTTCATCCAGCGGGTTCCAATTGAGAATGAGAATTTATTTGTTTTTTTGAATAAAAAATATTTTTTTGATTAAACCCAAATTGGGAAATAGGTTTTTTCAAATTTGTTGGCAACTTTTTCTAATAATTGTGCCCACACCCTTTTTTCTTGAGCAACAAACGGCAACCGCAGATTACTTGGAATAACGTGAGGTTATTTTTACAATTGTTCTTTGAGCCGGTATTTTTGCATTTTAAACTGCGATTTTAATTTTTGATTTTTTCGATCTGATTTTATTTGTGATTAGAATCGCTTACAAAAAAATGGAATAAAAGGAAAGCGGCCTTTTTAATGTTTTCAGTCGGCGACTTGTTGCAAAAATTCGCACGGAACGCCACCTCGCACTTGTCCTTGTCTTCCTATCTGCTTTTTTGGCGATGTTTTTAACCAACGATATTGCGCTTTTCATCATTGTTCCTCTCACGATTAGTCTTGCAAAATTTACCAACCACGATTTTCTAAAACTTATTTTTTTTGAAGCCATCGCCGTTAATGTAGGCTCAACCCTTACACCGATCGGAAATCCTCAAAACATTTTTTAAAGGAAATGTGGCAGATTTCGTTTTTCCAATTTGTTTTGGAAATCCTTCCTCTGGTGCTTCTTTTGGCCTTTCTACTGACCACTTTGGTCTTTTTCACCTTTGACAACAAATCCGTTGCAGGAAATTCTTCCAATAAAGTACAAAAAAATATCCGACTGTTTATTTTTTCAGGAACACTTTTTTTTGGCGTTTTTAATGGCCAAACAAGAAAACAGAAATAAAAGAAGAAACAACTTTTAACAGGAGATGCAGAATATCCATTATTAAACATCGATGCATAAAATTCAGAGCATCCATTGATTCCTCCGAAGCGGAAGAGCTTCGAAATGTGCTGAATTACCAATCCGGGATTATTGATGTCACATTTAATCCTCAAAAGCGGTTTATGTGGGTTTTCTACAATCTTGAAGTAGTGAATCTTTCCAAAATTGAAGCACTGCTTCAGCAGCATAGTATTCGATTGCACCGCTCATTCTGGCAGCGGTGCAAAAGGAGCTACATCCACTTCACCGAGCAAAATGAATGGGAAAATGCCCATGCTTCGGCTAAGATTTTCAGCGGCAAGCCGAATCAGTCTCCAAAAAACGCTCCGTTGCAGAATCGTTCAAAAAACAAAACGCTCGATTAAAAGAGACGATCATCCTTACACCCACAGACAGTCCTCTTTTTCAATAGCATACCACTTGTGATGAGCATTTTTTTAAGCCAATTACTTTCATTCTTCACGAAAAACCATTTTGAAAAGACGTATTTTTTTCTTATTTTGGAAACGTCTGCAAAACCAATTGCTTTTCGCTGTTTTACACACCTTTTCAAGTCGAAATCTGCTTGAAATGAAAACAGAAAATTAGCTTTTAACTTAAACCATTCATAGCCACGAATAACAAAGACACGCGGCCAAAACAGGAAAAATGCATATGAAAACATTTCCGGAAAATTTCGTCTGGGGAACCGCCACGGCTAGTTATCAGATTGAAGGCGGCTGGCTGGAGGGCGGCAAAGGGCTTTCCATCTGGGATGCGTTTTCACACACGCCTGGGAAAATCAAAAATGGCGATACCGGCGACGTGGCCTGCGACCATTTCCATCGGTACAAAGAGGATGTGGCCCGAATGGCCGAAATGGGGTTGAAAGCTTACCGGCTTTCCATCGCCTGGCCCCGCATTCAACCCACAGGACGCGGGAAACCCAATCCGGAGGGCATTCAATTCTATTCCAATCTGATTGACGAATTGCTCGATCACGGCATCACCCCGTGGGTTACGCTCTACCACTGGGATCTCCCCCTGGCGCTGCAACTGGAACTGGACGGCTGGCTGAATCCCAAAATGGGCGATATTTTCAGAGATTACGCCGCAATCTGCTTTGATTATTTCGGAGACCGCGTGAAACACTGGATCACCTTTAACGAACCCTGGGTGGTAGCCATTCTCGGCTACGGTCAGGGAATTTTCGCTCCAGGCAGGGTTTCCGATTCGGAACCTTACCAGGTGGGGCACCAGATTTTACGCGCCCACGCTCTCGCCGTTGATCGCTACCGTCAGAAATTTCAAGCCGCACAAGGGGGACAAATCGGCATCACCAACAATTGCGATTGGCGGGAGCCGCTAACCGATTCCAGAGCCGATCGGGAAGCCGCCCAGCGCGCCCTAGAATTCTTCCTGGGTTGGTTTGCCGATCCCATTTACCGCGGCGATTATCCCGAGGTGATGCGGGCACGCGTGGCCAATCGCCTGCCACACTTTTCCGATCGGGATAAGGCACTGCTCTCAGGCTCCGCAGACTTTTTCGGACTCAATCATTACACGACCCTGTACGCCGCGGATTCCAGAGGCAAACCGATTTCCTCAACCCCCTACGGCAACGGGGGCATTTCCAAAGACCAAGACGTCCGGCTTTCCGCTGACCCCACTTGGGACAAAACCGAAATGGGCTGGAGCATCGTTCCGTGGGGATTACGCAAGCTGCTTCATTGGATTGACAACCGATACAATCATCCTCCCATCGTCATCACAGAAAATGGCTGCGCCTGCAACGACACGCTGGCGGACGGCAAAATCTACGATACAAAACGGATTCAATTTCTTTCCGATTACATCAGCGAGGCACACCAGGCCATCCGCGAAGGGGTCGATCTTCAGGGATATTTTCTCTGGTCATTCATGGACAATTTCGAATGGGCGTTGGGATTCTCGCGCCGATTTGGCATCCACTACACCGATTATCACACGCTAAAACGCATTCCAAAGAATTCTGCCCGCTGGTACGCAGCGGTCATCAAGAATAACGGATTGTAAAACGACTTCTGAATCGCTAAAGGAAATAAAATGGAACAGACACGACAAACACTCTCTGTTGTTGAAAAGGCTGGTTACGGATTAGGCGACACGGCTACCAATTTGGTCTGGCGAACGCTGATGGTTTTTCTGCCCATTTTTTACACGGATGTTTTCGGGATTACCGCCGCGGCCGTCGGCACGCTTCTACTGACCTGCCGCTTTCTGGACGGCATTACGGATTTCATCATGGGCATTATCGCCGATCGCACCGAAACCCGCTGGGGAAAATTCCGCCCATGGATTCTGTGGACGGCGCTTCCCTTTGGCATCTTCACGGTCCTAACCTTTACCACACCGAATTTCGGAGCTACCGGAAAACTGATTTACGCCTACGTAACATATATCGGCCTGATTCTGATTTACACAGCCAGCAACGTCCCCTACTCCGCCCTGATGGGGGTCATGTCGCCAAATCCTGACGATCGAACCAGTCTCTCCTCTTACCGCTTCTTTTTTGCTTTTTTGGGTGCCCTGATTGTCCAGGGTTTCAGCATTTATCTGGTCAATTTTTTCGGGCATGGCAACCAAATGTTGGGATACAAATACACCATGATGCTTTTCGCGGCCATAAGTGTAGTCTTTTTCCTGATCACCTTTTTTACTACGCACGAGCGCGTGAAGCCTATCAAAGACCAGCACTCTGCACTCGGCGATGATTTAAAAGACCTCTTCCACAATGGCCCCTGGATCGTGCTGTTTTTCATCGGTGTCTTTTTTGTTTCGATGACAACACTCAAGCAGGGTTCCACGATGTTTTACTTCAAATACTACCTGGGCAGAGTAAATCTGGCAACGGCCTTTATGGTGATCAATGTTATTGCAGCAATGATTGGAGCCGCTCTTACCGGGCCGTTTACGCGCGTGCTGGGGAAACGCGGAACAATGAAAGCCAGCCTGCTGCTGGCACTGGTCAGCAGTGCGCTTTTATTTTTTGCCGGAACCCAAAACATTACGGCCATTTTTATTCTGGGCACCCTGATGGAATTTTCAACCGGCCCCGGGATTACCCTGTTTTTTGCCATGCTGGCCGATACCGCCGATTACTCCGAGTGGAAGAATAACCGCCGCGCCACAGGATTGGTCTTTTCGGCTGGAACGCTCTCCATAAAATTCGGATCGGGCGTAGCCGGTGCATTAATCGGGGGCATTCTGGCCATCTTCGGCTATGTAGCCAACATGACTCAGTCTCCGTATGCCCTTCTCGGAATCCGATTGTTGATGAGTTTTCTTCCGGCCGCCGCAGCTCTTCTGGCATTGGGAGTTTTTTCGTTTTACAAAATTGACAAAAATTTGTTGATTAGAATTCAAAAGGATTTGGCTGTTAGAAAAGAAAATGCCCGGTAAGAAAGCGGAAATGAAACCAGAGCGGATTTTTTTCATTTTCCAGTGGCTTTTTTGAAGTGAGTTCCTTAAATTGTTAAAAAATTAATTTGCGATGATTTATGAATTCGTGTCTAACGTCTTTTAAAGATAAACTCGTGTTGAACTCCTATTTTCGTGGATTTGATTTTTGAATAAGGAGAAACCCAATGTCGAAAAAAACAGAAGAAAATGCTTCCAGTTTGGATTTTGAAAAGAATTCATGGCAAAGAGAAGTGAAAGAAATTGAGGTGCGCAAAGCCCTTGCCTATCAAATGGGGGGAGAAAAAAATATTCAACGCCAGCACAGCGAAGGCAAAATGACGGTTCGCGAGCGAATTGATTCCCTGGTTGATAAAGGCTCTTTTCAGGAGACGGGCGTTCTGGCCGGAGTTGCCACATACGAAAAGAATACCCTCACCCAATTCATCCCTTGTCCGATTGTAATGGGACTGGCGAAAATTGACGGTCACAGGGTAGCCGTCCACGGAGATGATTTCACAATTAAAGGGGCCTCGGTGGGAAGATTGTACAAATCCAAATTGGCCTACATTTCAAAAATGGCTCACGAGCTGCGGGTCCCCATAGTTCGCCTTCTGGATGGAGCTGGCGGAACGATTAAAGAGATCGCAGAAATCGGGTACACGGAGTTACCAACTGTCAACGACGTGGCCGCTCAGCACATGGCTGAGCTGCTTTCCATGGTGCCAGTAGTTTCACTGGGGTTGGGACCGGTTTCAGGCATTGGGGCGCTGCTCATGGTAAATTCCCATTTTTCGGTGATGGTGAAAGAAAAGAGCCAGGTTTTCGTTGGTGGGCCGCCTCTCGTTAAATGGGCTTTTGGTGAAACCATTTCAAAAGAAGATTTGGGTGGCTATCGCATTCACACGCGGGGCAGCGGTGTGGTGGACAATGAGGCTGACTCAGAGGAGGACGCCTTCGAGCAAACCCGGCGATTTTTGAGCTATTTGCCTGCTAATGTCTGGGAATTGCCGAAACGAGTGGAAATGGCCGGGGATTTGTGCGAAAGAAAAGAAGAGGAACTCCTTTCAATCGTGCCAAGAGACGGCAAAAAACCGTACGACATGCGGAAAATCATTCGTCTGATTTTTGACAAAGAGTCGGTCTTTGAAATGGGCAAGTATCAGGGGCGATCTCAGATCACGGCGCTGGCGCGGCTGAACGGGTACCCGGTGGGAGTACTGGCAAACGATCCCCGTTTCAGAGCCGGTTCTTTTTCTTGGGACGTGGGTGAGAAATTTCAGCGTTTCGTAGACATGTGCGACACCTTTCACATTCCGGTCATTAATCTGGTGGATCAACCGGGATTTTTTATTGGAAAAGAGGCCGAAATGAACGGAACGATTCGAAAAGGAGTCCGGGCAAGTTTCGCTGCGCTACAGGCTACCATTCCCTGGGCAACGGTGTATATTCGGAAATGCTTCGGCGTGGCCGGAGCGGCTCAGTCCAATCCCAACAAGTTGAATTGGCGCTATGCGTGGCCGTCAGCCGTTTGGGGCAATATTCCGGTGGAAGGTGGTGTGTACGCCGCACACCGAAAGGAAATTGAATCGGCACCCAATCCGATGGCCACCGTGAACGAGCTCATGGAAATGTACCGGGGATTTGCTTCTCCATTTCGTACGGCTGAAGCATTTGGCATTCAGGATATTATTGATCCACGGGACACCCGAAAACTGTTGTGTGAGTGGATCAACATGGTTTATCCGCTTGAAAAAACACGTCTGGGGATCAAGACACGGGGCATGCGGTGCTAAGTTTTTTCAAATCATTGAGTGCACTCTAAAAACCGCTAATGGTACAAATTATACGGGGTTTAATTCCATTAACGTTAACAAAATCAATTCTTGATAATTCACGAATTTAGTGGCAGATATTCCTTTTAGACGAAACTAATCAATAAAAAGGAAATTTCGGAGGAAAACATGCAGGGAAACAATGATGTGGTTGCGCCGATGCCGGGATTCATCCGGCAAATTTTGGTTAACGTTGGAGACAGCGTAAGTGAAGATGACGAATTGATGATCATTGAAGCCATGAAAATGGAAAACCCAATTCTCGCACCCAAATCAGGTGTCGTGAAGGAGATTCGAGTAAATGTACAGGATCAGGTGGACACGTCCACGGTGTTGGCTATTATTGAATAGCAAGACTCATTTCCCCAAAAATGGAGGGTACGCATTATGGAAAATTATTTCTCCAAAGTAATTGAAGATCATGCCAGGCAAATGCCTGATCATCCGGCCTATATTTTTATGGATCGGACAATGACCTACGCTCAGTTGAATGAAAGCATTCAGCGTGTGGCCAATTCTTTGCTTAGTTTTGGATTGAAAAAGGGCGACAAAATTGCTACCATTCTGCCCCAATCGCTCGCTTTTGTAACCCTGTACATGGCGGCTTCCACACTAGGACTAGTGGTCGTCCCTTTGGACCCTCGCTTCAAACCGGCTGAAATGATTGCCCTCAGCAAACGCACCGAACCGAAACTCTTGGTAGCGCTGGCCAATCCGGAGCCCATCAAACAAACGGCCGAGGCCCTTATTCAAGCTTATCCTTTTGAGCGTGTTTTTTCTTATTTTGGGACTTTGAATGTCAAAGATTCTAAACCTTATGAGGCTTTGCTTCAGGGACCGGCTGATCTCATTCCTGATTCGCTTCACCCACAGCCCAATGAGCCTCTAATTATTATTTTTACCAGCGGCACCACGGGCAAACCCAAGGGAGCTGTGATTACACAAAAAATCACCTCTACAATGGCCAAGGCAACCGTTGAGGCATGGGGATTAACGGCCGATGACAAGGCCATTATCAATCTTCCCACCAGCCATGTGGGTGGAACGCATGATTTACTTGCTGTGCAGTTGTATGCGGGTGCAACCGGTGTGCTGATGCCAACCTTTGATCCCAAACAAATGCTTGAATTTATTGGAAAATACAAGATCACCTATTTTGGCGGTGTACCGACCATGTTTCGGATGATGTTCAAAATGGTCAATGTCCAGGATTACGATGTCAGCTCCGTGAAATTAATTATTGTTAGCGGTGAACCTTCCCAACCGGAATTGATTCAAAAGATCAAAGATAGTTTCCCAAACGCCAACATTGCCTCCAGTTGGGGGATGAGCGAAACAGCAGGATTCTTTACCTTCACTAAACCTTCGGACCCGCTGGAAATCGTGGCCAAAACCGAGGGGACACCCTGGGAAGGTTTTGAGCTGAAAATCAAAAAAACAAATGGCGAATGGGCCAAAACCGGCGAGGTTGGCGAGCTTATGGTTAAGGGAGACAGCGTGATTCAAACCTATATGGATCCGGAAGACAATGAAGGAACGTTTGAGGACGGCTGGCTCAAAACGGGTGATTTGGGTTATCTGGATGAAAACAATTATCTCCATTTTGTAGGCCGCCTGAAAGAAATGTACATCAGCGGAGGGTACAACGTTTACCCGCTGGAAATTGAATCCTATTTAAATGCGCACCCCAAAATCAATACGTCGTGTATCATTGAAATGCCGGACGAGATTTTCGGCGAAATCGGCGTTGCCTTTGTAGTACCCGAGGAGGGTGTGGAAATCACGTTGGAAGAAATCGCCGACTATTGCGAAGAGGGCCTGGCCGATTACAAGCGTCCCAAGAAGATTATTATTCGAAAAGATTTGCCCAAAACACTGATTGGCAAACTGGCCAAGCAAGACATCCGAAAAAATTTGGACAAATACATGACGGAATAATGTGTACCTATTTCAAAAACCACGAATGGCACGTTTTTTCCCAATTGGGTATGGCGTGACATTCGTGGCTGAATTTCACTGAATTGGCTAATACAACGAGATTGCCAAAAGCAATCCTTGCAAATGGGATTTTCAGGAGAACGGAGCCCATGTCTTTTTCAATCCATTCCAATATACGGCACGCGCGCTTCCGGCCATATCAGGTTACGATTGGTTGGCGCGAAATAAAGAATTTTGCAGCCGCTTTGCACGATACCAATCCGCTTTACTTTGACGATGAACGACCGGACGGAATTTTGGCACCCCCCACTTTTCCGGTGGCTGTCACCTGGCCCATTGTGGAGCATTTAAACGACCATCTTCTTGGCGCGACCCTGCCTGAAAATCTGCTTTCCACAATGGTTCATTTTGATGAGTCCCTTAGGTTGCACCAACCCGTGCGACCGGGCATGCACCTTTCCATTCAAACGGATGTGGCTGCTGTTTTGCCTCATAAAAACGGAAGCCGATTGTTCCTTCGATTTCGCGCGGTTGACCAAGACAACCGATCGGTTTTTTCGGAAGTTACCGGTGCATTGCTGCGAGGGGTAGTGTGCGAAGGCGCCTGTGGAAGTGCAGAAGATCTGCCCGTCACGCCCGCATTTCCTGAGAATCAGACGCCATTGTGGGAAAGAAATTTAACGGTCGATCCCCTGTTTCCTTACATTTATGACGGGTGCACAAACATTGTCTTTCCCATTCACACGTCGAAGGCGTTTGCCCATCGCGTGGGTCTCCCCGATGTGCTTGTTCAGGGAACAGCTACGCTGGGACTGGTAATGCGGGAAATCGTCAATGCCCAAGCTGAGCGGGATCCCCGGAGAATAAAAGAAATCCATGCCCATTTTTCGGGAATGGTGTTACCGGGAACGACTATTCGGATTCAATTGTTCGAAGATCATCAGAAAGAGAATACACAGAAATTTTACTTTTTGGTACTTAATGAACAAAAGCAGCCTCTTATCAAGAATGGTTTTGTGAAAATTGCAGAAATCGACGAATGAGCAGAACAGGGGCTTAGCACAACTCGTAATCAAGCAAAACCCGTGGCTGAGCGGAGTCGAAGCCACTGGAGAAATAATATCCGAAACTTGAAACCCGAAATCCGAAACAAATTCGAAATTCAAAATCTAAAA
>CAZMRE010000010.1:8958-21515 GCA_964568545.1 uncultured Deferribacteres bacterium | reverse complement strand
ATCATGGCATAGGTGAGTCGTGAGTTTGATCTAAAAAGGATATATTCCACGAATTATTACGAATTGATATTATTGATGTCAATGGAAATAAACTCCGTATGATTTGTACGATTAGCGATTTTTGGAGTACACTCATGGATTGAATTTGGCTATTAAAACTTTTTAACCCGAACCAGGAGAATTGCGTATTAAGTTAGTTAGGAATATTTCAATAATGTTGCAGTTGCAGTCCGATCTATTATCGATCCTTTGAGCCTTTATGGCCATAAATTCTTTGAGGCTGAAAGGCCATTATCTGTTCATTTTGAAGTAATCGAAAGAAGGCGTAAGATGAATGCAAAACAAATGACCATTGCAGGTATTTTTATTCTGTATGCCATGATGTTAGTACTCGTGTTTTCTTATTCCCGAAAAAAAACGTCAAAAATACAAAGTTGAGGGAAATTAACCTTGTGGTAAAATTTATTGAGTTTTCCGAATTCCAAAAGGTGTAAATGCCCTGTTGGATGCTTTGATTTGTTTGAATAATTCCATATTTTCCTGCCAGATTTGCTTAAGTGGAAAGGAAACGTTTTTTTTGTAAAGCGTCGACCTGACGCACAATCTGTGGGGAAGACCCATCGTCGGCAATAATGACTTCAAAATCGGTGACAGTCTGGCGTTCGAGACTGTCCAGCATCAGTTTGAGAAAATCAATACGCTCATAGAAAGCGATGACGATGGAACAACACGGTGGTTTCTTCATAAAAAGCAATCATTTTATTTTTTGCATTATTTTGGTTTTCCAATTGGCTGAGCACAAGGGGAAAAGTCGCCTTGTTTGCAAATCCCTTTTTTGCCTTAATGAGATTGCAAAAACCTGGGCCCAGCGTCAGGCCGAGTGGTTTTGCGAAAGACCGCATCCAGCAAGGCGATTTCAAATTGATCAATCATAGTTTTCAGTGTAAATCTTTCGAGCACGCGTTTTCGTCCATTTTCTCCCAGCTTTTTTGACCGGGCGCTGTCGTTCAGCAGCGAAAGTATGGCCTGTGCCAACTGCCGGGGTTGATGCACATCAATTAAAATTCCTGTTTTGCCATCCTCAACGATTTCTGGAATGCTACTGACATGAGTGGCCACCACGGGTTTTGCCGCGGCCATCGCTTCGACGAGAACATACCCAAATCCCTCTACAGTAGATGGCAGAAGCAGAAGGTCAATGGCCTTCATGATAGCCGGGATGTCTTTTCGGAATCCGGTGTAAAGGACCCGATCCTCCACTCCGTAATCACGAATGGTCTGGATTAGAAAAGTGGTCAGTTCCCCCTCTCCAGCAAATAGAAAACGCGTTTCGGGATTTTGTTGAAGCACAATAGGGATGCTTTCAAGGATATCAGGAATACCCTTTCGTTCAATAATCTGCCCTACAAATCCAATTAGGGGAACATCCCGTGGGATTCCGAATTCCTCACGTATTTTTTGACCTTCTTCTGGAAAAGTCAAATACGGTTTAGGATCAATCCCCTTATAGACGACTTCAATGCGTTGAGGGTCTAACCAGGGGGCATTTTTCAGAAGGGTGTTTTTGGTCGATTGGGAGTTGGCAATGATTTTGTCGGCCAGAACGTTGTAGGTAAAACGGTAGCGCCATTTATTTTTGAGGGGATAGTCAACTTCCCGGGAGGGAACAACTGCCTTAACCCCGGCCAATTTGGCGGCCACTCCCCCGAAGCGCAATTCTTTGTCCATGTTGGTGGACAGGACGTGGATGTCTCGCTGACGAATTATTTGGGCCACTTTCCAAATGACAAACGGATCAAAATCGCTTCGCATTTTGACGGGCACCACATCGAAACCTTCGGCCAGGGCATTTTTTTCCAATATCGTACCCGGCCGACAAATCAGTGTAGTACGATGCCCTCGTTTCTCAAGCCCGTGCATGATATCCATAAGCCAGACTTCCGCACCACCCCACATCTGAATGGAATTAATGAAAAGAAAATTCATTTAGTCAATTATTCTCCCTAATATTCACACTCCCATACCTTTCATTTTAAGTATTTATGTTAAGAATTTCCAATAAAAAATGGGGAAGGCAACTAAAACCTTCCCCTTTTATAGTATGAATAATGGACAGGTGGGAAATAAAAACTGGGGAATGAATCGGGCCCTGGCAAGTAGAAATTTGACCCTGGCGCCAATTTTACTGAGGAATTAATGTGATTTTCGAAAAAGTACTCAAAAAATTTAAGTCCGGATAATTTAAAATGCCTTTTTTTGTATTCATATCAGATAGGGAATTACTTACAACTACATTACCTTTTTCCATAACATAACCCTTTCCTCCGCAATTCAGACAAACACGATACTTCCAGTCCATTCCCGTGCCTTGGCAAAAAGGGCATATTTTTCCTTTCCCGGGAGAAAAAATAAATTTATGATACGCATCCAGATTAATGGTTGTCATTTTCATGCCTCCCGAAAAAAACGGGTCTGAACCCTTCCCTGGGTTCAGACCCACCAATGGATTTTATTTCATTAAAATCATCTTTTTTACAATAGATAATTGGTCACTCGAAATTTGATAGAAATAAATTCCTGATCCAACTTTCATGCCGTACTTGTCCGTTCCGTTCCACTGTACGGTATGCACACCCGCTGCTTGTCTCTGGTTAATAAGTGTCTTAATCTCTTGGCCGAGCATATTGAATACTTTTACCGTGACATAACTCTTCATTGGCAAGGCGTAGGAAATGGACGTTACCGGATTAAATGGATTCGGATAATTCTGGTAGAGTTCCAATTTTGTTGGAATCCGTTTACCCAGACTCCTTTGAGGAGTTGAAGTGAGAACACTCCTGCTTGACAACACCAGCGTGGAAAAGTGGTACACATCGGCAAAAATCCGATTGTTTGTGGAATCAAGAACCACATTAGAGACGCCCGATGAATCGTAATTTGAACCGGAGTAGAAGAATATTCCTAAATCATGAATAGTCATTCCAAGCGAATCCAATAAATAGGGCTTGTAGGGTAACGACAGTTTTAACGGTTTATCAAAATAGTAAGGATGAATGGCCTGATTGTTTACAGAAACCTCAAAATTAATGGCATTAAGTATTTTCTCTTTGAAATTGACATTATTCGAATCAATTTTGGCAAAATCAGGCATATAAATGGTCAAGGTAATATTCTCGTGCAATGCGCTGGTGGGAATGGTCAGGAGACCTCCGTTAAGCAAATTAAACGGGAATGGAAATCCTCGGAATTTGATCATATTGCCTTCACGAATCACCATTGAATCCGGAAGTTCAAATCCATTGGGCAGGCAGGTTTTTACCAGAATAGTGTTTATGTCTGCTGGATTTGAAGGAGCCGAAATAACCTGCACACTGGCATCGGCAATTTGATGTCCCACGCGAACCCGAATCAGAGCAAAACCGGGTTGAGTGGCCGTAAAGGCTCCGGTGCTGTCCAAAACGCCAATGGATTGTCCTCGTAATTTCCAACGCATTGTTGTGTTAATGGGGGCAGCGCTTGGGTCCAGATAGCGAGCCACAAATTTTAGGGTATCGCCCACGTGAAGCACGGTGTCCTCCGGCGAAAGGTTCAGTTCGTAGCCTTTGTTCTCATGCGAATGATATGAATGCCCTTCATCATAGGTACGTCTAACTTTTATTTCCGCTTCGCCATGACTGCCATCGAAATAAGCTCTGACTACGCCGGCTCCAAGGGATGTGGCGGTGAAAAGCCCTGTAGAATTGATTGTTCCGATGGGCCAACCGTCCAGTTTCCAAGTGACCGTCGTGTCTACCTTGGTTCCGTTACTATCGTAGACGGATGCCGAAAATTGAACCTGGTCTCCAATAAGCAGCTTTGCCTCATCTGGGGTGATTTCAATGTGCCATTTTCCATTTTTGTGATTTTCTCTACCTCCCCAAAGGTTTTTACCAACCTTTATTCGGGCACGCACGCTCAGATTTCCGGCAGAGGCAACCACAAATCCTCTTCCGTTGGCCATGGCCGTGAATGTGCCCGTGTCGTCTACCGTTCCGATCGGTTGGCCCGCAACACGCCAGGAAATCGGGAGGGTTATGGGTGAATTGGTAGAATCCAAAATCTCTACCTGGAATGTTACTTGTTGGCCTATGGCCAATTCCGCCTCATCCGGTGTAATCTTTATTCGAATGGAAGCTGAATGTTTCATGTGATGTCTACCTTCACCGCCATCATTGGATGCTTCACTGGCTTTTACCTGAATAAACACAGAATCAGCAAGACCAAATTGGGGGACGGATACCTTGGCATATCCACTGCCCTCATGTTTTGCCGTAAATAAGCCGGTGGAATCCAACACACCAATGGTTGTGTCACTCAAACTCCATTCAAAGATGGTTGAAATGATTTGATGATTGGAATCTTTCAAAGTGGCTGTAAAAAGGACCTGATCACCAACTTCCAAATCCATGCCCTCATTTGGATGAATGGATAGTTTATATTGGGTTGGCAAATAGGGAACGGGCATATTCCCTTGCGCATAAACCAGATTTCCCAAAAATAAAAGGGTCAAAACACCCACAACTAACCGAAATGAATTTCTGAAACGTACCATAACTGCCTCCGTTTTTTAATCAATTTAAAAATCAATTTGTTAATAAACTGCATGCGCGACGTCGCATTTTCAATTCGTAATCTACAAAAGATGTGCCAATTTGATTTTTGAAAGCAAGAGTCTATTTTAAAAAGATATTGCCTACAAATTTCACGCATGGATTTTGGAAATCACAGAAAAAAGCGCAAAATATTCACATGGATGTGCATAATATGCACATTTCATGCAATCAAAATCGGTGCTGGTATGAAACTAAAATCAGATGGGGATTATCAAGATAGAAAGATAGGTTTTCGTGGAGAGGCTTAAAAAGAGGTTGCTTTTGCAAAAGAATATCCATAGCTGAGAAGATCCAGATGGACGAAGACAAAAGCGCCAACGTATTTCTTGCACGGTAGTATTGCTTGTAGGTTTGATAGTTGGTCTCAATCCGGTCCGGCTGTTTTGCCGAAAGATACGCTCGATGAGCGCGATTGGTCATGAAATAGAAAGCAATTGTGCCGGAGAGGGTGATCATTTCGCTTCCGGCTATAAACAGACCCTTTTTCTTTTGACCCAGATAGTGCTGCCCCCATCCGGGAAATAAAAGCGATCGCTTTAGTGCCGGCAATCGATTATCCCTCAAAAAAACATACCGATAATTCCAATTAGTGCCCGTCTTTTCATTTTTCCGAAAATCAGATTGAATGGATTTGAAAAATTTTTGTATTTTGGGTGAAAACAATAGTGGACTCAATTTATAATCTGGATCGATCGATAAGAGGGCAAGGAATTGCGACCTGGCTGTTCCCGTATCTCCTTTGGCAAATGCGGCGCAGCCATAATACAAATGGATTTGCAACAGGTCTTCCAAAGAATAATTCTTACGGGATGAAAGCGCCTTCTTGCTCAGGACTTCAACGCTTAAATAATTAAAATTTTGATAATGATTAACAATCTCCTTAACTGTCGGTTGAGGGACTTTGTTTTGAGCATGTGAATTTGAAAAAAAAAGAATGGAGATCAAAACGAAAAATAGAGTCATTTTTTTCATGGGAATCATCGCACTAAGATTAATTTTTGTTGGCTGATGTGTCCATTACCCCCAATTCTGCACATATAAATACCATTGGGAAGTAACTGTCCATCTTCATCTCTTCCATTCCATTGAGCGGTGTAGAAGCCTGGCTGAGATGCCACGGGAACCAACGCGCGTACCTTTTGGCCAAGCATATTGAATATTTGAATCACGGCCGGATGTTTTTGTCCAAAATTTTCTTTGATTGAAAATTGGATTGTTGTGGTATTTGAAAAGGGATTGGGGTAATTCGGAAACACGGTAAACCGCTCAGGCTTTGTTGCAGAAAATTTATGAACCGCCGATACGACTGGTTCCCAATATTGTACGAGATTGAGAGGACTTTCATTTTCTGCCGAAACGCCACCAAAAATATAAACCCTGTTCTGATAGGCAATACCTGAAAAATCATATCGTGGAGGAGTTAAAGGAGGTGGATTTTCTGAAGGGCCTCTTTGGTCATTGACAACAAACGTTTCATTCTGATCTAAAATGCCGTAGATGCCTTGTCCCCCCATAATATAAATCGTATCGTTCATCACGGCTGTTGCGAAAAGTGCGCGCGGGATCGCAAGAGAATGAACCTCTTGCCAGCCGAAGTCAGGTCGAAAAGATTCCACCAAAGAAACTGGCGAAAAGTAAAATCCGCCTAAAATATAAATTTTGCTATGTGCAACAATTGCCCGGGCACCAAACCGTGGATAGGACATATTGTGATTGTGCAGCATACTCCAGTGACCTGATGAAAAATCATATATCTCAATACTTTTTTCGGCCGTTGGGCAGTTTGGGTTTTCTTGATTTTTACCGCCAAAAACATAAATTTTGCCATTTAAAATCGCGGCAGAGGCCGCCTCTCGCTCGTGCTGCAGGCTCTCTAACTCAACCCATTTATTCTGACCGGGGGAATATTTCTCAACCGAATTTAATGAACTGTTTTCATTCCGGCCGCCCATGACGAAAATAGAGTGATTGGCCACAACTACGGCGGCGTTGGTTCGTCCCTTATGTAAGGGTGCGACGGATGTGTCCCAAAGGTCCGCGTCAAGATTATAGCGCAGTACAGAAGACGTGGCCTCGTTTTCGGAATTGTTGCCTCCAATGATATAGACATAATTATCCAGGCGGGCAATAGCAAAACCGGAGCGGCCCTCGGGCATGGGGGCCGCTTCTTTCCATTGGGCAAAAAGCAGAGTCTGGCCAATAAATATAAATAGAAAGAACAGGCATCCCAAGACGTTTCGTTTGAAAGACGTGCTTGCTTGATTAATGATGAACATATTCTTTTCCGATAAAATAAGATGATTAGTAGTTCATTTGATTTAGAAAGACTACAAACAATATGCCAGAAAAATTTCTACCAACCGCGTTCTTGTCATTATTTATTTTTTCATTGAAATATTTAGTTGTTTTTGTTCGCCCGGCTTTAGATTAATTTGGCGAACAATATTTCCGAAATTTGGGTTTTCCAATCTGATTTCATAATGCCCCGCATTCAATAGCAGGGGATTGGTCAGCGGAGTAGAGTCGATATATTTATCATTTATATACACATTTGCCCACGGATTCACACAAATTTTGAGCTCGGCCATATTTTTGAGCAGAGACCGTTTCATCTGCGTCGTTTTCCCCTCATAAACAAAGACCGTGTCCATATATTCAGGCAGATGCGGATTCACTAGTTTCACGATATGTTTTCCACTTTTCAGGCGAAAAAGTGTGTCGGATGGCGTTGTTCCCAAATGGTTTCCATCAACAAATACCTCTGCCCATGGATTACAGTGAATGGCCAAGAATCCCATCTGATTCGAAGCGGCTATCTTGGCGCGTTGGGTTTTGGGGGATGGGGATATTTTCGTGACCTGTTTTTTAAGATTTTCTTTTGGAAGAGCCGGTGGAAATTTTTGATGAAGATTTGTCTTTTCAGCTACGGGAGGCTCAACTACTGAGAGGGAATCCAAGTGTGAATTATTTGCACTATCGATTTTTTTTGTCAAGGTGTTGGTATGTGTTGAATCCTGTTTTCTGAAAAAGAAAACCAATGCCAGAGACAAAATAAGAACAACAGATGCGAATCCAACTATTTGTGGAAGGGCAAAAAGGCGATTCGTTTTTGGGACTGGCGAATTGGCCTCCGGCAGGTTTTTTTTATCTTTAATGGGTGTATTCATAATCCTGTTCAGAGCGAGTAATGCCTCATGGGTAGAAGTAAATCGCTCCGCTGGATTTTTGGCAATCATTTTTTGCAGAAAGGCCTCCAGCGGTTGAGGAATATCCTTTCGGTAATCTTGAATCGGCTTCGGCTGTTCGTTGATGATCTGAAAAATACACTGAGCAAAACCAGAGCCCTCAAATGCCTGCCTGCCCGTCAGCATTTCATAAAAGGTGAGACCAGCGGAAAAAATATCCGATCGTCCGTCAACCGGCTGTCCCGTCGCCTGCTCAGGTGACATGTACGCGGGCGTTCCGAGTACATCTCCCTGATTGGTGACGGAAGGTGCTTCCAAAAATGTGGCTAATCCGAAATCGGTAATTTTGACACTATTTTCATTTGAGATCAAAATATTGTCCGGCTTGATGTCCCGGTGCAAAACCCCATGTTTGTGGGCATAATCCAGGCCTTCTAGGATTTGTCGAAAAATGCGGACTGCTTCATCGAGGCCTAGCACCCCTTTTTCCGCAATGAGCCTCTTTAGCGTGATTCCTTCCACATATTCCATTACGATATAGTGACATTCTTTGGTGCTGCCGTAATCGTACACATCCACAATATTCTTGTGCTTGAGTTTGGCAGACGCATGGGCTTCCCTGCGAAAACGAACAATGACGTCATTTTCATTCAACATAATCGGATGAAGCACCTTCAGCAGAACCACTCGTTCCAGACTGACCTGATAGGCTTTATAAACGGAATGAATTCCAGTTTTGTGAAGCTCTTCTAAAATCTTGTATCCTGAAATATTAATCATCTTGCTTTATTTCTTTCAAGCGGTAATGGAACCAGCGACGAGAAACGCCCAAACGTTCGGCTGCCCTGGTAATATTCCCGCCGGTTTCGTCCAGCGTTTTAAGAATAAGCCGGTTTTCAAACTCTCTTAGATTTAGGTTAGGCCCCAAAATATCCTCATTTTGCTGCGGAAGCTGGATGTCGCGGGCCGTTATCACGGCTTCTTTTCCAAGAATCAAGGCTCTTTCAACCGTATTTTCTAATTCACGAACATTGCCTGGCCATGCGTAGTTTTTCATTGTTTGAATAGCCTCTTTGGAAAATCGTTTTGGGCGAATTCCCATCATCTGGGAATATTTTTTAACGAAATGGTTAGCCAGAAACAAAATATCTGATCCCCGTTGGCGCAGGGGTGGAATTTTAATGAGAATGACATTCAGCCTGTAATATAAATCCTGGCGGAAACGGCCTTCTTTGACTTCCGTGGCAATGTCCCGATTCGTTGCCGCAATAATTCTTACATCCACTGGTCGGGTGTTGTTTTCGCCAACGCGCTTGACTTCTCGTTCTTGTAGCACGCGGAGCAGTTTGGTCTGAATATCCAGATTTATTTCTGTGATTTCATCCAGAAAAATGGTGCCTCCGTTGGCAATCTCAAATAGTCCCTTTTTGTCCTCTCTTGCGCCCGTGAAAGCCCCCTTTTTATGTCCGAATAATTCGCTTTCCAGCAGAGATTCGGATAATGCACCGCAAAAAACGGGAACAAACGGCCCATTTTTTCTGTGCCCGTTGTAATGAATGGCCCGGGCAACCAATTCTTTGCCCGTCCCGCTTTCGCCTTCAATTAACACAGAGGCATCCACGGTGAGTACACTTTTCATCATATCAAAAAGCTGCCGCATTTCTGCGCTGTTTCCAATGAGTTCCTTAAAATCATATTTGTTGGCAATTTCATTTCGAAGTCGAAGATTTTCTTCCTGCAGCGAATATAAATACTGCGTATTGTCAATCGCAATGGCCGCCTGATTTGCAAAAGCGGTCAAAAATGCCAACGTCTCTTGGTTGAATTCTCCCCGGGTGTGCAGACTGTCCACATAAATGGTACCAATTAATTTGTCCTTTAATTTGAGAGGAACACATGCAATCGAACGAATTTGATGAAATACAATGCTCTGAGAGTTTTGAAAGCGTTTATCTTGGGTGGCATCGTATGTCAAAATGGGCTCTTCTTGCTTGAGCACGTAGCGAATGACACTGGTCGAAATATTGGCTATGGAATCTATATTTTGTTTTGAAATGTTACGGGCAACGGCAATTTGGTAATCCCATTTCTTTGCATCTGTCAATAAAAGAATAAATCCGCGCTCGGCAAGGATAACCTCCATTGCAATATCCATTACCTTTTCAAAAAGACTCTGAATATCCTGAATGGAATTAATTTCCTGACTAATTCTATACAGCGCCTGAAAATTATCTTTTTGCAACGGCGTGCCCTTTCTTTATTTGACTCGAAAAGCAGCTTCTTTTGAGCGGCTCTTATTGCCAAAATTATCTAAAATACTTACCGTCCAGAAATAATTTCCCACCAAAAGTGAGTCCTGAACCAAAATTTCTCTAAGCTTTGAATCAAGCATTGATTTTTCCCATACCGTATGGATGACGCCTGCATCATCGCGAAATACTGTCACTGTAAAACTGTGTGGAAAAGGAAGGGAAGAAACACTCCATTTTAGCAGAGGAGTGGGAGATGTGAATTCCAAACCCTGAGGAGACGAAGCCACAGGAGTGGCCTCAATGATGCGTGTTATGCAGGACGATTTTGACTCACTGTAATGGTTCATTCGATCAAAGGCTTTGAAATAGATTGGATATCCTGCCAATTCCTGAAGGTGATCCACAGGAAGGTCTTCTTCACGATAAACTTTTTGAAAAATACCAGGCGCAAGGCCGGTTTGCAATGTATCCGAATAATTAAATTGGGGAATGTGAATGGTGACGGCGGAAATATCATTTATTCCGTCCTTATCAGAAACTTTGATTTTGACCTGAAGATAATAAATATCATTGGTGGGCCACCATTGGCTAATATGGTTTGAATTCAAGCTGATTTCTGAAAATTGCGGCAAAGCATCAAGATGGAAATTTATCACATTCTTATATGCATTTGAAATATGCAAGCTTACCGTATCTGAAGAATAGCCCGCTTTCGTGGCAATCACGTGATAGTCTCCTATGGGCATATTGTCTATTTGAAATTCACCGTTTGCGCCACTAAGAGCGCCTTGATTTCCGGGAATGCTTAAAATAGCGGCATTGGGAATTGGCTGAAAGGGCGTGTAGGCAGTGTAAATAACGCCGGTGAGTTCTGTTGTTCCCTTATAAAGACTTGAGTTGGGATCTAACGGGTTATCCCGTTTAGGATTCTTTGAACAATTGAAAATAAAAAAAGTAATGAACAAAAATACAAATGAATATTTTTTTATCATGATAAGTAATTTTAAAAGGATGCTATCAGTTTTCAATAAATATATCACAAATTTTGCGAAAATACAAGTGTATAAATGCTGGTGCAGAAACACTTATTCAAATTTTTATCGGTATATTTTTCAATTTCAATAAGGGTCAAATCATGCAGACTCACTATTGCTTGAACGAGCAGGACCCTTAAAAGAGGAAAACAATACCCAGCAGTCGGTAATAAATTCCTCTTTTTCTTGCCATTCTGTTTATTCATCATAAGGGACAAATTTAGTAACCTATTAAATAATAAATAATTAATAATTGAAAACCTACGGTTTTTCTCGATGGTACAATATTTGTCAAATTAGTGGGGAAATAGAAATAAACAAGTGAGAAGAGATCGTGGCACAAAAACTTTCGCAGAAGGAAATTGATCAGCTTTTAAATTCGATTCCCATTGCCGGAAAAGATAACGGTTCATCAAATGTAATGACCGATTTTTCGATAAAACCCTACAATTTTAAAAATCCGGATCAGCTTTCAAAGAGTGCCAGGCGCACCCTGGAGCGTATTCATTTTACATTCGCAAAATATTTGGGCTATTTTTTAAACGATTATCTTCGAATGAATGTCCAGGTTAACTATATTTCAAATGCCCACATGTCGGATACGGAATACGTGGAATCCCTGCCTAACCCAAGCTGCCTGTATACATTTCCCGTAGAAAAATATGAAAAAAATGTTCTTTTTGAGATCCAACCTCAGTTGGTCTACTTTCTTGTGGATCGCGTACTGGGGGGGCCCGGCAAACTCATTCAAACCGATCGTGAATTAACCTCTATTGAACAGCGGATTATGCAGCGGATGCTGGCAAAATTGATTCTTCAATTTCGATCGGCCTGGTCAGCCGTTGAAGATCTTGAAATCGGCGTGGGAACCTATTACAGCAATCCGAATTTTGTTCAACTGGCAGATTCAGGTGAATCCGTTGTCTCGGTGTCCCTTGAAGTAAATTTTGCCGAGAATGTAACCCTGTTTAATATTGCCTATCCCTACTATCTGATCAATGAGATTCTGGAAAAGATTGAAAATGAGCAGGTCGAGGTTTCTCATGTCAATTCAAGCAGAGATCGGCGGATACTGAAAAAAAATCTTGAGAAAGCCCTTGTTCCAATTTCTGTTAACCTGGGCGAAACCCACCTTTCTTTTCAAGAGCTAATGAACCTCAGGGAAGGCGATGTTTTATTTTTGGATCAAAAAACAACAGACTTGCTTCCCCTTTATGTGGGGCAGAAGCCCAAATTTTTGGGTAAGGCCGGAATCATGAAAAAGCGTCTGGCCTTTAAGGTAATGAAACAAACACGTTAGATGGAGAAAGCAAATGGCTGAAGCAGATGAAGCAATTCAGGAAGAGACGAGCGAAAAAGAAGGAATTCATGCGTCATCGGAAATGGCTGAAGAAACGATAGAGGATTCTACAATGGTGTTAAATGATCAAGAGG
>CAZMRE010000010.1:0-8858 GCA_964568545.1 uncultured Deferribacteres bacterium | reverse complement strand
GGTGTTAAATGATCAAGAGGATTTGCCCTCGCCGGAGCCTTCGCCATTCCAAAACATGGAAGAGGATAAAATTTCCGGGGGCAATTTGAATTCTCTGGAAATTCTTTTTGATCTGGAACTTCCTGTTTCCGTAGAACTGGCTCGCAAGAATGTGCTGATCAGCGATATTTTACAACTGGGGGAGGGATCAATTTTGGAGTTCGACAAAATGGCAGGCGAACCGGTTGATCTTCTGGTGAATAACAAAAAAATTGCCGAAGGCGAAGTGGT
This sequence comes from uncultured Deferribacteres bacterium, assembly GCA_964568545.1. GTDB lineage: Bacteria > Zhuqueibacterota > JdFR-76 > JdFR-76 > BMS3Abin05 > BMS3Abin05. The sequence continues at coordinate 8,588 of CAZMRE010000010.1, read as the reverse complement.
CGTGATTGACGATCGATTTGGCATTCGCGTCACTAATTTGCTTGATCCCTCGGAACGTGTAAAAGGACTTCAGTAGAGAATGAAAATGGCTCATTCGAAGAAGAAAATTTGGCTGACTGTGGGATTAACCGTTCTGTTTGTGGGAATGTTCTTTTTAAATTTGGTTCTAGGCCATAGCCTGCATGCGGCGGACGAAGGTTCGGGAATCTCATTTACTGCCCAATTCATCAAGCTATTCCTCGTATTTGGTATCATTGTTCTGCTCATTTACGGCACAATTTGGTTTCTGAACAAATTTGTTTATCGCCGGGGCAATGGGCAATCGCCTTCGGATGTCACCGTCGTAAGCACCACATTATTGGCTCCCAAGAAATTCATCTATCTGGTAAAGGTATTTGATCGGCTTTTGGTGCTTGGAGTTACGGATAGTCAAATTTCAAATCTTACCGAAATCAGCGATCCTGAAATTCTAAAGACGTTGAAAAGTGCCAGTCCTCCTAAAAATAGAAAATCCGGACGTTTATTTCAATCGCAATTGGAAGGATTCTTGAAAAAACCGTAATGATGACTCGACGAAGATACATTTGGATGTTTGCTCTGGCAATTCTATTTGTCGGAGCCTTACTGTTTCCGGCCGGAGCAAATGCCCAGCCATTTCCAAAATTATCCCTGAGTGTGGGCAGCGGCAAAAATCCGAACGATCTCGCCGTTACCGTAGAGATTTTACTGCTGCTAACCATTCTTTCGCTAGCGCCTGCGATTTTGATTTTAACCACAGCCTTTACGCGAATAATCGTCGTACTTCATTTTCTAAGGCAGGCACTGGGATTGCAGCAGATGCCGCCCAATCAATTGCTGATCGGTCTGGCGCTTTTTTTAACCTTTTTCATTATGCAGCCTGTTTTTACGGACGTGAATCAGAATGCATTGCAGCCTTACCTGAAAAAGAAAATTTCCTATCAGGAAGCTCTTAAACGGGGGCAGGAGCCATTGCGAAAATTCATGCTTCGGCAGACACGAAGAAAAGATTTGGCGCTATTTATGAGTTTGGACAAAGGCCCCAAGCCCAGGAATGAAATGGATGTGCCCACATTCAAAATCATTCCTGCATTTGTCATCAGCGAATTGCGCATGGCATTTCAAATTGGATTTTTGATCTATATTCCATTTTTAGTGATTGATCTGGTGGTGGCAAGTGTGCTAATGAGCATGGGCATGCTCATGCTGCCCCCGGTGATGATTTCGCTGCCCTTTAAGATCCTTTTATTTGTGCTGGTGGATGGGTGGTATCTCATTGTCGGATCGGTTGTCAAAAGTTTTATGTAAATAGGAGGATAAATGACTGAACAATTTGTACTGCACCTTGGCAAACAGGCAATGATGACAACATTACTCTTATCGGCGCCTATGCTTTTGTCGGGACTCATTGTAGGGTTGGCAATTGGAATTTTTCAGGCCGTCACGCAGATAAACGAAATGACCTTGACCTTTATCCCCAAAATTCTGGTAGTAGTGGTCGTTTTCCTGATTTTTATGCCCTGGATGATGCACATACTTCTTAATTTTACAACCAGTATTTTTAGCAGTATTTCGCTTCTAACGCATTAGTTTGTGAATTAGGAACGTTTTTATGAACCAATTTGGATTTTCTGTTCAGGAAATACAGGTTTTCCTGCTCATTTTTGTGCGGGTAGCTGCAATGATGGCTGTTCTGCCAATTTTTGGCGATCAGGCCGTGCCCGTGATGGTTCGCCTGGGATTGTCATTTTTTCTGGCTGTCATTATCTATCCAATTGTCCCGAAATCAGTTCTGATTCCACAGGGGGTTTCCGAATTTATTTTTCAGCTTTCTCAAACGCTTTTTGTGGGACTGTTTATTGGATTTTTTGGACTTATTTTTTTTGGAGCCATTCAACTGGCAGGGGAAATCGCCGGTTTTCAAATGGGCTTTGCTATTGTCAGCGTCCTGGATCCGATGTCGAGAATTCAAATGTCCATTATTGCTCAATTTCAAAATTTTATGGCCATTTTGATTTTTCTTTTATTAGATGGACACCACTTGATGATTCGTGGAATAGTTGAAAGTTTTCAGTACATCCCTTTGCTGGGTGCTACGTGGAATGGTAATCTTGGGCAAATCTTAATCCAGATGACCGGACAGATGTTTGTAGTGGCTGTCAAAATTAGCGCACCGGTTTTTGTGACACTTCTTTTAACGAATGTTGGCTTGGGAATCGTGGCACGAACCCTTCCACAAATGAATGTGTTTATTGTGGGATTCCCCTTGCAAATTGGTCTTGGTCTGGCGACTCTTGCGCTTTCGGTACCGCTGTTCTTTTACATGTTTGAAAAATATTTTGTGCAATTTGGTAGGGATTGGATCAGAATGATTCGTTTGTTTTAGAGTAATTGAGTAACCGAAAGAAATTATGGCTGATCAAAGCTCAGATAAAACCGAACAACCAACACCCAAGCGTCTTGAGGACGCGCGCAAAAAAGGGAATGTTGCTAAAAGCATGGAGATCAATTCGGCGTTCATCCTGCTAGGGGGGACGCTTACGCTCTTATTTATTTCCGGTTTTATGTTTCAAAATTTCTCCACGTTTATGAAGCACGTTTTCAGCAGTCTGATGACGTACCAGATTGCCCGAGATTCTGTTCGGCCCTACGCAATTTCTCTGATTGCTATTTCAATAAAGCTAATCGCTCCTTTGCTGTTGGCAATTATGGTCATTGGAATTTTGGCAAACGTTGGACAGGTTGGTTTTCTGTTTACACTGGAACCCGTCATTCCAAATCCCGAGAAAATTGACCCGATCAAGGGCTTCCAGAGAATTTTTTCTATGCGCTCGGTGGAGGAATTGGTCAAGGGCATCCTAAAAATCGCCATTATAGGGTACGTCATGTATCGGGTGATCAAGGGGCATTACAGCGACTATTTCTTGCTAATGGATCAGGGAACCGGGCAGATCATTTCCTTTATGATGAAGGTGATTTTTCAAATGGCCATCTGGGCTTCGCTGATTCTGGTGGTTCTGGCGGCTGCAGATTTTGCATTCCAGAAATGGAATTATCTGAAAGACATGCGAATGACAAAGCAGGAAGTGAAAGAAGAAATGAAGGAATACGAGGGGGATCCACAGGTGAAAGGACGCATCAGAAGCTTGCAGAGAGAAATGGCGCGGAAGCGGATGATGGCCGATGTTCCCAAAGCCGATGTGGTCATTACGAACCCAACGCATTATGCGGTTGCGCTTAAATATAATCCGGAAGGAATGGATGCTCCCCGGGTGCTGGCGAAGGGCTCTCGAAAATTGGCCATGAAAATCAAAGAAATTGCCCGGGAAAATGGTGTCCCGATTGTTGAGGATCCACCCCTTGCCAGGGCACTATTTAAATCAACTGAAGTGGGAATGGAAATTCCTGTAGATCTCTTCCAGAGCGTGGCTGAGGTTCTGGCCTATATTTATCGATTGAAAGGAAAACGTCTCGCATGACGACCGCCGAACTAAATCGACCTAATTTTCTGCAGCGACTGCTCCAACAAAGCGATATTGGGCTTGCCATTGGCGTGATTCTGATTTTGACGATTATGATCCTGCCAATGCCCACAGGCATGTTGGATCTGTTTTTAGTGATCAATATAAGTATCAGTCTGACAGTGCTCATGGTTTCGATGTATCTGAACGAACCGGTGGAATTCTCGGTCTTTCCCGGATTGCTACTCGTTTTGACGCTTTACCGACTGTCTCTTAACATTGCTTCCACACGCTTGATTTTGGGCGATGCCTATGCCGGGAAAGTCATTGCAGCCTTTGGAAATTTCGTTGTAAAGGGGAATTACATTGTCGGATTTGTTATTTTTCTCATTTTAGTGGTGATTCAGTTTGTGGTGATCACAAAAGGCGCCAGTCGAATTGCCGAAGTGGCTGCCCGATTTACGTTGGACGCCATGCCGGGGAAGCAAATGGCAATTGATGCCGATTTGAATGCGGGGCTGATTGACGATAATGAAGCCAGACAGCGACGGAAAAAAATTGCCCAGGAAGCCGATTTTTACGGAGCCATGGACGGTGCCTCAAAATTCGTTCGGGGGGATGCGATTGCAGGGCTAATCATTACCTCGATCAATATTTTGGGCGGTTTTGTCATTGGTGTTTTGCAGATGGGAATGTCCTTGGGCGAGGCTGTTCATACGTACACGCTTCTTACGGTTGGTGATGGATTGGTTTCTCAGATTCCCGCGCTTATTCTTTCAACCTCCGCCGGTATTGTGGTTACCCGGGCAGCCTCGGAAGAAAATCTGGGCCACGATATCAGCCACCAATTGTTAGGGAAACCACGGGCACTGTATGTGGTTTCCGGTGCTCTGCTTCTTTTTGGCATCGCCCCAGGATTGCCGACACTCCCATTTTTCATTTTGTCCGGGGTGGCTTTTATTGTGGCTAAAACGGCCGAAAGCCTGGAAAAACGGGCAATTTTGAAAGAAACCATTGCCGAGGAAGAAAAGACCGTAGAATCCGGTGATAATCTGGAAAATTATCTGCAGGTTGATCCGCTTGAAATCGAAATTGGCTACGGTCTCATTCCTTTGGTGGATGAAGATCAGGGTGGCGATTTACTGAACCGTATTACAACCATTCGAAAGCAATTGGCCATTGAACTGGGTGTAGTTATTCCCCCGATTCGTATCCGGGATAATATCAGCCTGAAACCTGATGAGTACGTTGTTAAAATTCGCGGAGCAGATATCGCAAAGGGTGAACTTCTTACCAGCCGTCTTTTGGCGCTTGCAGCCGATGAAAATTCCTCCCAATTGGAGGGAATCCCAACCCGCGATCCGGCATTTGGACTTCCGGCTTACTGGATTCCTGAAAAGCTTAAAGAACAGGCGCAAACAATGGGATTTACGGTTGTGGAGCCGGTTGCCGTTTTGGCCACACACCTCAAGGAAATTCTGAGGCAGAATGCCCATCTGATCCTAAGCCGGGAGGATGTTCACGAATTGATTGAAACTGTCAAAAAAGAATCTCCCACAGTTGTTGAAGAGTTAATACCTAATGCTTTGAACATCGGTCAGATTCAAAAAGTACTTCAGAATCTGCTTCGGGAGCAGGTCCCTATTCGGGACATGGTTACAATTCTGGAAACGCTGGCTGATTACGCAGGGACTACGAAAGATCCGGACGTTTTGACGGAATACGTTCGAAATGCCCTGTCAAAAATCATCTACAAAAATTACCTTGCCGAGGATGGGCGAATGTACGGCATGATGTTGGATCCTCAATTGGAAAATGTAATGGTAGAAAATCTAAACCAAAACAAAGGAGCGGGCTTGAATTTATCCCCGGATATTTTAAAAGCACTTTTCCAACAAATTAAGGATGGAACCAAAAAAATGACGGAGGATGGATTTACTCCCCTCATTCTGGCATCACCGATGATTCGATCAAGCTTTAAGCGACTTATTGAAATGGCTTTTCCGCAGGTTGCTGTTCTTTCGTACAATGAAATTCCTGCGGATGTGGAAATCCAAACAACAGGAGTGATCGGTCTAAATCATGAAAATTAAAAAATTCCGTGCGCAGACGATGAATGAGGCCTTCAAACAGATTAAGGCACAGCTTGGACCCAATGCCATCATCCTGAATGTTCAGGAACACAAAAAAACGGGCACATTTGGTTTTGTGCAATCGCGGTTTCTGGAAGTAACGGCTGCACTGGATGATAAACCCATTCGCAGCTCCGAGAATCCCTTTCGGCAAAAAAATACCGCCGAGGCAAATCAGACTTATTCCCGTCCGAAGAGATGGCCGCCGGAGGCTGCTGAGTCGGGGTCAATTGAGAAGCTTCAAAGCGAATTGCAGGATCTGCGATCGAAATATGAACAACTGCACACTCAATTTGGGACGGATTTGCGTTCGGAGCATTTGCCACCGCATTTGGCGGGGGCCTACCAAATGCTTACAAAATCGGGTGTGGATGAGACCCTGGCTCTTTCAATTTTGAGAAGTGTCGCGGACGATTTTCCTAGCCGCGACCTAAGCCGGGAGGGACTCGATCACGTCCTGTTGCAGTGGATGAGCCGGTTAATTCCTCAAGCGGATAATCAAATGACCGAGCAAAAGCGGCCGCGGATCGTTGTGCTAATTGGTCCAACCGGCGTGGGGAAGACAACGACCATTGCCAAATTGTCGGCAACGGACGCCATTTTTCACCTCAAAAAGGTGGGGCTTTTATCAATGGATACCTACCGAATTGCGGCAATCGACCAGTTGCGCGTTTTTGCCGATTTGTCCAAAATCCCGATGGAAGTGGCTTATTCTCCCGATGACATGAGCCGGGCTGTGCAGAAATTTTCTCAGAAGGATGTAATTTACATTGACACGCCGGGACGCAGCCCCCGAGACGGCAGGGGAATTCAGGAAATCAGGGATTATTTGGGTGCCATTCAGCCGGATGAAGTGCATCTCACACTGAGTCTTTCCACGCGCTCGGAGGATCTTCTGGATGTCCTGAAACGCTTTCAGGTGATTCCGTCCAATCGAATAATTTTTACCAAATTGGATGAAACGAATCGCTACGGAAACATGCTGATGGTACTTAAACACTTTCGGCTTCCGGTGTCGTTTGTGACCTTTGGGCAGGACGTGCCGAAGACATTTCGGCCTGCAACACAATCATTTTTAAGCCAACTCATTTTAGGAATGGAGACGACTGGATGAGAGATCAAGCCTGGCAATTACGAGAACTGGTTCCGGCGTACGAATTATTTCCGAAATCGAATATGCCGCTAAAAGCCAAACGGATTGCGATCACCAGTGGCAAGGGCGGCGTGGGCAAGACAAGCATTGCTCTGAATATGGGCATCCTGCTGGCAGCAAACGGCATAAAAACTCTGCTGATTGATGGTGATGTCAATCTTTCAAATCTTCCGATTTTATCGGGAACGGCTCCGGAATTACATTTTGCCGATGTTCTTGAAAAAAAACTCAGTTTGATGGAGATTATTTATCCATTCAGAAATGATTTGTACATTCTTCCTTCTGGCCTGGGGTCTGTTGACCTAATAGAGCAAGAAGAAAAATTTTTGGATCACATGCGCCACGAGTTCATGGATTTGGATGCATTTTTCGATGTAATTCTGATTGACACGGCTTCGGGAATTTCATCAACGGTTATGGGAGAAATATTTTCAGCGGATGAGGTGTTTGTAGTAACGACACCGGAGCCATCGGCCATTGGGGATGCTTACGCAATTGTGAAAATTCTCACATTTTTAATGCCGGTTCTTTCGGTTCGCATGTTGTTCAATTTGGTGAAGAGCGAAAAAGAGGGACAGGAATCATATGAAAAGTTCAACAATATTACTGAAAAATTTTTGGGGAGAAGTGTAAGGTATTTGGGTGCGCTTCCGTTTGATGAAAATGTTCGGAAAGCCGCGATGTCGCAGGTTCCGCAACTGATTCAATATCCGCGGTCGAAGTTTTCACGGCAGCTAAGGGAAATTGTGACAGAATTAGCAAATCCAAAAAACGAATTAATGTACGCACTGAATGTGCGGAAAAATTAGCCCGCGCATAAATTGGGCGGATATTGGGATGAGAGCGATTGAGAATTTAATATTAGTGGGATGGAGGTTTTGATGGCGGTCAGTTTTATTGCGAAAAAGGCACAGGAGTCCTATCGGGAGGAAATGGATATCCAGAAACTCTGGCTGAAGTACGTAAAAACCAGAGACAGTCAGATGAAAGAACAGCTTCTGGTTCACTACTTGCCAGTGGTCAAATTTGTAGTGGGGCGGATGATGGTGTCGCTTCCGAATTCGGTCAATTTTGATGATTTGGAAAGCGCCGGTATTATGGGTCTTATTTCTGCCATCGATCGGTACAATCCCCAACTGGGCGTCAAATTTGAGACATTTGTCGTTCCTCGCATTCGCGGCGCTATTCTGGATGAGTTACGCTCACTTGATTGGGTTCCCCGTTCGGTGCGCAGCAAAGCCCGTAAATTGGAAAAAGCCATCGAGGAGGTGGAAGCCAAAACCGGGAAGGCAGCCGATCCGGTTGCCGTTGCCGAACAGCTAAATATCAGTCTGGAAGAATATGATACTATGATGGGAAAAGTGGCGGCGGGCAACTCATTGTTATCGCTGGATCGGGAATTTTCTGATGGAGATGATAAGAACGGGTCAATGTACGATTTGGTCAAAAATGCCAAATCAGAGAATCCGGAAGGGCAATTAATTACCGAGGAACTGAAGCAGGTGCTTATCGATGAAATCAATAATTTGCCCGAAAATGAACGAATGGTGATTTCCCTTTATTACTACGAAGAATTAACGCTCAAGGAGATTGGAGTGATTTTGAATATTTCCGAATCGCGGGTGTCGCAAATTCACACCAAAGCGATCAATCGCCTTAAGCATCGATTGAAGGCGCATGTGTAAAAGGGTTGCAAAATAGCAACAAAGGAGGACGTATGGTACGTCCAATCGATGTTCAGGACAACCTGTCAAAAATGAATTACATTGAAAAAATACAACAGGCGCAGCAAGCGTCTGAACAGACAGGGCATGAACAATTCGT
>CAZMRE010000009.1:0-22649 GCA_964568545.1 uncultured Deferribacteres bacterium | reverse complement strand
TTATCAAACTCGCAACGGCAGAAAATAAAATTTTCAGTTGACACCAATTGCCAGCCTACAAACAGCCTGTTTAGGATTCTAATTACGGCGTATTTATTCAACTGTAACACTCTTGGCCAGGTTTCTGGGCTGATCTACGTTGCACCCGCGCAAAATAGCTATGTGGTACGCCAATAATTGGAGCGGAATAATCGTTACCAGAGGCGACAGAAATTCCAGGGTCTCCGGAACGTAAATCACGTAATCCGCCTTTTTCTTGATGTTTTCATCACCTTCTGTGGCAATGGCAATTACCCGGCCTCCCCGCGCCTTTACTTCTTCAATATTACTGATGACTTTTTCATAGGTGCTATCTTGAATCGCAATAAAAACAACCGGCATATTTTCATCAATTAAGGCAATGGGGCCGTGTTTCATTTCGGCGGCCGGATAGCCTTCGGCATGAATGTACGAAATCTCCTTCATTTTCAGGGCGCCTTCCAGAGCCACCGGGAAATTGTATCCCCTTCCCAGATAGAGAAAATTCCGGCTGTTCATAAATTTTTTGGCAATTTCCCGAATTGAATCATTTACTTTCAGTATTTCAGAAATCTTCCCCGGAATGGCCTCCAATTCCGTTAAAATCCGCCTTCCCTCTTCTTTGCTCATCCATTTTTTTCGGGCCATTAGAATGGCCAGCATTGTTAATGTGGTTACTTGTGCGGTGAAGGCTTTTGTGGAAGCCACCCCCACCTCGGGCCCCGCGTGCAGATAAACACCTGCCACCGTTTCCCGCGCAATGCTGCTGCCAACCACGTTACAAATTCCAAACACGGGCGACCGCCGCTTTTTTGCCTCCCGAAGAGCTGCCAGGGTATCGGCCGTTTCACCCGATTGACTGACAACAATCACCACGGAGTCTTGATCCAAAACCGGATTTCGGTAGCGAAACTCTGAGGCATAATCGACTTCCACGGGAATTCGGAGAAAATCTTCCAGAATATATTCGCCGATTAGCGATGCGTGCCACGACGTGCCACAAGCCGTTAGTAAAATGCGTTTGGCATCCAGAAGCTGCTGCAAATGATCACTCAACCCGCCCAATCGAACGCTTCCATTTTCCACCTGGATTCGCCCGCGCATCGCATCGCGAAGGGTTTGAGGCTGCTCGAAAATTTCCTTCAGCATAAAATGATCGAATCCGTCTTTCTCAAGGCGATCCAGATCAAATGAAATTTTTTCAATGTGTTTACTGGTGCGCCGATTCCGAAGTGTTTTGGTTGCGTACGCATCACGCATCAAAACGGCGAGTTCTCCGTCATCCAAATAAACAACATCCCGTGTGTATTTAATGATCGCCGTGGCATCTGAGGCAGCCATATTGGCGCGATTTCCTACTCCAATCAGCAGGGGACTTCCATTTCGAGCCGCAATAATGCGATCCGGCTCCTTATCCGACACAACCAAAATTCCGTAGGTTCCCACCACCTCCGAAACGGCGTACCGAACGGCCTTTTCCAGATCGCCATCGTAAAACTCCTCAATCAGATGAGCCAAAACTTCCGTATCTGTTTCAGATTGAAACACATGGCCCTTGTTCTGCAATTCCTGCCGCAAGCTGGCAAAATTTTCAATAATTCCATTGTGAATTACAGCAATGTCCCCCGTGCAATCGGTGTGAGGATGGGCGTTTGCTACGCTGGGTGCCCCGTGCGTGGCCCAGCGTGTATGACCGATCCCAAGTGTAGAATCGATTGAAACATCCTTCAGCGACGCTTCCAGATTCGAAATTTTACCCAATTGCTTTTCCACAAAAATATTGCGGTCATTAACAACTGCTACCCCTGCTGAATCGTAGCCTCGATATTCAAGTCGCTTTAAGCCATCAATTAAGATTGGAATGACCGGTTCCGTACCGATATAACCAACAATTCCACACATAAAAACCCCTTCATTAAAAGATTATGTGCAAATTCTGTTTTTTATTCCCACTCAATTGTGCTGGGTGGTTTCGAACTGATATCGTAGACGACGCGGTTCACGCCCGCAATTTGATTAATAATCCGATTGGACACCTTTCCCAATAACTCATACGGCAGTAGCGCCCAGTCAGCCGTCATGCCATCCTGACTGGTAACAGCCCGCAAAGCCACCACATTTCCGTAAGTGCGCTCGTCTCCCATCACCCCAACTGATTTCACGGCCAGCAAAACAGTCAGTGCCTGCCAGACCTTGTCATACCAGCCCGACTCCCGCAGCTCACTCATAAATATTTCGTCAGCTTCCCGCAAAATATTCAATCGCTCTTTGGTAATCTCCCCAATAATTCGCACAGCCAATCCCGGGCCCGGAAATGGGTGACGCCGTAGCACCTCATCGGGAATCCCCATTAGGGCGCCTATTTTGCGCACTTCATCCTTAAACAGTTCCCGGAGGGGTTCGATCAATTTAAATGGCATATCTTCCGGCAATCCCCCGACATTGTGGTGCGATTTAATGGTGGCCGAGGGTCCCACCGCAGACACGCTCTCAATCACATCCGGGTAAAGCGTTCCCTGCGCCAGAAATTCAATCCTGCCCATTTTTTTTGCTTCCACCTCAAAAAGCCGAATAAAAACTTCCCCGATAATTTTCCGCTTTTTTTCGGGATCCACTACCCCTTTTAGACGATTTAAAAATTCGTGGGATCCGTCAACGAAGTGCAATTTAATATTGAGCTGCTTGCCGAAAAAATTCTTCACCCATTCGGCTTCCCCTTTTCGCAGCAAACCATTATCAACAAAAATAGCCGTTAGCTGATCTCCAATAGAACGGTGCAATAATTCTGCCACAACTGTTGAATCGACGCCGCCGCTAACTCCGCAAATCACACGGCCCGAACCCACCGTTTCCCGAATCTTCTGAATGGTCGTTTTTAAGAAGGATTCCGGAGACCAAGTACCCCTGCAGCCGCAAACATTGAAGAGAAAATTCCGAAAAATTTCCGTTCCTTGAGGCGTGTGAACCACCTCCGGGTGAAACTGAATACCAAAAATTTTCTTCTGTGGATGCCGAATGGCCGCAATCGGTGAATTCTCTGTGGAGGCAATAACTTCAAATCCCTCGGGAACGCGAGTCAGGTGATCCCCGTGACTCATCCAGACTCGGGCTGGGTTCTCCAGACCCTGAAACAAATCTTTGTTTGAGAAAATAGTGAGCGCTGCTCGGCCATACTCCCGACGCCAAGCCCGATCAACCTCTCCTCCCATCATGTAAGCAATCACCTGTAATCCGTAGCAAATACCCAGCACTGGCACACCAAGATCAAAAATTTCGGGGCCCGGCAGGGGTGCCGATTCTTCATAAACAGAAGATGGCCCGCCGGAAAGGATAATCCCGGCCGGGAGGTTTTCTTTTATTTTTTGAACCGGATAATGGTAGGGTTTTATTTCGGAATAGACATCACATTCTCTAATCCGGCGGGCAATTAATTGAGTGTATTGCGAGCCGAAATCCAAAACTAATATCCATTCTTTTGAGGTATTTTCGTCCATCGATTCCTTTTCATACAGAAATATTCCAGGTTCGCAATTCCTCAAGGAAGGTGTAATTGGTCATGTCGTAATGAATCGGCGTAATTGAAATCTTATTTTGAAGAATCGCCTGGTCATCGGTATCGTCGCCTTCCCGGTCGAGATGGACCTTTTTCCCGGTCAGCCAGTAGTAGGTTCGTCCCGTGGGGTCTTGTCTGCGATCGAATTTTTCGGCAAACACAGCCTTCCCCTGACGCGTTATTTCCACACCTTGAATTTCAGATTCAAGAACGGGCGGCACATTCACATTCAAAAACGTTTCCGGGGGCAATCCTTTTTTTAGAAGTACCCGCGCCAGTTTCCGGGCGAAGCGCGCCGTAAACGTGAAATCAACGGGATCGTACGTCGCTACCGAAATGGCAAACGAAGGAATTCCAAGAATGGTTCCTTCCGTTGCTGCCGAAGCCGTACCTGAGTAAATCACATTAATGCCCGTGTTTGAGCCGTGGTTGATCCCGGAAACCAGCAGATCAATTTTTTGTCCGCCTAAAATAGCCCAGTGCGCAATTTTTACGCAATCCGCTGGTGTCCCAGTAACGGCATAGCCAAAAAACTTCCCATTGCGTTTGAAGGGAAAAACACGCAGGGGATTCGACAGCGTAATTGCGTGCCCCACGGCGCTCTTTTCGCTGTCGGGCGCAACCACGAAAACATCCCCGATTTTTTTCAATTCCCTGTAAAGGGCGTAAATTCCCGGCGAATAAATCCCATCATCATTTGAAATTAAAATTCGTATTTTTTCAGATGTCATGATGCTTGGGCTGCTTGTTTTTCCTTAAAAAAATCAATCAATTGTGACAATGTTTTTTTCATTTCCTGTCGATTAACAATCATATCCAAAAAGCCGTGCTCCAGCACAAATTCCGATCGCTGAAAGCCCTCGGGCAAATCCTGTCCAATGGTTTCTTTGATCACCCGAGGACCGGCGAAACCGATCAGTGCACCCGGTTCGGCAATATTCACATCTCCCAGCATGGCATAACTGGCTGTGGTTCCTCCGGTTGTTGGGTTTGTAAGCACCGAAATATAGAGTCCCCCTCGATCCGAAAATCTTGCCAGCGCCGCAGAGGTTTTTGCCATCTGCATGAGTGAAATGGCCCCTTCCATCATTCGTGCACCTCCCGAGGAAGAAATGACAATAAGAGGCAGATCTCTTTCCATGGCTCTTTCCGTTGCTCGGGCCACTTTTTCCCCAACCACAGAGCCCATGCTTCCGCCGATAAACGAAAAATCCATTACCGCCATAACAACCGGCTTGCCGTCAATTTTCCCGTAGCCGGTGCGAATAGCTTCATTCATGTGAGTTTTTTTAATGGCATCCCGCAATTGATCGGAGTACCGCTTTTTCCCCTTGAATTTCAGGGGATCCACCGATTTCATTTTTGCCTCAAATTCCTCAAAGGAACCTTCATCCAGAAGAAAACGAATGTACTGGCTGCTCTGAATCCGAAAGTGGAAATTGCACTTGTGACAAACCCACATGTTTCGTTCCAGCTCCTGACGATAGAGAACCTCCCCGCATTGCTCACATTTAACCCAGAGACCATCTGGTAATATTTTTTTTTCGGTTGTTAGAACGCCCTGTTCTTTTCGTTTAAACCACGCCATTCAGGCATCTCCATTTTTATTTGGCGATCCATTCCCCAATGCAGCCAATCCGCAAAAAAAATTAACTACGAAGAGCACAAAGAATTCACAAGGATCGGCAAGAAAAAATTTAGTTAATTAAAAATGAGCTAATTCCCCAAACAGTTAGCGAAGGACTCTTTTGCTTCATTTCGAATTTCGGCCATTCGAATGCTTTTTTTACCCCAGATATTTTTCCATCAGAAGGGCATCTTCCCCGTTCTGATAATATTTCGATCGAATTCCGGCCGTGACAAACCCGAATTTTTTATACAGCCGGATGGCAGGGGCGTTTGAAACGCGAACCTCAAGATAGACAAAAACACTGCCCTGTTTTTCACCTTCTTTCAGAATTGTGTTGAGCAAATATTCGGCAATCCGGCGCCTGCGATAGAGCGGAGAAACGGCAATATTTGCAATGTGAATTTCATCTTCGATGAACCAGGGTACAATGTATCCGACAATTTCACCCCTGATTTCCGCAACCATGGGAACAGATACGCGGCTGTTTTCTACTTCGTGGCGAAAATGTTTTTCCGTCCAGGCATCTTCAAAGCAAAGAAGCTCCAATTCGGTTACCGTTTCAATATCCCTGGCGGTCATGCGGCGAATAGTCATTTCCTCGCCATCGCGCAAAGTAAATACGCGCCGGAAGCCCTTCGGAAATGTGGGCTGAGCCTGTTTATTCAGTCGAACTGCCATTTACAATATTACCAATGAAATCTTTTGCCGGATTAAAAACTATTTCCTGATTGGAAAATCCTTTAAATAAAATGGCTCTATGCTGTCAATTGCATCGGTCTTTCCCTGGCTGAAATTCTCCTGCCCCAACAATCCCACATAAAAAGCAGAAGACTGACGATGAAGCGGATGCGCCAGATGTACATCCTTTTTAATGAACTCCTTGAGCTGCTCGATTTCTTCTTTTGTGAAATCACCCACCAGAGCTGTACCGTCCACGAGAAATTCATTTAGTTCCTTAAGATGGAGCACCTCGTATTCGCTCACGCGATCCATTTTCGATCCGTCCCATTTGTACATGGCCAGATAATAGTCCTGTTTTCGAAACCGAATCATCGGGCAAACCAGCATCGGGTTCTCCGCATAAGACAATGCCAGAGCATCGAGACTAATGATCGATGTCAGTGGAAGATCTCGCGCGAATGCGATGCCCTTTGCCACGCTCAAACCAATTCGAAGTCCGGTAAAGGAACCGGGGCCGATGGAAACGGCCACACCGGAAAGCTCAGAAAAATCCCATTCCAGATCTGACAAAAGGGATTGAATAACAGGCGTCAATTTTCGGGACTGGATGCGCTTGCGTCGAATGCGATATTCGGCCTGCAGATAAGAATCTTCCAAAAAGGCCACGGAACCTGTCTCAGTAGCGGTGTCAATTGCAAGTAGTTTCACGCACTATCGCTTTCTTTTCAGAGCCGTCAGCACCGAAGGTGTCAAATTCCCGATGGAAATGTAGCGGTCGTTTTCACTCTTGCGATATTCCGGTTTTAGCCGGCGGATAACAATTGGGATTCTGTCTTCCGGGAGATACGATTCGATCCGTTCCGCCCACTCAATCAAACTGATGCCTTCGCTGTAAAAATATTCTTCGATTCCGAAACCCGACACATCCTCGAACGATTGAATCTTGTAAAAATCGAAGTGAAACACCGGAATCTTCGCGTTGTACATATTCATCACGGTAAAAGATGGACTTGTGACATCTTCGGCCTCAATTCCGAGTCCCTTGCAAATTCCTTTAATCATGACAGTTTTTCCAGCCCCCAAATCACCCTGAAAGGCAAGTACCGCTCCGGGCTTAAGGTACTTCGAAAAGCGCTCACCCAGGGCGAATGTTTCCTCAGGAGAGTGGGTAACAATTTCAAATTTAAATTCCACGTTCTGTCCTATTTTGCATCTAATCGTAAAACGGGAAGAATCATTTCTTCCATTGATACGCCGCCATGTTGAAAGCTATCCCTATAATAATTCAAGTATTTATGGAAATTTGTCGGATAAACAAAATAATAGTCCTCTTTGGCAATGAGATAATTGATATTGATTCCCCGCATTGGCAGTTTGAATTTCCGGGGGTCTTTGATGTAAAATGCATATTTATCGTCGCATTTCAGATTCTTGCCAA
This sequence comes from uncultured Deferribacteres bacterium, assembly GCA_964568545.1. Lineage (GTDB taxonomy): Bacteria > Zhuqueibacterota > JdFR-76 > JdFR-76 > BMS3Abin05 > BMS3Abin05. The sequence continues at coordinate 15,329 of CAZMRE010000009.1, read as the reverse complement.
ATTTGTACCGAAGATTAGTTGATGTCTCACGATCACCGATAACCTTTGCCCCCCGCATCGCGCGAACACTTCCGTGATCGGAGGTAATAATGATCGTAAAACCCTCCTCGCCCAGATTTTTCAACACTCGAAAGAGGTAGGAATGCTCAAACCAGGACCGGGTTAACGACCGAAATGCCGCCTCATCTGGGACAATTTCTTTCAAAATCTCCGATGTGCTACGACTATGTGAAAAAATATCCACAAAATTCACTACAATAGAAAGAAGCCTTGTCTGAATGTACGTTCGAATATTTCGCTCTAAATTTTTGCCTTCCGAAAGATCAAGTATCTTGATGTATTTGGGCTCCGGCTTCAGATTAAAGCCCATTTCCTGCAGTTGAAGATCCAGAAGCTGCCGTTCATAGCGATTGCGACTGGAATCATCGTCAGCGGCATTGCTCCAGAGATCGGGATATTTTTGCTCAATTTCCAGCGGGAAGAGACCGCTAAAAATGGCATTTCTGGCAAAAGGCGTAGCCGTTGGCAAAATGGCAAAATAGAATTTTCGCTTGACATTAAAATAAGGAAACAGCGGCGGCAGGATGCTGAGCCATTGATCCAGGCGCATATTATCGATCACTACAAACGCCACATTTTTGTTATTTGCCAGCAGAGGAGCCACATTTTCAGCAACCACATCAACCGAGAGATCAGGAGCATCATCGCTTTCTTCAATCCATTCCAGATAGTGCTTTTCCACAAACCGGGCAAATTCAATGTTTGCACTTTTTTTTTGATCATCCAGAACATTTCTCAGCCCGATATCCGGAAAGCGGTCCATCTCCAATTCCCAATCCACAATCCGCGTGTAAATAGCAACCCAATCCTGCCAGGTAGAGGCTGCCATGATTGCCTGCGTCAGCTCATTGAATTGAATGGGATAATTCCGGGTCAGATGATCACCCCCAATTTTTCGACTTTCAACAAACTTTTTGCACGTTGAAAGAATTTGACTGGGATTCACTGGCTTGGTAAGGTAATCGTCAATTTTGCTGCCGATAGCCTCTTCCATGAGACTTTCTTCTTCATTTTTAGTGATCATGACAACGGGCAAAGAGGGATTGATTTCTTTTATTTCAGCCAACGCAGAGAGTCCGTCTTTCCCGGACATCATTTCATCCAGAAGAAGCAAATCGAAGGGACGCCTTTTTATAAGGGAAATGGCATCGTCGGCATTTGTTACGGGCGTTACTTCATAGCCCTTTTCTTCCAAAAAAAGAATATGTGGGCGAAGCAACTCGATCTCATCATCCGCCCAGAGAATAGTACCTTTTTTTATTTCCATAAAATACCAACACTCCTTTTCATAAACAAACTTTAAAATAATAAATTTTTAAATATTTGTCAACATTATTGTAAACCTATCTCTGCAGATCCGTCTATTTTCTAACCCCCGAGAGGCTGCAAGGTTTCTCTTGTTCGCGTCAAACATGGGAATTGCTTAGCGCATGTATCACAAAAGCGCGTACTCCTATTTAATGTACTTCATAATCACGAAAGTTCCATTCCATTCCACTTCGCAAAAAGCAGATCCAATCGGCTGCTGAGGGTCAAGGTAACCGAGGCGAATTCCAAGCATCAAATTCCAAATAATAAATAAATCCCAATAACCAATTTTTGAATGACCGAAACCAGCAAAACTAATCTACTGTCAGGACGCAAAAATGCAAAACAAGCAAGCGAGTAAGCGAAAAACAAAGAGAAACTTTTCCCCTGGCCGCTTCAAAGCGGAGCTTTACTTGAGAACATAGCGAGAAGGGTCTTAGCATCACCAACCACAGTTGAAGCAACCAATGATGCACTCTCAACAATCTCAGGTGTTCTGGACCAAAAACATTTGGCTTGCTTTTTGACCAAACACTGCATAAATTTAATCAATTCAATTGACAATTTTTTATTTGCGGCGTTGCAATGGAAATCTTCGTTTTTTGCAAGGGAATTAGCCGCGAATGCGAGAATTACATTTTTTATTCATGAGTGCAGTCTAAAAATCACTAATTGCATAAATTATACGGGATTCTATTAACATCAATAAAATCAATTCGTGATAATTCGTGAAATTCGTGGGAGATATTCTTTTTAGACTGGATTCATTCATGGTTATTAGAATCAACTCAAAATTTTAAACAAGCGTTCAATTTTGTGACTAAACTACATCAGCGACTCCGAAAAATAGTAGAGGCGGGCATTCGGAATTTCCAGCTCATTTCCGAAGGGGATTGCATTCTGATTGGCATTTCTGGAGGCCGGGACAGTCTGGCCCTTTTTGAGCTTCTCTCCACGCATTTAATTACTACGACAAATGATTTTACACTTATTCCTGTTCATGTTGATCTTGGATTTCAGGAAAACGGAGAGCGGATCAGTGAAAAACTTCAGCGTTTTTTTGAGGGAAGAAGCCGGGAATTAACCGTCATTAAAACAGACATTGGACCCCTGGTACACAGCGATTTTAATCGAAAGAATCCCTGTTTTTTGTGCTCACGAATGCGGCGTCACGAAATCTACAAAATGGCCACAAAACTGGGATGCAATAAAATCGCTTACGGCCATCACAAAGATGATATTATTGAAACATTTTTGATTAACATATTCTTTGGACGGGAAATCAGTACAATGATGCCCAAACAATCGGTTTTCAGCGGGAAATTCCACATTATCCGCCCCATGGTTTACATTGAAGAGGAATTGGTTAAAAAATTTGCGGCAGAGCAGAAATTCCCGACTTTCAAGAATCCCTGTCCCACGGCCGGAAATTCAAAACGCGCATTTGTGAAGAAATTGCTAATGGATTTGGAGATAGATTACCCTGCGATTAAAAAAAATATCTGGCACGCGCTTTTTCACCCAAAGCCAGATTATTTGTTTCATCCGGAAATGATTTCGGGCGTGCGACAGAAAAAAGGACACAAAAAATAATCCCCATTGCAACGAGCCACTGGTTCAGACAACGCGCTGAAAATTCACCGGCTTTTCCAAAACGCGGCCGATTTTGGTTAAGGGCTCTTCCAACGTTTCGTACGGATGGGTAATAAACAGATATTCGATATCGTCTTTTTGGGGAAGATCGTTTAGCAATCGCAACTTATCGGGCGACAAATCCGTGACATCAATAATGCTGTAATCCGGTTCAAGGGCGCTGATCCGAAGCAAAAAATAATCTAAATCTGATGTACTGGTGAGATAAAAGCCTTTGTAATCGCACCAATCTCGAAAATCATCAATTAGATTGATGTCCCTGCTAAATAAAAGAATCTTTTTTATCATTTCTCCCTCATCTTTTCACTATTTGGTTGAAAATAGGCTAAAATCATACCAAAACTATTTAAAATTTTCATTCATTGTTTTTACAGAAGTTAGTCAATTCATTCTATTTGAATCTTCGGCATATGTCAGATTTCCAAGACACAGATGTTGCAAAAACACCACATATTCTTCAAATATTAAGTAGGTTTCGTGTTATGCGAGGGCTATTATTTTTTTCTTCTCGTCCGCTTTTGCTCATGCCAATCGCTGTCTGCATTACAGCCGCTGAAGCGAACTCAATTCTCAACCCATCAAGCACCGATTCAATAGAGAGCTTCAAACATTTTAATCGGCCCTCTCACCTTCAATGGATTTTTGGCACTGGGAAAAATTATGTTGACAATTCTTTTTTAAATGAGTATTTTAAATTGAAATAATGATAAACATTTTTTAGCGAACATAAAATCTTAGTTCTGAAACATGGCTAAAAATGCCATTCAAAAAATTGAAAAAAAAATCCTCGATTATCTACGGGATTACCCGCCCTTAACCGAAAACTTCTATCGACAATTATTAATCTCGCTTCATACCGAAAAATCCATTACCGTTGATCAGATTTACGATGCTGCCCACAAACAACTCAAAAAGGAAATTGATAGCGCTGCCGACCAAAATCCAAATGAGGGCACGGCAAGGCGCTGGGATCAACAGGAAAAAATAATCATTCACTCGCTTATTGTCCAATATGCTTCAAGACTTTTTACGGAAGAAGAAATCGACCGAATTTTTGCTATGGCCAGGGGGCGAAGTGAGGCTCAAAAGCTGGAGGATATCGCCTCTCTTCCCGACGTTTCGTTTCGGTTGCTGGCCGATCGCCTGAAGGATTTCTGCACGCTGACAAAAGATTCCGGGGATATTCCAGAATCGGAGGCCATGGGGATACGCGTTGCCCTAATTCGACATTTCATTAGCGATCAATTGGAATTTATCGGGGTTGCCAAACATTATCTGAAAATTTGCGATTTTCTGCCCATTGTGGAAAATTCAGTCGGCCCCAAAAAGGGTATTGGCAAAATCGGAGGCAAGGCAGCGGGTATGTATCTGGCCTACCACATCCTCTGCAAATCACAGATGGAAGAAGCCACTCAAGACTGCGCTATTGCCATTCCCGAGTCCTATTTTATTCGTTCAGACCTCTACCAAGAATTCATCAATCAAAATGGACTGACCAAATTTTACGACGAAAAATACAAGCCTCTGGACGAAATCAGAAACGATTTCCCAATGATAAAGGAAATTTTCAAGAACGGAGAATTTCCGCCCCGTATTGTGGGAAAACTCAGAAAATTGTTAAAAAAAATCGGGAATGTTCCTTTGATTGTACGCTCCAGCAGCTTGTTGGAAGACAATTTTGGATCGGCATTTTCGGGAAAATATGACAGCATTTTTCTACCCAATCAGGACACACTAGAGAATCGCCTTCAGGCCCTTCTGGGAGCCATTGCAGAAGTTTACGCCAGCACGCTTGGACCTGATCCCATTCTCTACCGGCGCGAGCGAAATTTGATCGATTACGATGAGCAAATGGGAATTTTGATCCAGAAGGTCGTGGGCATTCACTACAAAGACTATTATTTGCCGGTCTGGGCAGGGGTCGGCTTTTCGCGAAATGAATATCGCTGGAGCAAGCGTATTCGGAAGGAAGATGGGCTGCTTCGGCTTGTTATGGGATTGGGAACACGGGCAGTTGACCGTGTTGGGAATGACTATCCGCGAATGGTTTCGCTAACAATCCCCACGCTGCGCCCTGAAGCGAACATTTCGGACATCCGCAAATACTCGCAAAAATTCATCGACATCATTAATCTCAAGAAAAATCGGATGGAAACCCTGCCGCTTGAAGAGCTCCTTGGAAAAGAACCTTTTCCGAATTTGGATCACATGGTTTCCATTGATCGGGATTCCAACCTGCAAGCGCCAGTGGGCAAAATCTTTAATCCGGCTAACGAGAAATTTGTCATTACATTCGACAAATTTCTCAAACAGACCCTCTACCCGGTAATGCTTAAAAATTTACTTAAGACCCTCGAAAAGGCCTATGGCTATCCGGTGGATATTGAATTTGCCTTCGACGGGCATTTTCTCCACATTTTGCAATGCCGTCCGCAGACAAAACTATCCGAGCACCATCGCCCCCACATTCCCGAAAATCTCCCGGCGGAGAAAATATTTTTCTCTGTGCATCACGATGTTCCCAATGGAATCGCTCGAAATATTGAGTACATTATCTATGTGGACCCCAAAAAATATGATGGCATTCAATCCTACAGTCAAAAATTGACCGTTGGAAAAATTGTGGGGCGGCTAAACGAAAAATTGGAGCAGCATAATTTTGTCTTAATGGGGCCTGGCCGGTGGGGCAGCAACGACATCAATCTGGGGGTACGCGTACGGTATTCTGACATCAATCACGCAAACGTTCTTGTTGAGGTGGCCCGGCAAACCGGCAATTACGTTCCGGAGGTTTCTTTCGGAACCCACTTTTTCCAGGATTTGGTGGAAGCCAGCATTTACTATCTGCCTCTCTATCCAGATGAAAAAACCTCAATTTTTAATGAGACATTTTTGTTGAATTCGCCCAATAAGCTTCCAGAACTTCTTCCCGAATACAAAGATTATGCAGGGGTTATCAGGGTAATCCACGTTCCCGAAATAGCAAATGGAGAGAAGCTGACCATTGCTATGGACGGTGAAAATGAAGAAGCACTGGCTTATTTTGTTGAAAATGAGTAAACCGGCTCCCAATCTTCCTTCGGAGGATTTTCCATCATATCGAGACAGCGTCTGATGTAGAGATTGGACGGACCGTCTTTTGGAAAATAACGCAAAATCTTTCGAAATCCTTTCAACGCCTGGTACCAATTGGCATTCCGATAAGCCATTAGCGCTTCGGAATACATCTGAACCAACAGCTCATATTCGGAATTTGGGATACTATTGATCCCCAATAATTCGTAGATTTCAACCGGCCGCTTCTTCCCCTTCACCTGAATTTTATCCAGTCCCCTGGCAATAATCCGATCCTTCACTTCTTTGTAGGTAAATTCCGAGAGAATAATGTTTGTTTTGTAAAATTTGTTTACCCCCTCAAGACGGGCACCCAAATTGACGGCGTCCCCGATCACCGTGTAATCGAATAGCTGGCGAGAGCCGAGATTTCCCAACACCATTTCGCCGGTATTAACGCCGATGCCAATGTTGAAATATGATTCCCCCTTTTCTTCTGTATATTTGATCTGAAAATCTTTCAAAGTACGAATCATTTCGTAGGCTGCCACACATGCTTTAAAGGCATGGTCTTGGTAAGGGTAGGGCGCCCCGAACAGTGCCATAATTTCGTCACCAACAAATTTATCGAGTGTACCATCATTCTTAAGCACAATGTCTGTCATCGAGGTTAAGTATTCAGTAAGTTGCCCAACTACTTTTTCGGGCGGATGGCTTTCGGTAAAGCTGGTGAAACTGCGAATGTCCGAAAACAAAACCGTTAATTTTTTTCGGGATCCGCCAAACTCCGGAAATTTACCGCTTTCCAGCATTTTGTCTACCACATTTTTGGAAACGTACTGCTGAAAAATTTTCCGGTACCGCAATTTCTCCCGCTGTTCGGTTCCCAGAATGTACAGCGTATTTCCCAGATAGCCGAAGACAATCATTAAAAGAGGCGAAATTATGGGCAGCCAGATTTCAGCGTGGACAAATTCGTAAACGCTTCCCCAAATCAAAAATCCCACAAGCGTAATAACAAGCGGCAGGCTCTTGATTGGTTTCAAAACCAGAACCAAACTGCCGATAATGAGACCCAATATGAACCAGATGATGTAAACCACGGCTTTCGCCGGGCGGTGAATGTAGGCATTGTGCAGCATTGTGTAGAGAGCATTCGCGTGCACTTCCACACCGGGCATTTTTCGCTTTGTGCCATTGTAATCATAAAATGGCGTGAATTTAACATCCTGAAGCTCCTCTGCCCCCGATCCAACAAAAACAATTTTGTCCCGAAAAGTACCCCAAATCTTGTGCATTTCAAAAATATCGGTGTCTTCCTCTCCGATGTCAAAATCGGCATCATCCAGAACATTCACAAAGGAATATGTCGGAAAGGATTTTGCAGGTCCCACATAATTAATCAGCATTGTCCCTGGCGTCATTTTTTCAATGGAGTACGGACCAATCTGCAAGGTTTTCGGCCCATTTTTAATTGGCGCCCCGTTGCTCAATTTCTGCAAGGCTTCCACTGAAAGCGCGGGATAAAATGTGTTACGCTTCTGAATTCCCAACAAATAGCGCCGCAAAAAGCCATCACCATCCTCCACAATATTTACCAGTCCCCAGGGAACACCCGCATTTACCAACTCAGGCATCGGTTTAAGCACATACTGATTAATCGTGTTGTTCGCTCCGAATTCGGTTACGATTTTCCCTGCAAAAATAACATTTCCAGCCTGTTTGGCCGTCCGGGCTAGTTGCACATCTTGTGCAGGATCCTGAGAATAGGGTTCCGTAAATTCAAGATCGAAGACAATTAGCCGAGCACCGGCTTCGTTCAGATGCTCAATTATTTTTGTGAAGTACGTTCGGGGGTAGGGCCACTTCATTTTAATAGAAGAAAAGGTCTGATCATCAATTGAGACAATCACGATGGAGGAATCGGCAAGCGTTTCCTGGCCCCGCATTTTAAATCGCCAGTCTAGGCTCTTCAATTCAAGATTTCGAAGAGACTTTAAATTGGCAAATAAAAATGTGCCCAACCAGGCAATGAGCGCTACTAATACGATTAGCCGTATTTTTTGAATCATCGAATGTTTCCTAAGCACGCTAAAGCGCAGATTAAGGTTAAGACTTAGATTAAGATAAGGTGATAAACATTATTTCTCTTAATCCTAACTTTACGACAACTATCTTTAAGAATTTTTTGCAAATAAATGAAAATTTAACCAGTAATATTACAGAGCCTATTTGCCTGTAAATGATGGCAGCGCCAATAGAATAAAAATGCCATTCGCGTATTCAGGGCTAATTCTTTTGCAAAAATAACAAAAATTTCATTGGCAATACTATAAAACGAATTCCCCTGTCGATTGATTAAAATCGGTAGTCGTACCGAGCCATCAACAAGTAATCCTGATGTGAAGGATTTTTCGTAACAGCACCAGTTGTCTGATCGTAGCGCTCACCATGATCCTGGAACAAAATCCAGTTGGCATTTAGCGAAAGCGTGTGCTGTTTCCAGAGCGCCACACGCCCACCGAATTCAAATTGGTATTTTTGAAAATCTATTTTTGCCAACAAAACTTTGGAAAGATTTTTGGCAAATCCATCCGCCCGATATACCCGCAACCCAACGTAGCTAAAGAGAGGGAGTCGTTTTGGGGACGCTTCCACCCGCATTTCAACGGTATCAAAGTTGTATTTGTTAAGCCCCCCCTGATAGGAATTTCGATTGGTCGCAAAACTGATAATCGATTTCAGGGGAGCACTGTATGTTGTTTCAAAAGTAATATAATGAATCCAATTGGAAATTCCAATTGGAAAATAAGAGGAAAGCCTAGAGTCGGCGTACGCATCGGCCTTGGACATTTGGATCAGATTGTAATTGAGACGATGCAATAAATTCAATGCGCGAAATTTGTAATTTACATTGAATGTCACCTCATTTGTGGCATTTTTTTCTCGATTGTCATACATTGGGCCAAGCGTGGTATCAATTTGCGTAACAAAATTATTGCGATTGTAGCGTCGAAATCCCAGATTAATTCGCGGCAGTCCTGCGCCCGGATAGTAGTTCAATCCGCTTCGCATCGATTGAATGCCGATTTTCGGATTGTCATTTAGTTGCCTGAAATTATCGGCGTAATCTTCGTATTGTAGATTCAAATAAAGGGAATTGCTGAAAAGTCGGACACGATCGGATAAAAAGAGTCCCTGAATATTTTTGCGTAAATAGCTGTTTCCCAGAGAATTGTAGGACGATCCAATGGATTTGAATTCGATGGTCGCAAAATTCTGGAAATAATTCAATTGCACGCGGGAAAATGCCGCAAGCGATGTTAATTTTTGTGGATTTAGAGGAATTGTGCTGGGATTAAGGACAATCCATTTTTGATAGGATTGCGGGTCGAATGGCAAATTTACCTCAAAAACCGAATCAATTTCGCTTTTGGAAATCGCTCCGCTGGAAATATCATCAGTTAGTACGCTGAATGCCACTTCTGTTTTCCACAAGAACCTGCCATGATTGAGAGCCAGTAGAAGGTCCGTGCCTGCCACCAAATTGTCCTTTGGGCGAATGCCGTTCCGAATGGAATGCCAATCGTCCTTTACTTTCAATAAATTGATTCCCCACAAAAAAGCTCTGGGTTTTCCCACTGCCATTCGAATACCAATCAAATTTTGGGCGTAGGTTCCGTAGCGGAGTGTTTTATTGGCTCCAATGTATTCCGCAGTAAGGGTATCACCTGTATCCGGATTAATATAAAGCGTATCCCCGGTGATAGGATCGAAATATTCTCTGTACGCATTTCCTTCCACGGCACGGTTGGTTTGCCCGGTGGCTACATTCAGGTGAAACAGTCCCAGATTCACCTCGGCATTCAATCCACGAACCCGTTTCCCCCGCAGCATTAATTCGGTAAACATGGGGGAGGTGTCGCCAAATTGAAGACGAGCCCACGGTGAGCTCAACCAAAAAAGAAAACGATTACGAGGCTGATAACGGGAATCCTCCTGGGAGGTTACATTAAAACGGGTGCCCACCTGAAACCTGTCCTTGGTCACTGTAAACATGCCGCCGATTCGATTGTCCACCAACGAGCGATGGTTTACCCGCTCCTGCCGCGAGCTTGTGAAAACATTTCCCCGAAAAAATTGTTTTAGAGAAGAAATCGTTCCAGCCTTCGGGTTTCTCACTGAAAAAACCCATTGAACCGGCCGAAAATCGCGGCCTTTGGGGTCACGAAAAACAACCTTAATAAGATGCCTTCCTGGTAAGATTTGCGAGGGTACTGCGGTGACCAAATATTCGGAACCTTTTGACTGAAGCTTCCGGCCATCCAGCCAAACGCCTGTTTGAGCAGGATTAACCAGACCGGAATCGGCCAGAATCGACACGGAAATCAAAACATCTTCTGCACTAATCATGCTTCCAGGCTCGGGGGTTAAAATAAGATAGTCGGTTTTAGGAAGCTGTGGTAAAAGCACATTCTTTTCTTTTGAAGCAGGACCGGAGGGCTTTTGAGGTGTTTGCTCGGGTGGATTTTCCGCTCGCTGAACCGGAGGCGGGCCCTTTTGCGTTTCCTCGTGAATGGTCTCACTGGGGATAATTTGCATTTCCAGCGGCTGGTAAAAGGGATTGCTCTCCGGGTACGTAACGGGACCCCCAATCTTAGGAAGCATCATAATAAAATACTGAATCTTTTCCGCCGACAGGGGCTGCGGCGGGATTTCCCCGCCGTACCCCTGACCCGTAGGTTGCAGCTCAATGTATTTGTAGGAGGCATCTTTCAAAGTCTTGTAGTAAACCCGCACCTCTTCAGTCATGGTGCCGTCGTTTTCTAAACGCACTTTGATCGGGATAGCTTGATTTTCCTTCACAAAGGCCTGTGGTATGTAAACAATTTTGATCTGACCAAAAGAAACAGCCATCATGCCCAGGCTTATCAAAAATCCGAAAAATAGTCGTTTCACGTGCATATAAATTCCATCTCTTTTTTGAACCACATCCACACTCTCGCCAGAATTTCTCGTTTATTTGTAGTAAATTTTCATGCGTTTTTTGGCGCCATCTTTATCCTCAAATTCGATCTCAAGCACTTTTTCTGCGGCACTTCCATCAGATTTTGCCCATCCGGGCGCCTGCCCGGGTTTGATTTTTTCAACCTTAGGTTCAGATTTTCCGTCCGAAAAACCAGCCTCACCGGCATGAACCATTATCGATCCCATCTGATTAATGAGTTCCACAATTCCCTTTGTAGCAAAAATGCTTACGTTTCCATCCTGATCTACAATCGTGTAAAACTCGGTGCCCTTAACCGCCGCAACGCCAGTGGGCGTTTCAATCCGAAAATCAGAAGCAAGCTGCGGTGAAACATGTACCCAGGCCTCTCCTATCTCCATAAAAATGCGCTTGGTAAAGGTTTTTTTCTGACGTTTGCCTCGAATAATAACATCCGAATTGCCTCGAATTTTCATCATACTTTTGTCATCGGTAAAAATCAATGCCGTAAAACCATTCTGCTCCGTTCGTATCTGATCTCCTGCATCCAGGCGTAATCCTCTCCTTGCAAGCACGGAGCGATTTTTCTCCGATTTTACGATGTTCACTTTTCCCTTCACTTTAAAAATAAGCGCCACGTCCCGATCGGTTTTTGCCATCAGGGTTGTGCTAACAAACGCACTCAGAAATAAAATTACCAGGGGAAGCTTTTTCATAAGCCCTCCGTTTAGTTGTCTTTTCAATTTACACTTTTTCCCTGCGAAAAAATTGCCATTTCTGCTGCAGCGGTTTTGTAATCAACAAAAATATTTTCTACTCAATTTCAACCCGAATTACTTTGATTTGTCCCGATTGAATTTTCTGCAGAAAAAGCTGTACATCTTCCATAGAAATCGGCTGTCCATTTAAAAAGACAACCCCTGTGGGGCGGCATCCTTCTAATTGTCCGCCATCCTGAAACAAGTCTTCAAACATCGGATTTTCGGAAAGAATTTGCATCTGTCTTTCCAAGAGTTTTTCGCCTGGAGATTCCCGCCTGGCAATTTTGAATCCCCAAATTTCGCTTTTCAGGATGTAGGGGCCGTTTGATGTTTGGACGTTAGAAGAAACCTGCCAGTAGTAGGTTTTTCCTTCTTCCAGAGGGTAGGCGCCGGAGGCAGGATACAGGAACGATGTCCCCTTCACCTCCCCTCTGTAACGGGGAACATTTTGCATCACATCTTCCGGGGATGAATTGGAAGGCATCTTTTCGCAAATGGCAATTGTAAACGATTCCGCATTGGAATTCCACACAAACTGGGGCTGCTGGGTGTAGAGCTTGGGTAATTCCGAGGAACCAACGGGCGCCCCCGGTGAAAATAATTCGATTACAGTGGGATTGGTAATGTCCAGGTTAATGTCTTTTTCATTTTGGGCAGCGGGTTCATTGATATCCCGTATTTTCAAAATGAATGAGTAGTGGTCGGACGGCAAAAGTCCCGTGGCCAAAATGGCATCTTGCAGCTTTTTGAGATTGTCCTGATTCAGCGAATAATCGGCAAGCTCAAAGGGACTATCGCCCTGGGCCAATTTTCGATTGTCCAATTCAATCAGCGTATCCGCTTTCAAAGTAAAGGGACGCGATTCGCCTTCGGCTAAAACGCCGTAATTCTGACTAATAATTTGCAGCGAAAGTACGACCTGCCGCTCAACCGAATCGTTTTGAATTCTTGCCCAAAAAAGCAATGGGCTATTCCCCGGATTGTTCAAGTCCACATCATTTAAAAAGAACATCTCAATATTCTGATTATAAAACCCTGCTTCGATTGTCGGCCCCTGAGCCTGCACCAGAGATGTACTCCCAACAAACAATCCAAAAAGAATTGCTACTGTAAGCCATCGTTTCATGGTGTATCCTTTCATTTAGTAAGGAAAGAAAATTATTACAACACAGCAACAATCAATTGCAAATGGAGTGCCAAAATTTTTGTCCAAGAAATCGATGGATTCGGGCAAAAACAAACAATTTTTTGTAAGAGGGGCGGGCAGTTGTCTCAGAAGCGGACAGAAAAACCGGCTGCATAAATGCGAATAAAAAAGTCACCGCGAAGGTGAAATACAGCCGGTCGCTTCGACTGCGCTCAGTGACCGGTTTCTCCAAATAACCCTTGCGAAGGGTTCAAACATTCGCAATGCTTTTTTCGCGTGTTTCGCGGGCTAACAACGAGATTCTTCTCAGATGGATTTATTCCCCGTATCGTGTTTCAAATGTAGGAGCTGCCCCGGCCATTTTCATGAAAATATCCAAAGGAACCAACTGGAACTCCGGCCCCAATTTGTTCAAAATGCGTTTGACGCGTTCAATATCGCTCCATTCCCGAACGTGAACCAGCAAAAAGTAGGGACGTTTTGCATTCAAATTTGCCAGTTCTTTTAGATCGGAAACCGCTTCGTTTTCGTCCCGCTTTTCGGACAGGTAATAATCAAATGAGATAAACGGCCTTCCGTTTTGAACGGCAAAGGTGTGCGCGGGACGGTACCCGTTTGCAAAGCCAATGGCACCGGGCATGTTTTCGAAATAGGCATCCACAACCGGTTTGGGAAGGTCGTCGTCCACGCCGTCCGACTGCCAGTAGTTACTGTGCTCCATCGTTTCAAACACATTGAGATCAAGCGTCTGCATGAGCGAATACGCTTTCCGAATTACCTTTGGGAGCATTTTGGGTGGAATCGCTTTCGGGTACATGTAGCCCGGCCCCGAAAGGGAACCGATAAAATAATCATTGGGCGTTGCCTCGTCGTAAAAAAACTGCAGCATGGCAGGCGCCAGCCACGACCAGTTCATTGTGACTTCCCAGGCGTAAGGAATATCGCCGCGTCCGGGTTCTGTCCAGGCACCCAGCCCCAGACAATCCGTTTGAATAAATGAGATGTAAACCTTCTTTCCGGGAATGTATTTTTTGCCCGACTGCACATTGTGGTGATTCTTGAACCGGTAATTTTTCGTCAACGGAATCTGATGATTAAAGCTCATGTTTGGCAGCGAATGCAGTCCCTCCACCCGAAGAGCGAAATGAGATGCCAGAGTAGTGTACTGCGCTTCGCTATCTTTCCCGTAGGAATGCCAGCCCATGATGATAGAGAGCGGTTTCATTTCACTGAACAATTTTCTGGCCAGTTGGTATTCCAGTGTATCCTGCGGATCCGTAGAAAGATTCGTAAAAAATGCCTTTTTCAGAATGCCGAAATCGGCAATAGCCGGCTTCATTACCTTTCCTCCGGGGCCTCCCAGATAAACCAGGCAATCTTTGCCGCACTTGTTCCAGTAGTGCGTCACTGCCCATTTGTAAATCTGGTAATCACTCATTCCCGTAAATTTTCCGCGGAAATCTTCTGTTTTGTGAAGGCCGTATTTTTCGGCCAGAGGAATTAAATCCTCGGAAACAATGACCGATCGTGTAAGGCCCGCCACTGTAAAAGAAACAATTAATGACGTACGAACCGATTTATCCCACACAACGTAACCGCGGGCATATTTTCCGAGTTTTTGCAAAGCATCGTCCGCAGAAGTGAGTTCCTGAAATTTCATCTTTCTGGAATCTTTGTAATAATTCAGAAGCGGTTCCGAAAACTTGAAATCCCAGTCTTTTGGGTAAAGAAAATAGAGTTTGGGACCGATCGTGTTTGCGACCCCTTGCAAACTGATCAAAAGCGCCTGCGTGGGCAAATCGCCGTCGATGGCCCAATTGTCCGACAATCGTATGACATATTTCGTATCGGCCGCCTGCAGCGGAACGGACAAAATTATTAGAATAAAAATCCCAAACAACCGAAAATATTTCAGCATTTTCTTTCCTTTCAACGTGTGGCTATTTTGTTCTGAATCATCTATTTTGATTTTTTTGTTTGCGGCTTTACCGCCTTCGCATTTTTGGTTTTTCTCTGTGTCCCTCTGTGCCTTCTCTGTGTTTCTCTGTGTAACCAAAAAGACCTGACACAGAGAGCCACAGAGGATTAAAAAAAAGAGAACCACAGAGATTTTTAGAATATCTCTCCCAAAAGATAACACCTTTTGGCGTGCCAAAATTTTCATGCCGATTACGTAACATAATAGCAAAATGGAATTTCCTGTAGATTTTTTTTGTTTGCGGCTTTACCGCCTTCGTATTTTTGGTTTTTCTCTGTGTTCCTCTGTGCCTTCTCTGTGTTTCTCTGTGTAACCAAAAAGACCTGACACAGAGAGCCACGGAGGATCAAAAAAAGAGAGCCACAGAGATTTTTAGAATAT
>CAZMRE010000008.1:0-22804 GCA_964568545.1 uncultured Deferribacteres bacterium | reverse complement strand
CTTCTCCAATCCTCAAAGCTGTACCCGGATGTTCCAATCAAAATTTTTGCTCGGGGCATATTCAGTCCTTATATCTGTTCTAAAAAGGCCTTAGCCACCAATTTCAGGAATTATCATGAATTGATTTTATTAAAATTCGCAACGGTAAAGCTGCAAACTCAATTACCTCCACCAACCCAACAAACCCAATTAACACAATCAACTCAATAAACCCAAAAACTCAACAAACCCCAAAACCTACCCAATGCCTGCAAGCATGTGAATCCGCCGCACTACCTTTCTGGCATCGTGGTGGGTTTCCAGCCAGCGGCGGCCTTGAACTGCTTTCGTGCTTCGCAACTCTGAATCCCTCAGAAACGGACGCAATTTTTCCTCAATCTGCTCATCGGAAATGTCAATAAACGGATGGTCTGGATAGGCCTCGGCAAACCCCCTTACAAGAGATGTAGCCGTCGGAATGCCCATGGCCAGAGCTTCAAGCGCATTAATACCGTACCCCAGGTCGCCGATTTGATCCACAAAAAGATCACACGTCTGCTTCAAATTTAGGGCTTCCTTGTAATTCAACCCCTCAATCAGGACAATCTCGATTGGAAACTCGCGCTTCAAATTCTCCAGAGATTCCAGAATTTTGTCCGTCCCTTTTGCCTGTCGATTGGATGGTGCATGACCGATCCGAAGGGTTCCGGATGTTTGTTTTTTGGAGAAGTGAAATTTCTCCGGTAAAAGAGGAAAGAATACATGATGAATGTTTGGGTGATAATAGAGATGATCAAATTCGACCGTTACCGTTACATCTGTTCTCTCATCAATTTCGGGGATCACTCCGCGCACCCGCAGATCGCTTCCGGTGTAACAGCAAATAATTTTCTTTCCCATTGCCTTAATTTGACGAACCGTGCGTCCGTCCCGGAAAAATTCCAATCCCCCGTCCAGTTGGTACACATCGTAATTCCAGAAATCAATCTCTTTCAGAAGGCGATTGATTCTCCGGGACCAAAGTCCTTCGCGAAAGGAAATGAGCCATTTTTCGCCGGTACTTGGCCGCCAGCGAATGGGGATTTCGTCCGGTATGCGATGGATATTCTCCACGCGGAGCCTTTGCGCAGGTGTCAGTAATCTTTTGATCCAGAAATATTGGGACAAATCCGAAAAAGGCAGGTTCAGGCAGAGATCTTCTTCATAGCCAAAGGGATGAGATGCCAGAGTTACCAATCGGCTAAAAAAGCCCAATTCTCTTTCCGCCTTGACAAACGTCATCGGAACGCCGGCAACATTAAAAGGAGCAATATGCAAAATCCTAATCAAACGCTGCCTCCCTATTCGCTTTTCAAAGTACCTTCACAAACGTGTCGCGGAAAATTCCCTTAGAGCCAAAGTTTTCTTTAAAGCGGGCAAGCCCCCAGTTGGGTTCCATATTCACGGTAAAAATGCCGAAATCAAAATAGCGGAATCCCTGCCGAATTGACTTTTTAAACACTTCGTAGAAAAGCAAATTAACCGGCCGGTACTGCTGGTAGGCTTCATCGTGACTGATGTAAAAAGCCAAATTGACCAGCGGATTGCAATGAAACATCACCACGCCAGCAATGATTCGATCGTCAAGATACGCCCCATACAGGTGAATTTTTTCGGGAAACATTTTCTTTAGTAAGAGTAGTTCCTCCAACGTGTGCGTAGGCTGCACATTGTGACGCATTTTCAGATTTTTCTTCAGGATTTCGTAGAACTGAGGAAAATCATTAGAATCCCGAACCGTCACGCCCAGCTTCATCGCGCGGCGTACCGCTGTCCTGGATTCTGGCTTAAACTTTTGCAGAACGTCATCCTCTGCAAAATTGAGTGTCACAAAACTTGAAACCTCTCGCTTGCGGTAAGTAAAACCGTTCATAAACAGCGAAAAATCAAGATAATTATTAATTTCGTGGGAATAAAAAATCGGCGCAAACGTAATATCGATCTTACGAAAATTCTCGCTGCGGGCGTAGCGTATCAGTGCCTGCACCAGCTCAAATGAGCGCTTCAAATGAATATCCCTTGGCACCACCCATCCCCCATAGGAGGCACCCGGATGCGAATGCAAAATTCGGGATTCATTTTCCACGTACTCAGCGGCAGGGAAAACGGCTGCAATTTTCGACCCATTCCAGAAAACAAGGGAATGATCGGTAAAGCGATTGGGCGGATGATAGCCCAAAAACTTGCGAGTGTGGAAGAGCGTGCCATTATTGGCATTTTCCACAAATCGATCCCACAATTCGAAATCGCTTTCCTTGAAGCGCGAAATTTCCAATGATGCCATTGGGGTTATTCCGCTCCCAGAAGTTTTATCAGAATGGCCTTCTGCGCATGAAGCCTGTTTTCGGCCTGATCAAACACTACCGAATGTGGGCCGTCAATCACGCTATCCGTAATTTCATCGCCCCTGTGCGCGGGCAGACAGTGCATCACAATGGCATTGTCATCTGCCAGTTTCACCATGTCATCATCAATTTGATATTCCTTGAAAATTTCTCTCCGCAGTTCCTGTTCTTTCTCCTGTCCCATGCTTGCCCAAACATCCGTGTAAATGACGTCGGCGTTTTTGGCTGCCATTTTTGGATTGTGGTAAAGTTCAATCTGACTGATTCCAGATTTCTTTGCCATCGAAAAAATTTCCTTGTCCGGTTCGTAACCCTCAGGGGTGCCAAACACTAAATTCATCGGCAAACGAGAGGCCATATTCAGCCAGGAATTGGCCACATTATTTCCATCACCGATGTAGGCGATTTTAAGCTTTTCCAGACTGCCTTTTTTCTCGATGATGGTAAACACATCGCTTACAACCTGGCAGGGATGCAGCAAATCCGTCAATCCATTGATAACCGGTACAGATGCGAATTCCGCCAGTTCAAGGATGTCCTCGTGGCCAAATAAACGAGCCATAATGCCATCGTTGTATCGGGACAGAACACGGGCAATGTCCGAAACAGCCTCGCGTTTCCCAATTTGAATATCCGACGGCGACAAATAGACGGCATGCCCGCCCAGTTGGTACATCCCTGTTTCAAATGAAACCCGTGTACGAGCGGAAGGCTTCTGAAAAATCATGGCAATCGATTTGCTTTTTAGCGGTTTGTAATCCTTGCCATTTTTTTGGATTTTTTTCAGTTCCTTGGCCATCTCCAATATTTCAAGGATTTCATTCCTTGTGAAATCCGTTATTGCTAAAAAATCTCGTTTCACCATTTCCTCCTTCTAAAACTTGTGTGGGTTGTTCAATTTTAATCATCTATGGGGCACAAACCATTCTTAAGTTAAAGAATGTACCGACTTAAATCCTCATTCTCAACAATTTTATCCAGAGTACCGTGCACCTGTTTTTTATCGATTTGAATCTCTTTCTCTTTCATATCCGGTACGTTGAAAAGAATATCCTCCAAGAGGGTTGTCATAATTGTGTGCAGACGCCGGGCACCAATATTTTCCGTTCGGTCATTTACTTCCGAAGCAATGTGGGCAATTTCCTTAATGGCGTCTTTGGTAAAGCTTAGCGAAACACCTTCCGTGGAAAGCAAAGCCGTGTATTGCTTAATAAGTGCATTTTGCGGCTCGGTTAAGATTCTCACAAAATCCTCTTCCGTCAGACTCTCCAATTCGACGCGAATGGGAAAGCGCCCCTGCAACTCGGGAATCAGGTCAGACGGTTTGGACACGTGAAACGCCCCGGAAGCAATAAACAAAACGTGATCGGTCTTCACCATTCCGTATTTGGTAATAACATTGGTCCCCTCAACTACCGGGAGCAGGTCACGCTGAACGCCTTCTCTGGAAACGTCCGGGCCGGCCGAAGATTTTCCTCCGGCAATTTTGTCAATTTCATCCAGAAAAACAATTCCCGAATTCTCCACCCGGTTAATGGCCTGCTTAATCACATCGTCCATATCAATCAATTTTTGGGCTTCTTCCTGTGTAAGGTGGTCTTCCGCCTCGGCAACCGTCATTTTGCGCTTTTTTACCTTTTTGGGCATCATTCCGCCCAAAAGATCCTGGAAATTAAATCCCATTTCCTCTACTCCTACGGGTGAGATAATTTGCATCATCGGATTTTGAGATTTTGGAATTTCAAGTTCGACAACTCGATCCTTTAGCTTCCCTTGTTTCAGAAGATCCCGTAATTTCTCCCGGTTTTTTTCGCGCATTTCATGGATTTCAACTTCCTCACCCACTTCAAAATCCTGATCTTCCTGTTTTCGACGAATCGGAGGCAGCAACAGATCCAGCAAGCGCTCTTCAGCAATTTTCCGGGCTCTTGGCTGAACCTCTTCGGTACGCTCTGCTTTTACCATATTGACCGCAAAATCAACCAAATCGCGAATCATGGATTCCACATCGCGTCCCACGTACCCAACTTCCGTAAATTTTGATGCCTCTACCTTAATAAAAGGAGCCCCGGCCAATTTTGCCAGACGCCGGGCAATTTCAGTTTTCCCCACACCGGTTGGGCCGATCATAATAATGTTGTTCGGCATGATCTCTTCCCTGAGTTCACTGGTAACCTGCAGCCGGCGCCAACGGTTTCGCAAAGCAATGGCAACCGATTTTTTTGCCTTGTCCTGCCCAATAATATATTTGTCCAGTTCGTTTACAATTTCTCGAGGAGTCAATTCTTTCATTTCTTTTTTCATCGTAGATTTCTCGCCTTCTATTTTTTAGAGTGTTTCAATAATAATATTTGAATTGGTGTAAATGCAGATTTCAGATGCGAGGGTTAACGCCTCACGCACCAATTCTTCCGCATTTAAATCCGTGTGATTCCGCAGGGCTCGTGCCGCCGCCAATGCATAGGGACCTCCCGAACCGATGGCGATAATCTGATCATCCGGTTCAATAACGTCACCCGTTCCCGAAATAATGAGGGCGTGCTCTTTGTCCAGAACAGCCAGCATGGCCTCCAGACGCCGCAGATATTTGTCTGTGCGCCATTCCTTCGCCAATTCTACCGCCGATCGGTATAGATTGCCCCGATATTCGGAAAGCCTTGCTTCAAATTTTTCAAAAAGCGTAAAGGCATCGGCTGCTGCCCCAGCGAAACCTGCCAGAATTGTGTCGTTGTACATTTTTCGCACCTTTCTGGCAGTTGCCTTCACGACTGTGTTCCCAAGTGTAACCTGCCCGTCCCCACCAATTGCGACGCCCTTATCGGTGCGGATGCCTAAAATCGTTGTTGCATAAAGTTGTTCCAATGAATTGTCCTTTCGTTTTGCAAAATTTAAATCTGTCGTCTAAGCCGAGCCACAGGGATTCCCATTTGCTCGCGGTACTTGGCTACCGTGCGACGAGCAATCGGGATTCCTTCACCTTTTAAAATTTCGACAATTTTATCGTCGTTGTACGGCTTTTTGTGATCTTCATTTGCAATAATCTCCCGAATGCGGTTTTTGATAACCTTGTTCGAGATTTCTTCCCCGCTGGATTTGTGCATTTTTTCGCTGAAAAATGATTTCAGCTCGAACACACCGAAATCCGTTTGAACATATTTCCCATTCGTCACCCGGCTAATTGTCGAGATGTCCATTCCGACATCTTCGGCAATGTCTTTCAGGATCATCGGTTTCAAATTACCCGGGCCTTTTTCGAAGAAATCCCGCTGGTGCTCAACAATTGAATGCATAACCCGCAAAATAGTTGCCCGGCGCTGCTCAATTGAATTGATGAGCCAACGGGCAGCTTCCAATCGCTTTCGAATGTAATCTTTTACATCCTTGGGCGTGCCCTTTCGATTCGTAAGCATTTTACGGTACATTTTGTTTATGCGCAATCGCGGAACGTAAGAATCATTCAGGCTGATGATAAAGTCATCATCCACACGTTCCACAATCACATCCGGGACAACGGAATTCAACTCGGGTGCAAAATAGCCCTCTCCCGGCTTCGGATTGAGTTTTGAAATTTCTTCAAGCGCTTTTTTGATGGTTTCCATGGGCACTTTCATTTTAGTCGCCAGTTTTTCGAAGCGCTTATTTTTGAAGTCTTCGTAATATTTTTCCAGAATCTCGATAGCTTCTTCGGATTCGCCTTTTTCGCGAAGCTGAATCAGCAAACATTCCCGCAAATCCCTGGCACCGATTCCGGGCGGATCAAAGGACTGAATAATTTTCAGAACATCCTCTACTTTTTCAACCGAAACATTGAGATTTTCAGCAATGTCATTCACATCACAAAGCAGGTAGCCGTCGCTGTTGATATTCCAGATAATGTAATCCCCAATCGCCAGTTCCTCATCAGAGAGGCCTGGAATCATGTGAAGCTGCTCAAATAATCTATCCGTTAGAGAAATCTGATTGACTTTGGGGCGCTCGTACTCTTCCACACCAGAATCCCGCGGAATCCGAAATTCATCCTTTTCATCGTCGCCCAACACCTGATCCCAATCAATTTCCTCCTGCTCGTCAACTTCTACTTCTTTTTCTTCTTCAGAAGAATCATCGGAACCGTCCTCTTTTTCTTGTTCCAATTTCAGTTCGGGAATTTCTTCCTCATCTGCCTCTTCTTCTAATTCTTCTTCCGGAACTTCTTCCAAAAGGGGATTGATCTCCAACTCCATTTTAATGCGCTGTTCCAGATTTAACAGTGGAAGCTGCAAGAGTGTTGATAGCAGCACCTGCTGCGGCGACTGCTTCTGCTGCATGGACAGTCTTTGTGAAACATTTAACATAAACCCACCTAACTTAGTTCGTCATCATCCGTTCTCGGCTCGATCGTCCCTTGTGCATTTGAAAAACCTCATTAAAATTAAATGAAAATTCCGCTAATTTCAAATAGGAAAATTTCGCACCCGCCCTATTTTCAGCGATTCAGCCGGAATTTATCACCAAGATACAGGCGGCGGGCTTCTGGATCGCTTGCCAGAAATTCTGCTGAGCCGGCCTTTAAAACGCTCCCATCGTAGAGGAGATAAGCTCTGTCCGTAATTGACAGCGTTTCGTGCACATTGTGATCTGTAATCAAAATGCCAATTCCCTTTTCCCGCAATTGGCTCACAATTTTCTGAATATCTTCCACGGCTATCGGGTCGATACCAGCGAAAGGTTCATCTAACAGCAAAAATTTTGGACTCGTTACCAACGCCCGGGCAATTTCCACCCGTCTTCTTTCACCTCCGGAAAGATTGTAACCCTTATTTTTGGCGACGTGCGTGACCCCAAGCTCCGAGAGATGCATTTCCAGTCGCCGATGGCGCTCCTGTTTGGAAATAGGGAGCATCTCGAGAATGGCCAGGATGTTCTCTTCTACTGTTAGCTTTCGGAAAATCGACGGCTCCTGTGGCAGATAAC
Source organism: uncultured Deferribacteres bacterium (assembly GCA_964568545.1). Classification (GTDB taxonomy): domain Bacteria; phylum Zhuqueibacterota; class JdFR-76; order JdFR-76; family BMS3Abin05; genus BMS3Abin05. The sequence goes on along the minus strand of CAZMRE010000008.1, from coordinate 15,488 downwards.
CAATCCCCAGGCGCGCTCGCTTGTACATCGGCAGCCGGGTAATTTCCCGATCATCCAAAATAATTTTTCCGGCATTCGGGCGAATCATCCCGGTAATCATGTAAAATGTAGTGGTCTTTCCAGCGCCATTGGGTCCCAGCAGCCCCACAATTTCCGACTGCTTTACATCAATGGAAACATTCTTTACAACCTTTCGTTTTCCATAAAATTTAACAATATTTTCCGTTTTCAATGTGGACATGTTTCCAATGATTCCCTTTACGGCTTCAGAGGCGTTACTTTTGCTCCGGGCGGATAGAATTTTCCGTGCGATCGCCCCGGCGTACTTTTAATAGCAACCTTCTTCACATCTCCCTTTTGAAATTGAATTTTTAGCCAGTCTCCCAACATCTGATTAACGCCCTTTTCTTTTCCCTTTTCCACCACATGATAGAGACTAATTGCCTGATTCTGAACAATTACCTGCCGGAGCGTATCCTTTTTGAAGCTCATCTGGATATCCTGCCCCGAAAGCCAGTCTTCCAGAATTTTTTGATTCAAATGAACCTTCGAGCTCATTCGGCCGTGCCCGATTAAGTGAACACGTTTCAGATGCTTTCCGTGAATGAAAATTTCAATTGAATCGGCCGTCATGGTATCATCACGCTGATAGACCTTTGGATTTCCGGTGATGACGATTTTATGCTTGGAATTGTAGTAACGGGCAACCGCCGCAAAACTGGTAACATCCCCCTTCAAGATTTTCACATTTTCAAGCGCTACCGCCACAGATCTGTCTCCGTCATACGCCAATTTTTTGGAATGAATTTCAATCTCCACCGCTCCCGTTGAATCCCGTTTAATGAGTTTCGGGCTTCCTCGAGCTTCTCCATAATCCTTATCAGCCCAATAAATAAGGCTATCCGAAAATAGTTCGATGGAATTCAGTGAATCCCGAAAAACGACATGCTGGGTGGCAAGAGCTTTTTGAGTTACGTCCGAATATTCCAGGAAATCCGATGTCAATTCCTTCTTCTTGTTGGTAAACCGGACATGCCCTTTAGCGATTTCCCGCTCCGGATGCTGAAAATAGATGACCTTATCCGCCCACAATATCCGCCCGGAATCATTCATAACCACTCGCCCTGTGAAAATAGCAAACGCCCGCTGTCGATAATAAAGCGATTGATCACACGTCAGGGACTTGTAACCCTTTTTAAAAACAACATTCCCCATAAAACGAAAGATTTCCTGCTCTCCCTTTTTCTGGAAAATAAGAGAATCCGCGTGCATTAGCCGGGCAAGATTGACCGGCCTTTCCTGCGAAAAAACGAACGGTACCCATCCGAAAATGAAGGCAAAAATACAAGCCATCTCAATGATTTTTTCAAAGAACCTGTAACGGGCCATTTTCCTGACTTTTCGTTAAATAATTTACTTCGGCTTTTCTGCAGAAGATTGAACTGTAGTGGAAGCCTGCTTCCGTTTCTTTCCCCTAAAATGGCTTTCAAAATCAATTGTGATTGGACGGCTGGAAACGCCTCTCGGCTTCCGAATGACCCAATGATTCAAATTTTCGTCCGATTCAAATCCGGTGCCGTACAGTGTATCTGTCTTTGTGGTCACCTTTACAAAGGCGTCCGTGTACAATTTATTTTTCATGTGATCGTAGGTAAGATGATCGGTGTAAAGCGTCGCCCCACTGTCTGAATGAGCCACCACATGCCCAAAAGCCTCGACCAATTTAGTCTTTTCGTTCAAAAGCCCCCGATCTGAATCCACAGTTGAACTGAGCTTGCCCTTTTTGTCGTAAATAAAAACCTTGACGCCCTCATCAAATTTCATAAGCCGCTTCTCGGAATAGTGGCTCATGTGGCCGTATTTTACCTTCGCGGTTACGTGTCCCATTTTGCTCGTAACAACCGTCGAATTCCAGGCCTCCTGATCCGGGGTTTCCTGAGCCAGCTTGGGCTGCTTTTCGGGAGGGGCCGTCGTTTTCTTTTCGCTACAACCCATCACTAAAAAAGACATAAATCCCAAAATAACAAATATTTTGATTACATATTTCATTGGCGCTGCTCAACATCTTCCGGACGGGTTTTCCAGCGTTCATGCATCCAGACCCACTGGGTTGGAACCGTTCGGATAAAGTCTTCAATTATCTTTGTTAAACCCTGCGTATTTCGAGTGGCATCTTTTCGTTTGTCTCCGGTTAGTGTCATTTTAAATTCAGGCAAAATTTCCATCCGATGCGTGTACGTCTGGTCCAATTTAATGAAAATCGGAACAAGCGCAGCACCGGTTTTTTCTGCGAGAATAACCGGCCCTACGGGTGTGTAAGCCGATTTCCCGAAAAAATCCACAAACGTACCAGCAACATCCGTGTCCTGGTCAATGAGCAAACCAAGAAGATTGGGCCGATTCAGAATCTGCAACAGATATTTCGTCGATCCCCCACGGGGGATATTGATGTATCCGCCGCTTTTTCGCATTTTCAGTAAGAGTCGATCCAACCGCGGATCGTACAATCGGGCACCCACTACATAAAGTGGGTACCCTTTCATCGCAATGTAACCAGCCATCACCTCCCACGAACCGACATGTCCGGTAATCAGAATGATGCTTCGACCCTCCGCACGAATTCGATCGAGACCATCCAATCCTTCAGCCACCACAATTTTTTCCAGATCTTTCAGAGAATAAATGGGTAACCGAATCGCGTCAACTGCATTTCGTCCCAAATTTACAAATGTTTCCTTGGCCATTTTCCGAATGGCCTTCGCCGATTTTTGATCTCCAAAAGCAATCGTGAGATGGGCGATCATTTTATTACGCACATCGGAAATTACGTAATAGCTGAATTGCCCCAGTTTTTCAAAGAGCTTAAACGCCGCCTCTCGTCTCAACAAACGGACGAATAAAATCAAATAAAATACAAACAGGAAAATCAAATCATTTTTAATGCGTTTTTTCAGCGGTTTTGCCATTGACTAAGAAATCCCCGCTTTCAAAAGATCGTGAATGTGAACAATACCCACCAGACGATTTTCCGCATCCACCACAAGCAAAGAATTAATTGCGCGAATTTTCATCAGGTTAAAGGCATCCGTTGCCAGAATCCCAATCTTTACCGTAATCGGATTCTTCGTCATGATTTCCCCGGCTCGAAGCTCCCACAGATCTTTCTTTCGCTCAATCAAACGCCGGACATCGCCATCCGTAATGATTCCGAGCAATTTTCCATTTCCGTTGACAACGCCAGTTGCCCCAAATCGCTTGGAGGTGATCTCCATGATGGCATCTTTCAGGGGAAGATCAGGGGCGATCTTCGGAACACGGTCGCCGGTAGCCATGACATCGTCAATTCTGAGTAGAAGCTTTCGGCCAATACTGCCGCCTGGGTGAAGCCTGGCAAAATCCTCCAAACTGAAATTCCGCAATTGCAAAAGTGCCACAGCTAGAGCGTCTCCCATGGCCATAGTTGCCGTGGTGCTGGCGGTTGGTGCCAGATCAAAAGGACACGCTTCTTCGGGCACGCGCACGTTAATGGTTATGTCGCTCTTCAGGGCAAGCTTGGAATCCGGATTGGCCGTCATGGTGATGATTGGAACCCCAATGCGCTTAAAAATCGGGATAAGCTGCGCCAGTTCTTCCGTGTTGCCGCTTTTGGAGATACAGATGACCACATCATCCTTTAGCACCATTCCAAGATCGCCGTGGGCGCCCTCTGTAGGATGCAGAAAGAAAGCGGCTGTTCCGGTACTGGTAAGAGTGGCCGCAATTTTTCTTCCGACAATGCCGGATTTCCCAATCCCCGTTACAATGACCCGCCCCTTTGACTGCCGAATGAGATCGACCGCCCTCTCAAAAGACTCATCTACCTGATCAATGAGACCCTCCAGTGCCCTGGCTTCGATGCGAACGACCTGCTTTCCGCGCTCGATAATTTCTTCATCACTCATTTAGGCAAGGAGCTCCTTTTTCGCAGATTCCCAATCAGCCAGAAATCGCTGAATTCCAATATCCGTTAATGGGTGTTTCACCATTTGTTTGTAAACCCTTAACGGAGCTGTAACCACTGGCACACCTGCCAGGGCACATTCCACAATGTGCCCGGGATTGCGGATGCTGGCCGCCAAAACCTCTGCTTCAAACACATAATTCGAAAGCGCTTCCTGAACCTGCGCCACCAGACCGATTCCCATTGACGAGATATCGTCCAGACGCCCGACGAATGGAATGACGTAGTGTGTACCGGCTTTTGCTGCCAGCAGTGCCTGAGATGGTGAAAACACCAGGGTTGTTCCCGTGGAAATATCCTCCGTTTCCAGGATTTTAATGGCTTTCAGCCCCTCTAAAGTCACAGGAATTTTGATAACGACATTTTCCGCCCACTCGGCCATTTCACGTCCCTCGGAAATAATGCCTTCCGTTGTCGTACTCACCACCTCCGCCAGAACAGGCCCGTTCACCAGGCTGGCAATTTCCTGAATGACCGGTTTTAGCTGGCGACCCGATTTTGCAATTAAACTTGGATTGGTGGTCACGCCGTCACAGATGTTTAGCGTCAGGGCTTCTTCAATATCCGAAATTTCCGCCGAATCGATAAAAAATTGCATGAGTTAAAACTCTCCTGTGTTGAAATTTTGCCGCGAATTTTTTTAGCACAAAGTATGCTTTCTACTTCTTGACTGGTTAGTAAAGGCAATTTAGGCAACCTGTACCTCTACGGCTGTGGTTAGAATCTCTTTGCTTAAATATTTCCCCATTCAGTGGTTTAGCCAGGGTTTCACCAGTTCGTCAATTCGTTTTACCTGCGTGAGCAATTCCTCCAGCTTTTGCAGCGGCCACATGCTAGCAGCATCGCACAGAGCATTTTTGCAGTCCGGATGTGTTTCAATAAAAAGAGCATCCACACCGGCAGCCACCCCCGCACGCGCCAGATAAGGAACAAACCAGGGTTCACCGCCTTCCGGATTGGATGAAGGCACCCCGTAAATGCGAATGGAGTGGGTTACATCAAACATCACCGGATAATTAAAAGAGCGCATGATCGGAAAGGAGCGCATGTCCACCACAAGGTTGTGATAACCGAAAACGCTTCCCCGTTCGGTTAAAATAATCTGCTCATTCCCCACGCTCTCGATTTTTTTGATGATTTTCCCCACATCTTCCGGGTGCAAAAACTGTCCCTTTTTTACATTAATGACTTTTCCGGTTCGCGCAGCCGCCAAAGTGAGACTGGTCTGCATGGACAAGTACGCCGGAATCTGGACCACGTCCAGAATCTCTGCCGCCGGTTCAGCCTGACAATGATCGTGGATGTCAGACAGCACCGGTACGTGGTAGGTTTCTTTGACCTTCTGCAAAATTTTCAACCCCTTTTCCAAACCGGGTCCCTGGTAGTAATCCACTGACGAGCGATTGTCCTTCTGGTAGGAGGACTTGAAAATCCAGGGGATGCCCAAGCGGTCGACAATTTCCCTGATCTGCCCTGCCGCGTCCATGACCACGCTTTCATCCTCAATCACACAAGGCCCCGCGATGAGAACCAGTGGATTTCCCCCTCCAATTTTTATTCCATTCACATCGATAATTTTCATCTTAAAATCTCATTTTTTAAGGATTTAAAATCACACATATTCTTTTTGATTGGATTTTTCTTTCTGGACGTCTAATGCGGCTTTTACAAACTCCCGAAATAGCGGATGGGCTTTATTGACACGCGATTTCAATTCCGGATGAAATTGAACCCCCACAAACCAGGGATGCGTGGGCAACTCGACAATTTCAACCAGATCTTCTTTGGGATAAATGCCGCTGAGAACCAACCCGTTTTCCTGAAGAATGCTTCGGTACTTATTGTTTACCTCATAACGGTGCCTGTGGCGTTCGGAGATTTCCCGCACGCGATAGGCCTCAAATGCCTTCGTCCCTTCTTTAACCACACAGGGGTAAGCCCCAAGTCGCATCGTGCCGCCCTTATCCTTCAGGCCCTTTTGATCTTCCATAAAATCAATTACGGGATGGGGCGTTTCGGGGTCAAACTCCCGGCTGTTTGCCCGTTTAAGTCCGCACACATTCCGTGAAAATTCAATTACCGCGCACTGCAGTCCCAGGCAAATCCCGAAGAACGGAATCTTGTTCACACGGGCAAATTCAACCGCCTGAATCTTTCCCTCGATGCCGCGCATACCAAATCCCCCCGGAATAAGAACGCCCTCCGCATCGTGCAAATATTTTCCAACACCGTTGGCTTCGATATCCTCTGAATCCACCCAAATCAGTTCCACATGGGCATTATTCTCGACGCCTGCATGAATAAATGCTTCAATAATGCTTTTGTAAGAATCTTTCAGGTTAATGTACTTTCCAACTACTGCAATACGAACGGTTTGAGAAGGATGCTTGGCTTTTTCAACAAATTGCTGCCAATTGGCAATATCTGGTTCGGGGGTTTTTAGTCCAAGTTCTTGAATCACCAATTCGTCTAATTTTTCTTTGTGAAGGATAAGGGGAACTTCGTAGATTGTTTCAACATCGATACCTTCGATGACAGCTTCGGCGGGAACATTGCAAAATAGGCCAATTTTTTCGCGAATTTCCCGAGATAAATGGTATTCCGTACGGCAAAGCAACACATCGGGCTGGATTCCGATTTCCCGAAGCTTCATCACACTATGCTGGGTCGGCTTCGTTTTCAATTCGCCCGAGGCACGAATGTAGGGAACAAGCGTCAGATGAATATTAATGGCATTCTGTCGTCCCACATCCAGCGAAAATTGTCGGATCGCCTCCAGAAAGGGGAGACCTTCAATATCCCCCACCGTTCCGCCAACCTCCGTAATGACGACATCAAACACATCGTCGTTGTGAGCCACATCCCAGCAGCGACGCTTGATTTCATCGGTGATGTGAGGAATGACTTGAACCGTTTTCCCAAGATAATCGCCATGGCGCTCTTTCATAATAACGGTGTAATAAACCTGCCCTGTGGTGGTATTATTTTTCCGAGTCATATTGGTGTCGATAAAACGCTCATAGTGTCCCAAATCCAGATCGGTTTCGGCGCCGTCATCGGTCACAAAAACCTCTCCGTGCTGAAAGGGGCTGAGTGTGCCGGGGTCAACGTTAATATAGGGATCAAATTTTTGGATAGTTACCTTTAGTCCCCTCGACTTGAGCAGCATTCCCAGAGAAGCCGCAGCAATTCCCTTTCCCAGGGAACTAACCACACCACCTGTAATAAAAATAAATTTTGTCTGTTTTTCAGTCACTGGTTCCAAACCCTTTTGATTTAAGATTCCAAAGCGGCTTCCACTCTTGGAATATCCTCTGGAATATCCACACAAATGGGTACGTAATCGGTTTCGACCACCTTGATTCTGTACCCGTGTTCCAGAATACGAAGTTGTTCCAGCTTCTCAATTTTTTCCAATTGCGATTCTTCCCAGCCGGCAAATTTAAGTAAAAATTCCTTCCGATACACATAGATACCAACATGTTGAAAATATTTAAATTGTTGCAGCCAGCGTGATCGGTCGGGTTCATCTCGGTTGTAAGGAATAATACCGCGCGTAAAATAAATAGCAAAATGATTTTGATCAAAAATTACCCGCGCCGTGTGAATATCCTGCATTTCCTCAAGACTCTGCGTCGGCCGTACCAGTGTTGAAACCTGAAGTTGTTCGTCACTAAAAAACGGCTCAATTGCGGCGTCGATTGCCCCCGGATCGATCATAGGCTCATCACCCTGAACATTTACCACAATGTCAATGGGTTCCGCTTCAACGGCTTCAGCAATACGATCGGTACCGCTCCGCGCCGTTGGAGAAGTCAAAACCACTCGCGCACCAAAGGATTCCGCAACCCGCTGCACCTCCGGATGATCGGTTGCAATCCAGACGTCATCCAAATGAGTGGCTTTTTGTGTCTGTTCAAAAACCCACTGAAGCATGGGTTTTCCCAGAATTGGAGCAAGCACTTTTCCGGGAAATCGTGATGCTGCGTAGCGAGCCGGAATGACTGCCACAATTCTCAACTGATCTGGTTTCTGCACGATTGGCGAGCCTAATCCTGTGCAATCACTTTTGGCACACTAAAGTAACCCTTCTTTGCCGAAGGTGCATTCTCCAGAACCTTTTCCTGAGACATGGAAGGTTTTGCCTCATCCTTCCTGAAAACATTCTTAACCTCAAGCACATGGTAGGTGGCCGGAATATTTTCCACATCCAGCTCATTCAGTTTTTCGACATACGAGATAATTTGCCTTAACTGTTCCGTGAATTTTTCCTTTTCTTCATCCGTAAATGATAACTTTGCCAGTTTGGCAATTTTTTCCACATCGTCAACAGTAATTGCCATGAGAAATCCTCCATTTAATCACAGAAAATAATTTACAACAAATACGGGTTATTGTCAAGATAAAATAAAAAATTGGCACAATATTTGTAAATCATATTTTAAAAGAATATTTATTCCCTATTTTTGATTAGCCTACAAATAATACCGTTCAAAATAGGAATTCTAACCATAAAAATCAAGTTTAAAAATCCAGGAAAAAGGCGTAGCAAAAAACACCTAATAAACATTGACATTTGCAATTAAATCCGCCTGCCGGCGATTGGTGTAAATTTTAAAGAATTTTTAACAGGATTGACAGGATTAAAGAGGTTACTTTTGATTTTTATGGCGTTAAATTTTCGTAAATTCGTGGACTATCCTTCGGCCTACAACTTTCGCCCGACAATTAATGTGGAAAGTCTAAATCCATTAAACGGCGGAATGCTGGGGGATTCACTTCGCGAGGCTGTTTTATAGTATTTTCGATCCCAATGCTTTAAGTAGAACGCCTGAGCAGACAAAAAGGCACGCGAAAGAAATGATTTTTGAGAATCTAAATAAGTTGAGGAAGAAAAAAATAGCTTCATGCCGTTTTGAAGAAAAACGACGCCCTTTCCAACGAGTGTGCTTTCATGCTCAATCTGAAGGCCCACAGACTCCACCAAATTGTGAAGGCTCCTGGGGGAGAAATCGAAATATACGTCGTCGTCTAAAAGAAGCGATGACCCGTGTGATACCCAGAGGATTAAATGACCCTCAGGCTTCAGAGCCGAGTAAATTTGCTGCAGGAAGACATGGGGATCAGTTACGCGCCTCAAGACATCCAATCCTGCAATGGTTTCCAGACTTTGAGACTGCAGGGGAAGGATTTGCTCGTCCACGACAACGTCTCCAAGGTTATTGCCGACATGGTTCAAGGACTCAAATCCCCAATAATGCTTTGCCAGTTGCTCGAACAGCAAACGAAAGGGTTTCCCCTGACAGCCAATTTCCAGTACGCGTCCGTGAATAAAAGGCCACGCTTTCAGGAAATGCTGAAAACGAATTTCCATTGGGAACCACTTCCACCAAGGCACTTTTTCCTGATCTACAAAATAGCGATTATGCTCGGAATCGTAAACCAGAACGCCCCTGTCCTTGAAAAAGTTGGAGGTATTGATTCGTTGAAGCCGGGACAGGCGCCGGGATTCGTTCATAATCCACGGAAATCTCATTTCACGTGTTGTCATAAATCTATTTCCTTATCCCTTTAAAACTCGAAAGGGCGTCCTCAGCAAAATTTTAAAATCCAATAATAGCGACTGATTCCGAACGTAGTAAATATCATTTCGAATCCATTCGTGGAGATTAAAATGATGTCCCCCACTCACCTGCCACAATCCGGTAAGACCCGGTTTTACCCGAAGCCTGACATCCCGCCAGCCCGGGGAAAAGCGCATCTCAGGTATGGCAAGCGGGCGCGGCCCAACCAAACTCATATCTCCTTTCAAAACATTGAATAATTGTGGAAGTTCGTCGATTCCCATAAGCGACAGGATTTTCCCGACATGCGTTAGCTGCGCTTCTTTGCCCAGAATGCGATTCTTTCTTGGCAGCTTTTGGGAATCTTTTGCTCCCGCGGTGCAGGTGCGAAATTTCCACATTCCAAAAGCCTTGCCCCACCGTCCAAGCAATTGCTCCTTTTCAAGCACCGGCCGTCCGCTTTCAATAAGAACGGCCAGCGACGCCAGAATCAAAACCGGAGAAAAAAGCACCGCAAGAAAAACCGCCCCTAAGAGATCGATGCCACGCTTAATCTTTTCAAAAAAGCTCAGCTTGATATATTCAAGGACAGACCGCGGCTCCGGCATCCAGATCGAATCAAACTTCAGGTTCCGTGGAAGTAAATTCAGCTCCCCAATTTCCATCGGCATGTCCAGCATAACCTGGCGACTGAAAAAGCTGCGTTCACGAATAGTAAAGCTTTCGCCAATCAGCGAATATTCAACGTGACTCTTTCTGCGAAAAACGGAATTATCCCAGACCACGCTTTCCCGCAAAAAACTCCCTTCGGCAAAATGACAATTCTGTCCGATTACTGCCGGCCCCACAATTCGAACACCACTTTCAACGGTCGTGTATTCCCCAATCACCACCGGCCCAATGATTTCCGCATCCGGATCGATTTGTACCCCGCGGTCAACCCACACCTGTTCCCGGATTTCATTTCCCCAGAAACGCGCCATCCAATTCTGGTAAAGCACATCAAAATTTATCTGCAAATAATCTTCAAGGGATTCAATACTTCGCGTAAATTCAGAAGAAATATAGCTGTACATCGGCACATTTTTATTCTTTAAGGCAGCGATAAATTGCTCTTTCAAATCTAGATATCCTTTGTAGCGAGAAAAAATATCCAATATTCTGGGATTTAATAGATAAATTCCATGTGGCAACGTGGCAAATTCCGGCTCTGCAGGATAAGCCTGCGTTTTCACGGCCTTCACCGATCCATCGGTGCCAATGGTTATTTCCGTCGCCGGTTTCGGTTCCCGAATCGGATACCCGGTCACAATGGTGAAATAGGACTTTTTCAGATCGTGGTAATGAACCAGTGTAGAAATATCCATCTGGCTAATTACATTGCCGTTCACCACCAGTACGTGGTCATCCGTCAACCATTTCCGAATATCCACCAGAGTACCGGCGGTTCCCCTTGGATAGCCCTCCTCGTAAAATCGAAACTTAAAGTCCTGAAAAGATGGTTTATCCAGATAATTTCTTAAAATAGAGGTCTCACGATTGACACAAAAAATAACATCTTTTATCTCCCATTGCCGGAGATAACTAAGGACATAATCAATCAACGGTTGATTGGCCACATTAAGCAATGCCTTGGGGTAGTGGCGGGTTAAAATGGAAAGATTTGTTTCCAAACCTCCGGCTAAAATTACAGCTTGCATTTGCTCCTCATTCCTTTTTCGATACCCAAAACCAAAATTAATGATTTATTGCTCTTGGGCTTTTCTCGTGGTTTCTAAAAGATCACCCCTGAAATAGCAAAGCACGTACCACAGTGGAGAGCATCATTAATATTTTTAAATCCATTGATTTTATTAAAATTAATCGAAAACCTAAGCCGTTCCTTTAAAAGGGATGTTGCCAATCGTGTCTCACTGATATACATACATTCAGAATGGTACGGCGGATTAAAAACAACTAAAGGCATGCACTTTACTAAAATTAAACGCATCGCTCTTACTCACGGGCAAGAATCTTAAAACCACCAAATTTTTTCTTGATTTAAAGAAATGTTCACGTTACATTGAAAATAATTAAACCCACTTCAGTCAATTTAACAAATTGGACCAAATATATTTTGCTGCTAATGCGCGGATGAGGGATTTACTCAGGATGAAGAGCGATTTTGTTCCAAATCTTTCCCAGAACGCCGAAATTCTTCTAAGAAGCCGTTACTTGAAAAGGAACGCCCGTGGCGAAATCATTGAAACGCCCGTAGAAATGTTCAGGAGAGTGGCCCGATTTGTGGCAAGGGCAGACACTCTTTACGATCCCCGCGCAACTATTGAAGAAACAAGCGAAGCCTTTTTTCAAGCGATGTCTCATCTGGATTTCATTCCCAATTCACCCACGCTGATGAATGCCGGCCGAAAATTGGGACAACTCTCCGCGTGTTTTGTGCTGCCTGTACAGGACTCCATTCGTTCGATTTTTGAAACACTGAAGCACACGGCCATCATACACCAGAGTGGCGGCGGAACAGGATTTTCGTTTTCAAAATTGAGGCCTAAAAACGACCTCGTCCGCTCCACAATGGGAAAAGCCAGCGGCCCCATTTCATTCATGGAGGTTTTTGACTGTGCGACCGAAGCCATCAAACAAGGTGGAACACGGCGGGGTGCCAACATGGGCGTACTTCGTTACGATCACCCTGATATTCTTGATTTTATTCACTCCAAACAACACAAAAGACGTCTGCAAAATTTCAATATCTCCGTAGCCGTTTCGGATGATTTTATGCGCTGCGTGCGCCGGGGATGCTCCTTTAGCACACGGAATCCCCGAACCGGGAAACCCGCAGGATCGCTTCGCGCAACTGAGGTTTTAGAAAAAATAGTCCAAAACGCCTGGGAAAACGGCGATCCCGGTTTGTTGTTTTTGGATCAAATCAACCGGGATAACCCGACGCCGCATCTCAGCGCCATCGAAAGCACCAATCCTTGCGGGGAACAGCCTCTTCTTCCGTACGAAAGCTGCAACCTGGGGTCGATTAACCTTTCTCACTTTGTCACAAATGGCGCACCTGATTTCCAACGTCTTCGGGAAACGGTCCGACTGGCCGTTCACTTTCTGGACAATGTGATTGATGTGAATCGATTCCCTCTGCCTCAGATTAAGCGAATGACACTTGGCAACCGAAAAATAGGACTGGGAATCATGGGCTTCGCCGATTTTCTGATTCTTCTCGGCATCCCCTACGATTCCGAGAAAGCCCTGCAACTTGCGGATGAGGTGATGGCCTGTATTCAAATGGAAGCCGATCGCGCCTCAGAAGCCCTGGCCCAAAAAAGAGGGCCTTTCCCAAATTTCAAGGGTAGCGTGTACGACCGTCCCGGGCACAAACCCATTCGAAACGCCACGCGAACCACCATTGCTCCAACCGGGTCGATCAGCATTATCGCAGGTGCTTCCTCCGGAATTGAACCTCTTTTTGCACCGATTTTCGAGCGGCACGTTCTTGAGAACGAGGTTCTTCTGGAAATTCACCCTATTTTTGAAACAATTGCCCGGAAGGAAGGATTTTTTGACATGCGCCTACTGGAACGCATTGCTCAAACGGGCTCAGTGCAGAGCATCCCGGAAATCTCAGAAAGCATTCGCTCGCTTTTTAAAACGGCCCATGAAATTCCCGCCGAATGGCACGTGCGGATGCAGGCCGTTTTCCAAAAGCACACAGACAACGCCGTCTCGAAGACCATTAATTTCCCGGCCGATGCGCAACCCGAGGCAATTCGAGAAGCCTTTTTGCTAGCCTATGAGCTCGGCTGCAAAGGCATTACCGTCTACCGTGACAAAAGCCGAACACGGCAAGTTTTAACCCGGGGTAGTGAAGAAATCGGGGCTGGCAGCAAACCGAATAAAATGGTTCCTTTAGATATGAAGGAAAGCTTGAAATTGCTGAAGGGCAAAATCGCCAGGAAACAATCGGGTTGTGGAAAAATGAAATGCTTAGATTAAGTATTGCCAAATTGGAACGGGAGTCTTGGAATTAATAACGCACTTTTAAAAAGGAATTCCGTAAAAAAGCCACGAATTATGCAAAAGAGCATCTTGCTTCCCCAATCCAAAACGCGGATTTCTTTTGAATTGCGGCGCAGTGAGCGTGCCCGAAATCTGCGGCTGGAAATTCATCCGGATTCCGATTCCGGATTACGGGTCATTTTACCGCGTGACCTTCCCGTTCAAAAAGCCTACGATCTGATTATCGCAAAGCAACGCTGGATTTTGAAACACCTGAAGGAACAGCCTGCCCGCAAAACCAGACAGCTTTCAAACGGTGATTCTGTGTTATACAAGGGAAATCCTTTGCAAATTCGGGCACTGACTGTTTCAAGCAACACCGTTTCCATTCATTTGCGCGAGCCTTTTTTTGACGTGCGGCTGCCAAAAAAGGCAGAACTTCCGCTAAACCGAATCATTGAAGTCTGGTTTCGCGAACAGGCGAAAATTCAGATCGTTGAGGAAACCCACCGCCTCGCCAAAAAATTGGGCGTAACCATCGGGCGCGTTTCCATTCGCGATCAGAAAACACGTTGGGGCAGTTGTTCCTCCAGAGGAAATCTGAATTTTAACTGGCGGCTCTTGATGGCTCCTCCGGTTGTGTTGCAGTACGTGATCATTCACGAGCTCAGCCATCTGGAACAAATGAATCATTCCCGAAAATTCTGGTCACTGGTGGCAAAACGATGTCCCGACTATAAAACTCGCCAGAAATGGCTGAAAGAACACGAAGCTGAATTAAGGCAAATCTAATGGCCTCAAATAGGAAAAGGAGAAATTGATGAGAACTACCCGACTTGCGGCACTAGTAATTTTAATGGTCGTGATGGCATGCTCTCACAAGACGACTGTGTATCCGGGAGGCGAAACCGAGTACTGGCTTTTTAAAACCCTTTCACAAAAGCTGCCGATTTTAAATCCGGACAAAGATGCTGTTCTGGTTAAAAGTACGGGCTTCGAATTGCGAGTAAGCGACGTCAGACCGGATGTGTACCAAAAATTTGGAATTTTTGCCGACCCGCCCGAAAAAATCTCAAAAAAGGAACTCGCTTCCTACCTGCAAAATCTAATTTCACAGGAAACGGAAAAACGACTATTTGTTGCAAATGCCACTCGCACGGGCGTTACTTTTCCCCGGGATTCTGTGGATCATTACATCCGGGGTGTCATCAAAACATTCGGAGGCAAAAAAGCCACAGAAAAAGATCTGGCAACACGGGGATTAACATTAAAACAATTCAAGAACAACTACTGGCGAAAAAAGTTGTACCGAAAGTACCTAAAGGACGTCGTCTACAAAAATCTTTCGGTGGATGAAAAGCAAATCCGGGATTTTTACAACGGATGGGAATCGGCAAGCTTTCGTTTGTTCGGCCTCTCTTTTCAGGGTGACACGCCTTCGGAAAAAGCTAAAGTCCGACAAAAAATGGAAAACTACTTGCAAAAAGCCCGTGCCGGTGAAAACTTTGGCAACCTGGTGAAACGCTTCTCCGAATTTCCTTATCGGAAAGATCAGGGTGGGTTATTTAAAGATTTTCCGAGAACGCACATGCCAGGCTATATCCAATCGGCTGTCAACAAGGTTGATGTCGGAAAGGTGAGCAACATTTTTCAATCAGAAGACGGGTACTTTTTTATTCTAAAGCTAGAATCCCGGAAAAAATACACACAGCCTTTCGATGAGGTGAAAGCAGATATTAAGGATTACCTGTTGTATTTTAAGAAGAAAGCCGCCTACAAGGAAGCAGTAAAATCGTTAAAAAATACTTACAAAGTGGCTGCACTCTGGCCGCCGGAGAAATAGCCGCATTGCGCAATGTCAATCTGAACCATTCATTGCCACGAAGACTCAAAGACACAAGGCTTTAATAATAAACGAGATAAGA